>NZ_JBEPPW010000014.1:0-96822 GCF_040547525.1 Roseovarius sp. MBR-6 | reverse complement strand
CGTCCATACTCCCCTTATTTTACTGCCCCATCCGGCAAAGGCCGACCTCTTCGGGGCTTATCCGGAAACACTTCGGAATAGAGTGTCACACAACACTGTTCCTCGTCCAGCGCGCTTTCCATCAAGAGATCGGCCATCCCCACCACGCCGTTCATCGGCGTGCGGATCTCGTGGCTCATATTGGCGAGAAAGGCGGATTTGGCGCGGTTGGCTGCCTCGGCGCGGCGGCGCGCCTCCTTCAGCTCCTTCTCGTGGCGGATCGTTTCGGTGATGTTGTGCACGAGGCTGACCACGTCACCGCCGGAGCCGCGCTGGTCGATGATGCGGATGTAATGCCCGTTCCAGAGGCGCAGCACCTCCGGTTCGGGTGCCGCGCTCTGCCAGCGGTCGAGCATGAATTCGCGCCACTCCTGCGGGCTGCGACCTTGGGTATTGACGATCCCCTCGTCGGTGAGGATCTGAAGGATCTCGATATAGCTGATCCCCGGCTTCACCGCCTCAAGACCGTCGAAAACCGCAAGCCAGGCGCGATTGGCCGCGATCATCCGGCTGTCGGCGTCGAAAAAGGCAAACCCGTCCTCTATGGTCTGGATCGAATGCCAGAGCCTGCGCTCGGCGATCTCGACCTTCTGATGGGCCACGGTGAGATCGGATTTGACGCGCTTATTCTCGTCGCGCACCTCGGCCACCTTGGCGCGGGTCTCGTGGATCTCATGGCTGAGGGCGCGCGCGTGCAGGCCAAGCTTGCGATTGGCGTCCTGCAATTCGGCCTGTTTCTGTTCCAGCAGACGTTCGGCGGCCAGTCGTGCGCGCCGTTCCTCCGCCAGCTTGTTCGCCAGGCTCATGCCCCTCCTCCGCCGTGCCGGATGGTGTTCGGGCCACCATCCGGCATCGCGGTGAAGATTGGCTTAACGCCGTTCGGGCGTCAGAGGGCTTCGATGGCGAGCGCGATACCCTGACCACCGCCGATGCACATGGTGATGATCGCGCGCTTGCCGCCCGTGCGCTCCAGTTCATAAAGCGCCTTGACCGTCAGGATCGCGCCCGTGGCCCCCACCGGATGGCCAAGGGCGATGGCCCCGCCATTGGGGTTGACGCGCGCGGCGTCGAGGCCAAGCCCCTTGTTGACCGCCAGCGCCTGCGCGGCGAAGGCCTCGTTCGATTCGATCACGTCGAAATCATCCGCCGTGAGGCCGATCCGCGCGAGCAGCTTTTCCACCGCCGGAACAGGCCCGATCCCCATCACCTCGGGGCGCACCCCGGCATGGGCATAGCCGAGCACGCGCGCGCGCGGCTTCAGCCCTGCCTTCTCCGCCGCCTCGGCCCGTGCAAGCACCAGAGCCGCGGCCCCGTCGTTGATACCGCTGGCATTGCCTGCGGTCACGGTGCCGTCCTTCTGGAACACGGTTTTCAACCCGGCCAGTGCCTCTGCGGTGGTGGCCTTGGGGTGTTCATCGGTGTCAAAGGCAACCATGTCACGTTTGACGCGCACCTCGACCGGCACGATCTGCGATTTGAACCGCCCCTCGGAAATGGCCTCTGCCGCGCGGCGCTGGCTTTCCAGCGCAAAGGCGTCCTGATCGGTGCGGCTGATCCCGTGTTCGGCGGCCACGTTCTCGGCGGTGACGCCCATATGGCCGGTGCCGAACGGGCAGTTGAGCGCGCCCAGCATCATGTCACGCGTCGTGACGTCGCCCATCTTGGCGCCCCACCGCTGATCGGGGATGATGAAGGGCGAGCGGCTCATGTTCTCGACACCGCCGGCAAGGCCGAACTCGGCATCGCCAAGCGCCAGCGACTGGATCACCGAAACGATGGCCTGCGCGCCCGACCCGCAAAGCCGGTTGACGTTCATCGCGGGCGCGGTGTCGGGAATGCCGGCCTCCATCGCGCTCACGCGGCTGACATACATGTCGCGCGGCTCTGTGTTGATGACATGGCCATAGACGACATGGCCGATCTGCCCGCCCTCGACCCCGGCGCGCGCCAGCGCTTCGCGCGCGACGATGCCCCCCAGTTTTGTGGGCGGCGTGCCTGCCAGCGCCCCGCCAAAGGTTCCGATTGCCGTCCGGCACCCGTCGAGAATCACGATATCGTTCATGGCTGTCCTCCGCTCTTCAAGCCTGCCCCGGACCTTGGCTTTGCATCTGCGGCATTGCAAGCCTGATATACATGCGCGCCGCTGTCATCCTCGGGCGTAACGCGCGGGACACCCCGCCCCCGCCCTCCTCGGGCCTGACCCTAGGATCTCGCCGGTGGCGCGCGGCTTGTCAGGACAGGGGCAAGGTGCTTGTGTAGGACCCGACCCCAAGGCTTGCCCGAGAGTGCCCCGCGATGACGATCCGACGACATGCCGATATCGACGAGGCGGCGCTGAGTAGTGCCGAGAAAACCCTGCTGGAGAATTGCAAGGCGGGGGTGCCGACGGTTCTGGGCGATGGGACGCTGCCCGACGGCCCGAGCGATGCGCGCCGCGTTCGGGCGGACCTGCTGCGCTATCTGATCTGCGGCGGGTGCAGGAGGTGGCCGGTCGCTGATAGCGGGGTGGACCTGACGGGGGCCTATGTGACCGGCACGCTCGACCTGGATTTCGCCACGGCGAAAGGGGCGACCGGGCTATTCGCCTGCCGGTTCGAGAACCCAATCGAGGCGCTGCAAGCGCGGTTCGAGTTCCTAAACCTAAGTCGCAGCAACATGCCGGGGCTGATGGCGCAGGGCGCGCGGGTGACGGGCAACGTGTTTCTGCGCGGGGTCACGGCAGAGGGTGAGGTGCGCCTCTCCGAGGCCATGATCGGCGGGCAGTTGGCCTGCGTGGGCGCGCGGTTCGAGAACGCAGGAGGCAGGGCGCTGAACGCGCAGGGCGCGCGGGTGACGGGCGATGTGTTTCTGCGCGGGGTTACGGCAAAGGGGGAGGTGAGCCTGGCCGGGGCCGGGATCGGCGGGCAGTTGGATTGCGAGGACGCGCGGTTCGGGAATGCGGAGGGCAAGGCGCTCATCGCGCAGAATATGGCGGCGGAGGATTTTTACTGGCGCGGGGTTGCGGCGGTCAGCGGAGCGGTGGACCTGAATGGCGCAAAAGTCGCGAACCTTGTGGATGATGCGGCGAGTTGGGATTTGGTCGGGTGCCTCTATCTCAACGGATTTCGCTATGAAAGTATCCACGGCCCGATGACCGCGCAGATGCGGCTGGGCTGGGTGGCCAAGGATGCCGAGGCGGCTAACGAGTTCCGCCCGCAGCCCTATGAGCAACTGGCCAGCGTCTTCCGGGCGATGGGGCATGACGCGGACCGGCGCGCGGTGCTGATCGAGAAGGAAAACGTCGAGCGCAAGCACGCGCGGGCGCGGATGCGCGACCAGAGGCGGTTTGCGCGGCTGGTGGCGAGGGCGTCTCGAACGCCGTCAAACGAATCTTTTGCTGTGTTGAGCGAGTTCACCAAATCGGCGCAAGCGCTGGATCACGGGTTTACCATGCCCCTGTTAGAGCGCTTCGAGCTTTTCCATCTGCAATGGCCCCAGACAGGCGATGGCACCACGCCGCCCGACCGCCATGCCGTGGCGATGGCGCAGGCCGGGTTTCGCGAGCAGATTTATTGGCAAAATGCCGGGTTGCGGGCGCGGATCGCGTGGAACCATTTCAAGGATCGCATGTCGCGCTGGCTGGCGGGCTATGGCTATCAGCCGTTCAATTTCATCTGGGCTTTGTTGCTTCTCTGGGCCATCGGCGCGGGTCTGGCGCATCAGGCGTGGCAGGCGGGCGATTTTGCGCCGAACTCGGATGTGATCCTGTCCACCCCCGAATGGTGGGCGCTGGCCGAGGATGGGGCGGTGGCGAACCCGGCGGCAGAGTGGTCGGCGCGGCATGGTAAGGGGCGCGATTGGGAGACGTTTCACGCCGGGGCCTATGCGTTCGACGTGGTGGTGCCGATCGTGGTGATCGGGCAGACCGGGGCATGGGCACCCTCGACCAATCGCGGGTCGTGGGGCTGGCACCTGTGGTGGGTGCGCTGGGTGCTGACGGTGCTGGGCTGGATCGTCACCGCCGTGGGGGCGGCGGCGATCACCGGGATCATCCGGCGGGAGTGAGCGTTGGGGGGGCCGTCATCCTCGGACTTGATCCGAGGATCTCCGGCACTGGTGAGAGATCCCCGCTTTCGCGGGGATGACGGGGTGGCTTTCGCGGGGATGACAGGGCGGCCTTCGCGGGGATGACGGGGAGGGGGCCGTTACCCTGTCGGCTCAAGCCGTTCCCGCCCGGTCTCGGTCAGCAGCCAGCAATCCCTCCCCTCGAACACGGCAGGCCAGAGCGGGCGGCCAAAGCCTGCGCCGCCGTCAAGGTCGATCCGGTTGCCGAAATGCGCGGGATGGTCGAGCGCGGTGTGACCATGCACCACAAGCCAGGGATGCGGTGCGGCATGGTCAAGAAAACCGTCGCGGATCCACATCAGATCGGCAGGGTCCTGACGCTCGGGAGGCAATCCGGGCCGGAGACCGGCATGGACGAAGAGCAATTCGTCCGCCTCGTGCCAGAAGGGCAGGCGCGCCAGCCAGTTCCGGTGCGCCTGCGGCACGGCCGTGCGGGCCTCGGTCCATGGCGGCGCGACCTCGCGCGCCGTAACCCCGTAGGCGGCCAGCGTCTCGATCCCGCCAAGCCGGGGATGGAGCCATGACTTGCCAGACAATATCTGTGGCGAATGGATCGTGCCGTGGTCGAGAAAGTCGAGGAAAAGCTGATCGTGATTGCCACGCAGCACGATCCAGTCGCGCCCGTCGGCCTGTCCGGCCATCAGCTGCGCGATCACCGCGCGGCTGCCCGGGCCGCGATCCACAAGGTCGCCGAGGAAGATCACGCGCGCGCCCGGCCCGCCATCGGCCTCGATCCGCTCAAGCGCCTCGGCCAGCAGGGCGTCCTGCCCGTGAATGTCGGGAATGGCATAGATGGGATCTGTCATGCGCCCAGAAAGGCCAGAGCGCGCGGCGATTGTCCAGAGCGTCAGGCCAGGAATCGCGCCGCCGCCGCACCCGCCATGTAGCTGATGCGCCCGCCCGCGACGGTCGCCCCTATCCGGCGCGTGGCGCGCTCGATCACCACCAGATCGGCGCGGGTGCCCTCGGCCAGCGTGCCGCGATCGGTCAGGCCCATGATCCGGGCAGGCCCCGAGGACACAAGCGCCCAGGCCGCAGCCAGATCGCAGATACCCTCATCGACAAGGCAAAACGCCGCCCGCGCCAGCGAGGGCGCGTGATAGTCCGAGGCGAGCGCATCGACGAGGCCCATGGCCACCATCTCGCGCGCGCCCGCATTGCCCTTGTGCGAGCCGCCGCGCACCAGATTGGGCGCGCCCATGATCACCGCATCGCCCTGCGCGCGGGCGGTCTCGGCGGCCTCGACGGTCTCGGGGAATTCCGCGATACGTGCGCCTAGGGCGTGGGCGGCGCGGCGGTCCTGTGCCGTGCTGTCGTCATGGCTGCCAAGGCGCGCGCCCTGCGCGCGCAGCCGCTGGCCAAGCGCGGCGAGCCGGTCCGGCACCTCGGGCATTCGCCCGTGCAACGCCTGCAAGAGGGCCAGATGCGCCTCGGGGCTGCGTCCGGCCTTGAGCGCCTGCCCGGTCAGGCGTGGCGGGCGCTTGTCCCGCGCCAGGGCGTCATGCGGCAGGTGGTCGTTGAACACGACATAGCCCACGCCGTGCCGTGCGACCATGTCCTCCAGCGCCGGATAGTCTTCGAAACCCGTCACCTCGAGCCGCAGTTGCGCCCGCAGATCGGTGGCCACCGTGTCCCGCACATCCTCAAGCGCCGCCAGCATCCGCGCGGCAAAGCCCACGCCGCGCATCCCTCCCTCCCAACTCAGGAACTGCGCGAGATACGCCGTGGTGATGCCATGCGCGGCAAGCTCTGCCTCGGCGCTCAGAAGCCCCGCACCAAGATCGCTCAGAGCGCCGCGCCGGGGTGCCAGGTGGTGCTCGAACCCATCGCCATGCAGGTCAATCAGACCGGGCAGGATGAGGAACCCCGAGAGGTCCACCACCCGGCCCGCGCACCCCGTCCCGATGCGGCCACCCTCGACCGCCAGATCGCCGGGGCCGGGGCCGCCCGGCCAGAGCACCTCGGCTCCGCTGAGGGTCAGCGCCGTCATTCAAAGAGCCGGTCGGTCAGCACGTCGCCAAGCGTCAGGTCATGGTCGAACCGGCCATGGGCCAGAAATTCCAGCACCTGTGCGATCACCAGCGGGTTGTTCATCAAAAAGGTATGCGTCACCGGCAGGGTCAGGTGATCGGCCATGCCGTCGATCCTGGTGGAGGCGACCGAAACCTTGCCATCGTCCGGCCCCTCGATCAGGTTCGAATAGATCGGGTTGAGCGAGCGGTTGCCTGCGATCACACCCAGCTCGAAATCCACCGGCGGCAGGTTCTCGGCAAAGCTTTGGGGCCCGGTATGAAGCTGCTGCCCGGCAGGCCCGTTGATCCAGGCAAACAGCTCCAGCCCGCCCAGTTCGTCCACCAGTTGACTGCCGTGATTGGGAGGCGCCAGCATGACCACGCGACCGAGATTGTCGGGCCGGTTGTCGCGCAGCCAGTGGCGCAACAGGATGCCGCCCATCGAATGGGTGACGAAATGCACTGTCGTCTCACCGCAGACCCGCAGGGCAAAGGGCAGCGTCTCGCGCGCCAGCCGGTCGATCTCGGTCTCGGTGGAGCGGTATCCGGGGCTGAACACGTCATAACCTTGCGCCTCCAGAACCTCTTCCATCACCAGAAACGAGGTCTCGGAGCGCGCCAGCCCATGCAGCAGCACCACGCAATCGGCGCGGGCGGGATGGCTCCAGAGGAGCAGGGCAAGCAGGGTCACGCGGATCATGGCAACGAAATAGGCGGAAAGCCACGCTGTGAACAGGGGAGATGTGTCATCCTTTGTCCCGTCACGCCCCGCCCTGCGTTCCGTCATCCTCCGGCTTGACCGGAGGATCTCTTGTCGCCAAAGATCCCCCGCTTTCACGCGGAGGACGGGGCCGACACTCAGCCCCTTGCGCGCGCCTCTGCCGCGGCGCGGATCGCGCTCAGCGTGGTGCGCGGGCTGATCGCTTCGGGGGCGATGGCGAGGTCAAGCACGGCGGCGGTGCCGCAGGCGCGGGCGCGCGCGAAAGCCGCCGCGAAATCCTCGGTCCGTTCCACCCGCTCGCCGTGAAAGCCATAGGCGCGCGCCAATGCCGCGAAATCGGGGCTGACCATCTCGGTGCCCGAGATGCGGCCGGGATATTCGCGCTCCTGATGGGCGCGGATCGTGCCGTAGATGCCGTTGTTGAGGATCAGCACCACGGGCCGCGCGCCGACCTGTGCAGCGGTGGCCAGTTCCTGACAGGTCATCTGGAAATCGCCGTCGCCCGCGAAACAGACAACCAGCCGCTCGGGATGCACCACCGAGGCGGCGACGGCGGCGGGCAGGCCATATCCCATCGCCCCCGATTGTGGCGCGAGATAGCGCATGTCCTGCCCGTATTTCAGGAAGCGCCCCGACCAGATGGCGAAATTGCCCGCGCCATTGGTGATGATCGCATCCTCGGGCAGCACCTCGCGCAGATGCGCGCAGATGCGGCCCATATCGACGGGCGAGGGTTGATCGGGCAAATCGAACGTCGCTTCCCACGCCGTGCGCCCCTCCGCGCGCCACGCGGCCCAATCGCCCGTGACAGGCCCGCCGGCCGCCAGCGCCGAGGCAAAGGCGTTCGGTCCGGCATGAAGCCCCAGCGCGGGCTGGTAGACCTTGCCAAGCTCCAGATCAGAGCCGTGAACATGGATCACCCGCTGCGCCGGTTCGGGGACCGAAAGCGCGGTATAGCCATCGGTCGAGGTCTCGCCGAAGCGCGCGTTGAGCGCGAGGATCACGTCGGCGCGGGTGATGAGGTCGCGCACATGGGGCACCATGCCCACCCCGGCCTCGCCGCAATAGACGGGCGAGTGGTTGTCGAACCGGTCCTGATAGCGAAAGACCGAGAGCACAGGCATGTCCGAGCCTTCGGCAAAGCCGCGCAGCGCCGCGCGCCCTGCCTGCGACCAGTTGCCACCGCCGTAAAGGATGAGCGGGCGGCGCGCGCCCGCGAGCATCGCGCGCGCTTCATCCAGCGCCGCAGGCTCGGGCGCGGCCTCGGCATAGCGGGCAGGGCCGGTGAGGGCGGGCACCTCGGTGAGGCTTGTCAGCATGTTCTCGGGCAGGGCCACCACCACCGGGCCGGGACGCCCGACAAGGGCCGTTTTCCATGCCCGCGCAACGATCTCGGGGATGCGGTCCACATCGTCGATTTCCGCCGCCCATTTGGCAAGCGGGCCGAAGGCGGCGCGGTAATCCACCTCCTGAAACGCCTCGCGGCCCTTCATGTCGGTGCCGACCTGCCCGACGAATAGGATCATCGGCGCGCTGTCCTGCATCGCGGTATGCACACCGATGGCGGCATTGGTGGCCCCGGGGCCGCGCGTGACCCAGGCAATGCCGGGGCTGCCCGTCAGCTTGCCATAGGCGGCGGCCATGAAGGCCGCGCCTCCCTCCTGACGGCACAGGATGTAATCGAGCCGCCCGCGCGTGTCATGGAGCGCGTCGAGCACGGCAAGATAGCTCTCTCCCGGCACGCCGAACCCGTGCCGCGCCCCGAGCGCCAGCAGACACTCCACCAGCAATTGCCCGCCATTGCGCCTGTTGCCCTGCATCATGGTCTCCCTTGTCCAGATCGCGGCGAGCCTGCCCTCGGGTCACGCCAATGACAAGCCCTACCAGCGCGAGAGCGCGTCCTCATCCTCGTCGCGGGCGGCGACCCAGTTGGCACCGCCGCCGACATGCTCTTTCTTCCAGAAGGGCGCGCGGGACTTGAGGTAATCCATCAGGAAGTCGGCGGCCTGAAACGCATCCGCGCGGTGGCGCGATGCGGTGGCCACCATCATGATCAGATCGTCGGCGCGCAGCCGTCCGAACCGGTGCAGGATCAGCACATCGCCCAGCGACCAGCGCGCATGGGCCTCTTCGGCGATCTTTGTCAGCGCGCGTTCGGTCATGCCGGGGTAATGCTCGATCTCCATGACATCGAGCCCCTCCGTGACATCGCGCACGATGCCGGTAAAGGTCACGACCGCGCCCATGCCGCTTTGCCGCGCGGCAAAGGCGCGGGCCTCCTCGCCCAGATCAAAGGGGGTCTCCTGAACGCGGATATCCACCGCTCAGCCCCCGGTCATGGGCGGAAAGAAGGCCACCTCGCGCACACCCGCAAGCGGGGCGTCGAAATCGGCAAGCTCCTGATCCACCGCCACCCGCAGCGCCGAGAGATCGGCGAAGGCCGCCTGATACCGCTCTTCGCGCGCGCGCAACTCCTCGACCAGGTCGCGCACGGTGGCGGCCTCGGTCTCGATCCGGTCCTTGGGGGTACCGATGCGTTCGCGCACCCAGGCGAAATAGAGCACATCCATCAGCGGTCATCCTTGAGATAGGGCAGGGCCTTCATGAGGTAATCCGCCCCGGTGATCAGGGTCAGCGCAGCGGCGATCCAGAGCAGCACCACGCCGATATTGCCCGACCAGATCATGCCCTCGTATTTCCACCAAAGCCCCAGAACATCCTCAACCTGCCCGTCGAGAATGCCCATCACCAGAGCCTCGTCCATGCCGAAAATCGACATGCCGAAATAATGTTCGAACACCCCTTGGGCAAAGAGCACGGCAATGGCGATCATCTGCGCCGTGGTCTTCCACTTGGCCAGTTGCGTGACCCGGAGCGTGCCCGCCGTATCGCCGAGAAACTCGCGCAGGCCCGAAACGAACACCTCCCGGAACAGGATCACCGTGGCAGGCAGCACCAGCCAGGGCGACATCGACGAATAGCCCACGATCACCATGAGTGCGATCACCACCATCGCCTTGTCGGCGATGGGGTCGAGCATGGTGCCGATTTTCGTGACCTGTTTCCAGTTGCGGGCAAGATAGCCGTCGAACCAGTCGGTGATGGCCGCGCCGACAAAGAGGATGAGCGCGAACCAGTCGGCATAGGGCCGGGTGAAATAGAGAAACATCACCGCGACTCCGGGGGCCGCGAGCAGCCGGATCATGGTCAGGATATTGGGCACGGTCCACTTCATGACCCGTTTCTAGCCTGACCCGGTGACAAGGGAAAGCGCGGGTTTGGCCGCGCCCACTTCCCCCGACCCGCCCGGTCTGCCATATTGCCGCCCAACCCATAAAAGCAAAAGAGCAGCGGCATGAACGATCTCCTGAGCCCTTCCCCCGCCTCCACCTATGACGCCTCTTCCATTCAGGTGCTCGAGGACATGGAGCATGTCCGCCTGCGCCCCGGCATGTATATCGGCGGCAAGGATGACCGCGCGCTGCATCACATGGTGGCCGAGATCATCGACAACTCGATGGACGAGGCGGTGGCGGGGCATGCCACCTGGATCGAGGTGGAACTCCACGCCAACGGCCATGTCAGCGTGCGCGACAACGGGCGCGGCATCCCGGTTGACCCACACCCCAAGGACCCGTCGAAATCCGCGCTCGAGATCATCTTCTGCACGCTGAACGCGGGCGGCAAGTTCTCGGGCGACAGCTATCAGACCTCGGGGGGGTTGCACGGCGTTGGCTCCTCGGTCGTCAATGCGCTCTCGGATCACCTGCGGGTCGAGGTGGCGCGGGGCCGCGAGCTTTACATGATGGAGTTTTCGCGCGGCATGCCACAGGCCCCGCTGGCGCGGATCGGGGCCGCCCCCAACCGGCGCGGTACCTCTGTGACGTTCCACCCCGACCCCGAGATTTTTGGGTCTCTCAGCCTCAAGCCCGCGCGGCTCTTCAAGATGGCGCGCTCCAAGGCCTATCTTTTCTCGGGCGTTGAAATCCGCTGGAAGAGCGAGATCAGCGACGGCGAGACGCCCGCCGAGGCCACGTTCAAGTTTCCCGGCGGTCTGGCCGATTACCTGGCCGAGACGCTGGGCGGGGCCACCACCTATGCCGAGCGTCCCTTTGCCGGCGCGGTCGAGTTCCGCGAGAAATTCGGCGTGCCGGGCAAGGTGGAATGGGCGATCAACTGGACGCCCGCGCGCGACGGCTTTCTCCAGTCCTATTGCAACACCGTGCCCACCCCCGAGGGCGGCACCCATGAGGCCGGGTTCTGGGCCGCGATCCTCAAGGGGATCAAGGCCTATGGCGAGTTGGCCAGCAACCGCAAGGCCGCGCAGATCACCCGCGAGGACCTGATTTCGGGGGGCTGCGCGCTGGTCTCGTGCTTCATCCGCGAGCCGGAATTCGTCGGCCAGACCAAGGACCGGCTGGCCACGACCGAGGCCGCGCGCATGGTCGAAGGCGCGGTGCGCGACCATTTCGACAACTGGCTGGCGGCGGATACCAAATCTGCAGGCGCGATCCTCGATTTCCTGGTGCTGCGCGCCGAGGAGCGGCTGCGCCGGCGGCAGGAGAAGGAGACCGCGCGCAAGACCGCCACCAAGAAACTGCGCCTGCCCGGCAAGCTGGTCGATTGCACCTCGGCCACGCGCGAGGGCACGGAGTTGTTCATCGTCGAGGGGGATAGCGCGGGCGGTTCGGCGAAGATGGGGCGGGACCGCAAGACGCAGGCGCTCTTGCCGCTGCGGGGCAAGATCCTGAACGTGCTGGGGGCGGCGTCGTCAAAACTGGGCAGCAATCAGGAAATCAGCGATCTCACGCAGGCGCTGGGCGTCGGGCTGGGGACGAAATTCAACCTTGATGATCTGCGCTATGACAAGATCATCATCATGACCGACGCGGACGTGGATGGCGCGCATATCGCGGCGTTGCTGATGACCTTCTTCTTCACGCAAATGCGCCCGATGATCGACGCGGGTCATTTGTATCTGGCCTGCCCGCCGCTCTATCGGCTGACGCAGGGCGCGAAACGGGTCTATTGTCTGGATGAGGCCGAGCGCGATCTCTGGCTGGCAAAAGGGCTGGGGGGAAAGGGCAAGATCGACGTCAGCCGCTTCAAGGGTCTGGGCGAGATGGACGCCAAGGATCTGAAAGAGACGACCATGGACCCCGCCTCGCGCAAACTCATCCGCGTGACGATAGACGAGGATGAGCCGGGAGAGACCGGCGACCTGGTGGAACGGTTAATGGGGAAGAAACCGGAATTGCGGTTTCAGTATATCTCGGAGAATGCGCGGTTTGTGGAGGAGTTGGATGTTTGAGGGATTTTGTCGTTCATCAGAATCAACGAGTTTGGATGCCGGAAAAAGAGTGTTTCCTCCGGCTCTTCCCAGCGTGGATTGAAACAGGGTAATTCAAGTTCCAGATCACTGTTTCAAGCAAGCGTAATAAAGGAGACAACATCATGGGAAATGGACCGGCAAACGGCCCTTCACAAACGGGCAATCCGTCCGGCGGTGGACGGGGGAATAACCCTCCCGGCGGCGGCAGAGGGAAGTAACACGCAACGGGCGCGGATTTACCGCGCCCGTTGTTTTCGTGGTCTGGTCCACCGTCGACTGACACGCCCGCCTGCTGACTCACCGCAAGCGCAGTGTGGGCAGTACTGCCCACCAATGGCACCCGCGCCATGGTGGGCAAAGATTCCCACCCTACGCCGCACCGTGGCCCGTAGACTGCGCGGCTCTGTCTCCGTCGTCATTCCCGCGAAGGCGGGGATCTCTGATGACAGGGCGTGACAGGCTGCGAGAGATCCCCGCCTTCGCGGGGATGACGGTGCGCGGGGATGACGTGGCGCGTGAGGATGACGGGCCTTGGCGACTCAGTTTGGACCTTGCCCCGCGCGAATAGCACCGAAGGTGCCGCGCGGATCGCCGGGCCGCCCCCCGGCCTGGCGATTTTGAGGTGTTGCGCTACGTCTTGGCGGCACACGGACTTGGCAGGGATAAAGTGGCAGCCACCGCCGTCGCCTCGCCAGACCGCAGCCCGTCGACCGCGCGGCGGCCTCTTCCGAGGACAGGCCCCAAGAGATCCCCGCCTTCGCGGGGATGACGGGGATTTGCGACTTGTTTTGCGCGTTATCCCTCGCCGGGTCCGCGTTACGACACGTCCTTGTAGCTGACCTCGCGCGCGTCGCCGCCGGTTTTCTCGCGCCGGACAAGCAACCGGTTCAGCGCGTGGACATAGGCCTTGGCCGAGGCCACCACGGTATCGGTATCCGCCGATTGCCCGGTGACGATGCGGCCCGCCTCCTCCATCCGCACCGAGACGGTCGCCTGTGCATCGGTGCCCTCGGTCACGGCATGGACCTGATAAAGCTGCAACCGCGCCTCATGCGGAAACAGCGCCTTGACCGCGTTGAACGTGGCATCGACCGGGCCGTCGCCGGTGGCCTCGGTCGAGACCTCGCGCCCGTCGATCTCCATCGTGAGGCTGGCCTGTTGCGGCCCCTCGGTGCCGCAGATCACGCGCAGATGCTTGATCTGCAAGGGGTCATTCCCGGTGTCCACACCGGCGGTGACAAGGGCCACGAGATCGTCGTCGTAGATTTCCTTCTTGCGGTCGGCCAGCTCCTTGAAGCGGACGAAGACATCGTTGAGCTGGTTGTCGGCCAGCTCATGGCCCAGATCCTTGAGCTTGGAGCGCAATGCGGCACGGCCCGAATGCTTGCCCATGACGATATTGGTCTCGGTGAGACCGATATCCTCGGGGCGCATGATCTCGAAGGTCTCGGCATTCTTGAGCATCCCGTCCTGATGGATGCCGCTCTCATGCGCAAAGGCGTTCTTGCCGACGATCGCCTTGTTGAACTGCACGGCAAAGCCCGACACGGCCGCCACCCGGCGCGAGATGTGCATGATCTTGCGGCTGTCGATCCCGGTCTCATAGGGCATGATGTCGCCGCGCACCCTGAGCGCCATCACCACCTCTTCGAGGGCAGTGTTGCCCGCGCGTTCGCCAAGCCCGTTGATCGTACATTCGATCTGGCGTGCGCCACCGGCGACGGCGGCAAGCGCGTTGGCCGTGGCCATGCCCAGATCGTTGTGGCAATGGGTGGCAAAGACCACCTCACCCGCGCCCGGGACGGTCTCGATCAGGCGGCGGATGAGCGATGCGGACTCCTCGGGCGCGGTATAGCCTACGGTATCGGGGATGTTGATCGTGCTGGCCCCCGCCCTGATCGCGATTTCGACCACGCGACAGAGGTAATCCCATTCGGTGCGGGTGGCATCCATCGGCGACCATTGCACGTTGTCGCAGAGGTTGCGCGCATGGGTCACCGTCTCGTGGATTCGCTCGGCCATCTGGTCCATGTCGAGATTGGGAATGGCGCGATGCAGCGGCGAGGTGCCGATAAAGGTATGGATGCGCGGGCTTCTTGCGTGGCGCACCGCCTCCCAGCAGCGGTCGATATCCTTGAGGTTCGCGCGCGCGAGGCCGCAGATCGTGGCATCCTTCGCGTTCTTCGCGATCTCGCTCACGGCGCGGAAATCGCCCTCCGAGGCGATGGGAAAGCCCGCCTCGATGATATCGACGCCCATTTCGTCGAGAAGTTGCGCGATCTCGAGCTTTTCGTCATGGGTCATGGTCGCGCCGGGGCTTTGTTCGCCATCGCGCAACGTGGTGTCGAAAATCACCACGCGGTCCTTCTCCGCCTTTGGCGAAACGCGATCCTTTGTCGGGTTGGTCATGTCGGTCTCTTTCGGTTGATCCTTGGGCCTCTTGGCGCGAAACGGCACATCCTCTGAGCGCTCGCGCCGGGCGGCACGCTCAGAGGCGGCTAAGGCCTAGGCACAGCGCGCGCGCCGCGCGGAGGGCGCGGGCAAGGCAAGCGGTATGTGCGGTCACGATCATGTCCAAGACTATAGGCACGGGCGCGCGGCTTGAAAACCCCGAAATTGGCGGCTTGAAGCGATGCCGCTTCCGGCTAGCTCTGCGCACATGGACAGGGCATTGATCATCGGCGCGTCGGGCGGCATCGGGCAGGCGGTCAGTATGGCCCTCAGAGCGCGGGGCGTCGCCGTTACGGGCCTGTCGCGCAGCGGCGACGGGTTGGATGTGACGGATGAGGTCTCGGTCGCGGCCACCTTGGGGCGACTTGAGGGGCCATTCGATCTGGTCCTCGTGGCGACCGGCGCGCTGGAAATCGGCGGTGCCGCACCGGAAAAGGCGCTGCGGCACGTGAGCGCGCAGGCGATGCTGGATCAATTCGCGCTCAATTGTGTGGGGCCGTCGCTGGTTCTCAAACACGTCGTGCGCCTCTTGCCGCGTGACCGCCGCGCAGTTTTTGCCGCGCTCTCGGCGCGCGTGGGCTCCATCGGGGATAACCGATTTGGCGGCTGGTATAGTTACCGGACGGCCAAGGCGGCGCTCAACCAGATGACTCACACCGGCGCGATCGAACTGGGGCGCAGCCATCGCGAGGCCATCTGCGTGGCGCTGCATCCGGGCACGGTCGAGACCGAATTCACCCGCAAGTATCTGGGGCGGCACCCGGCGGTGCCCGCGTCGGAAGCGGCGGAAAACCTTTTGCGCGTCATCGAAGGGTTGCGGCCCGAAGACAGCGGCGGGTTCTTTGATTGGCAGGGGAAAACTGTGCCATGGTGACGCGGCTTGTGCTGGTGCTTGGCGATCAGCTTAGCCTTGATCTCCCGGCGCTCCGTGCGGCGGACAAGGCGTTTGACGTGGTGGTCATGGCCGAGGTGAGGGACGAGGGCAGCTATGTGCCGCACCATCCCAAGAAAATCGCGCTGATCCTGTCGGCGATGCGTCATTTTGCGCAAGAGTTGCGCGCGAACGGCTGGAAGGTGGCTTATACCCGGCTTGATGATCCGGAGGCCACGCCGTCGATTGTCGGCGAGTTGATGCGGCGCGCGGGGGAATTCGGGGCCTCCGAGGTGATCGCCACGCAGCCCGGCGAATGGCGGCTGATTGCGGCGCTCGATGAGGCCCCCCTGACCGTGACACAACTGCCGGATGACCGGTTCATCTGCGCGCTCGATGAGTTCGACCGCTGGGCCGGGGGGCGCAAGGAATTGCGGATGGAGTATTTCTATCGCGAGATGCGGCGCAAGACCGGCCTGATGATGGAGGGTGACAAACCCGCGGGCGGCAAGTGGAACTATGACCACGACAACCGCAAACCGGCGCGGGCCGACATGTTGCGTGCCACGCCGATGCGCTTTGAGCCCGACGCCATGACCCGCGATGTGCTCGATCTGGTCGAGGCGCGCTTTGGCGGGCATTTCGGCGATCTGCGCCCGTTCTGGTTCGCCGTGACATCCGATGAGGCGCGGCGCGCCTTCGATCACTTCGCCACCCATCTTCTGTCGGACTTCGGCGATTATCAGGATGCGATGGTGAGCGGTGACCGGTTTGTGCATCACTCGGTCATTTCGATGTATCTCAATCTCGGCCTGCTCGACCCTTTGGACATCTGCGCCCGCGTGGAAGCGGCGTGGAAAGCGGGCCGCGTGCCGATCAACGCGGCAGAGGGCTATATCCGGCAGGTGATCGGCTGGCGCGAATACGTGCGCGGCATCTATTTCAGAGAGGGACCGGACTATACCCGCCGCAATGTGCTGGGGCATACCCGTGCCCTTCCGGCGCTTTTCTGGGGTGGCGAGACGCGCATGAACTGCGTGGCCCAAGCCGTCGATCAGACCAAGGAAGAGGCGTATGCCCATCATATCCAGCGGTTGATGGTGACGGGCAATTTCGCCCTGCTCGCCGGGGTGGACCCGGCAGAGGTGCACGCATGGTATCTGGCGGTCTATGCCGATGCCTTTGAATGGGTCGAGGCCCCCAATGTGATCGGCATGAGCCAGTTCGCCGATGGCGGGATCATCGCCTCGAAACCCTATGTGTCGTCGGGCAATTACATCTCGAAGATGTCGGATTACTGCGGCACCTGCGCCTATTCGGTCAAGACGAGGACCGGCCCCGATGCCTGCCCGTTCAACCTGCTCTACTGGGATTTCCTGATCCGCCACCGCGACCGGTTCGGGCAAAATCCGCGCATGGGGCCGGTTTACCGCACATGGGACAGGATGGCCGCCGACCACCGGGAGTCGGTGCTGCGTGACGCCGCGCACCTGCTGACGCGGCTTGAGGCGGGCGGGGTGGTGTGATCACTCGCTGCGGGTGATGTTGTCACTCAGCACGCCGTCTTCCCAGGTGCCGCTCTCTTCCTGTCCCCCGGCATAGCGCATCGTGCCTTCGCCCTGCCGCTTGCCCGCAAGGAACATGCCCTCGTAGACATCGCCATTGGCATAGGTGGCCACGCCGCGACCGGAAATCTCGCCCTCGCGCCACTCGCCCTCATAGGCGAAACTCTCGTTCTCGGGCGTCTCGGGATTGTCGGGGATGGTGATGCGGCCCTGTCCGTGGCGTTGGCCATCGGCAAAGCCGCCTTCATAGACCGAGCCGTCGGGATAGGTCACGGTGCCTTGCCCGTGGCGTTGCCCGTTCTGCCACTGGCCTTCGTAGCGATAGCCGTCCGGATAGGTCATCACGCCATGGCCGTGGTTGCGCGCCTCGCGGAATTCGCCCTCGTAGACCAGACCACTTGGATAGGTTGCGCGGCCCGTCCCCTCGATCACGCCACCGACCCAATCGCCCTCGTAGGTGGCGCCGTCGGGATAGGTGATCGAGCCCTGACCGTTGGCCAGATCGTCGCGAAACTGCCCCTCGTAGACCGAGCCGTCGGGATAGCTGACGCGGCCCTGACCGGAAATCTTGCCGTTCTGCCATTCGCCTTCGTAGCGATAGCCGTCCGTGCCGGTAAAGACCCCCTGCCCATGGCGCAGGTCGTCGGCGAATTGACCCTCGTAGACATCGCCATTGGCATAGGTGACGCGCCCCGCGCCCTGCCGCTGCCCGGCCACCAGATCGCCCTCGTAGACATCGCCATTGGGCTGGGTCAGCGTGCCGCGCCCGTCGATCTGGCCCTCTTTCCAGGTGCCTTCATACACAAGGCCGTCGGGCATGGTCAGCTTGCCTTCGCCCTCGCGTGCGCCGCGCAGCACCGCGCCCTCGTAGATCGCGCCGTCGGGATAGGTGATCGTGGCATTGCCTTCCTTGACGCCATTGACCCAGTCGCCCTCGTAGCGATAGCCGCCCGGACTCTCCATCCGGCCCTTGCCGTGGTGCATGGCATTCAGAAACCCGCCCTCGTAGCGCACGCCATTGGCATAGATCGCGATGCCCGTGCCGGTGATCTCGCCCTCGGTCCAGTCCCCCTCATAGGTGCCGCCATCGGCGAACACGATCTTGCCGATCCCGTGCGGCTTGCCGCGCTCGAACTCGCCCTCGTAGACCGAGCCGTTGGGAAAGCGCGCGACACCGCGCCCGCGGATCTCTCCCTCGACCCAGTCGCCGGTATATTCATAGCCGTTGGGCAGGGTATAGGTGCCGGTGCCGTGTTGCAGCCCGTCCTTGAACGTGCCCTCGTAGATGCCGCCATCGTCATATTGCTTGGTCTGGACGTCACTGTCCTGCGCCTGGGCACCCGCACCCGCGCCCACGAGCAGCGCCGCCGCGAAAATCATCTGTCTCGGAAAACGTGTCATCTCTGCCCCGGTGCCCCTCGCCTGCCCGATCCTGTGGCGGGTCGCGCCAAATCTAGAGGAGCGGTCGCGATGTGACAACGGGTTTCGGGCAATTCGGCTTTCCCTTGCGCGGCGATCTGTTATCTCGATTGGCAGAAGCGGCAAGGGGGCGCGCATGGCAGACCGGTTTCGCCTGACACTGGCACAACTCAACCCCACGGTGGGCGATCTGGCGGGCAATGCGGCGCTGGCGCGGCAGGCCTGGGAGACGGGGCGCGCGGCGGGGGCCGATCTCGTGGCGCTGCCAGAAATGTTCGTGACCGGCTACAACCCGCAGGATCTGGTGCTGAAACCGGCCTTTCATCAGGCCGCCATCGCCACGATAGAGGCTCTTGCGCGCGACTGCGCCCAAGGCCCCGCGCTCGCCATCGGCGGCCCGGCGCTCGAGGGCGTCGGGCTTTATAACGCCTATTACATCCTGCAGGGCGGGCGTGTGACGGCGCGCGTGCTCAAGCATCACCTGCCCAACGAGACGGTGTTCGACGAAAAGCGGCTTTATGCAAGTGGCCCGGTGACCGGGCCTTACGCGGTGGCGGGGGTGCGCATCGGCTCGCCCATCTGCGAGGACGCCTGGCACGCGGACGTGGCCGAGACCCTGGCCGAGACCGGGGCCGAAATCCTACTCGTGCCCAACGGCTCGCCGCATTACCGCGAGAAGATGGCCGTGCGGCAAAACCTGATGGTCGCCCGCGTGATCGAGACCGGCTTGCCACTCGTCTATCTCAATCTTCTCGGCGGGCAGGACGATCAGGTCTTCGACGGCGGCTCTTTCGTGCTCAACCCCGGCGGCGCGCTGGCGCTGCAACTGCCGATGTTCGAAGAGGCGGTGGCGCATGTGGATTTCGTGCGCGGGGCCGAGGGTTGGCGCGCCGATCCCGGCCCGCTTGCCCATCTGCCCGACGATCTCGAGCAGGATTATCACGCCATGGTTCTGGCCTTGCGCGACTACCTGCGCAAGGCAGGTTTTTCGAAGGTTTTGCTGGGCCTTTCGGGCGGGGTGGACAGCGCGATTGTCGCCACCATCGCGGTCGATGCGCTGGGCGCGGAGAATGTGCGCTGCGTGATGCTGCCCTCGGAATATACCTCGCGTGCCTCGCTGGAGGACGCGCAGGCGGTGGCCAAAAATCTCGGGTGTCGCTATGATTTCGTGCCGATTGCCGAGGGGCGCGCGGCAATCGCCACGATCCTCGCGCCGCTCTTCGAGGGGATGGAGGCGGACCTGACCGAGGAGAACATCCAGTCGCGCCTGCGCGGCCTGTTGCTCATGGCGCTCAGCAACAAGTTCGGCGAGATGCTGCTCACCACCGGCAACAAGTCCGAGGTGGCGGTGGGCTATGCCACGATCTACGGCGACATGGCAGGCGGCTATAACCCGATCAAGGATCTCTACAAGACACGCGTGTTTGACATCTGCCGCTGGCGCAACGCCCATCACCGCGCGTGGATGGCGGGGCCTGCCGGCGCGCTGATCCCGCCGCGCGTGATCGACAAGCCGCCGAGCGCCGAGTTGCGCGCCGATCAGAAGGACAGCGATTCGCTGCCCGATTACCCGGTTTTGGACGGCATCCTCGAGATCCTCGTCGATCAGGATGGCGCGATTGCCGATTGCGTCGCGGCGGGCCATGACGAGGCCGATGCCCGCCGCGTCGAGCACCTGCTTTATATCAGCGAATACAAGCGCTTTCAGTCCGCCCCGGGCACGCGCCTGACCGCGCGTGCGTTCTGGCTTGACCGGCGCTATCCGATCGTCAACCGTTGGCGCGACCGCTGAGGCGCGTCACTCGGCGGCGTGCGGGGCAGCCTCGTCGCGCAAACGCGCGATATAGGCCACCAGATCGGCCTTGCGCAAAGGCTTGGGCATGAACCCGTCCATGCCCGCCAGATGCGCCGCCTGCCGGTGCTGGTCGAGCACATTGGCCGTGACGGCAACGATATGCGCGGGCGGCCAGTCGTGCGCGCGCTCCTGCGTGCGGATGAGGCCCGCCGCCTGATAGCCGTCCATGCCGGGCATCGAGACATCCATCAGCACCAGCCGCGCGGGGGCCTCTGCATAGAGCGAAACGGCCTCCGCCCCGCTCGCCGCCATCCGCAGCACCGCCCCTGAGCCGCTGAAATACCGCTCGATCAGCAAGCGGTTGGTGGCGTTGTCATCAACCGCCAGAATGTCCAACCCGACTGCCCATTTGGTCGGCGCTGGCAGGACGGGCGGGGGCACCGGGGACGCCGTGCCCCGGGGTTCCCCCAGTAGCCGCCGCAACGCGTCAACAAGCGCGCCCTCGCGCAAGGGCTTGCGCAGCGCCGCGCCGCCCTTGGGCGCGCAGGCCGGTGCGCCGGTCATCAAGAGGCGCGGCACGTCGGGGCAAGACGCCAGCCGTCCGGCGGCCTCGTCAAGCATGATCAGGTCCGGGCAACCCGCCTCGGGCAGGGTCGCCGCGCTCTGCGTGGCGCGAACCTCGGCCCCCAGATGCGTGAGCAGCGTTTCAAGCCCGGCGCGGCGGTCGCTGAGCGGGTCGGCCAGCCAGATCACCGGCGCAGGCGCGCCCTGTGGCCTGAGCGGTAGCGCGGCCCGTCCCTCGTGCGCGCAGTCGGGCACAAGCGGCAGCGTGACGGTGAAACAGGTGCCGCGCCCCTCCTCCGAGGTAAGCGCGATCCGTCCCCCCATGAGCGTGACAAGCTGGCGGCTTACCGCAAGGCCGAGCCCGGTGCCACCAAAGGCGCGCGCGGCCCCGTTATCGGCCTGTTCGAAGGCGGCGAACACCCTGTGCTGCTGATCTGCGGGAATACCCATGCCGGTGTCGGTCACGCGGATGGTGATTTCTCCGGGCCCCGCGCGCGCGACCTCCATCGCCACATGACCGTCCAGCGTGAACTTGACCGCATTGCCGGCAATATTGACGAGGATCTGCCGCAGCCGCCCGGCATCGCCGATCATCACCTCGGGAAGATCGGGTGCGACATGACTGAAAAGTTCGATCCCCTTGCGCGCGGCGAGCGGCGCAAGCAACTGCGTGACATCCTCGACGATCTCGCACAGGCGGTATGGTTCCCGCGTGAGGTCAAGCTTGCCCGCCTCGATCCTGGAGAAATCCAGAATGTCGTTGATGAGCGTCAGAAGCGCATCGCCCGAGCGCACCATGGTGCGCACATAACCGTCCTGCTCGGGGCTCAGTGCGGTCTCTGACAGAAGATCGGCCATGCCGATGATGCCGTTCATCGGCGTCCTGATTTCGTGGCTCATCTTGGCGAGAAACTCGGATTTCGCCTCGTTGGCGGCGATGGCGGCGGCACGCGCGGCCTCGAGCCGTCCGATCAGTCGCCGCAGCGGGCGGCCCACGATGATGCGGAACGACAGCCAGTTGGCCAGCGTGGCGATCACGATGCCGCCTGCCAGCAGCAACAGCAGAAGATCGCGCTGATAGCGTTTCACGGCGGCGATCTCGCGCTCGTCGAAGCGGGTGACAAGCTCGGTGATGGGCCAGGAATAGACCTCGTAGGGCAGGGCGAGCGCGTCCTCGGCCCCGGCACAGCCCAGCCCTGCGGGGACCACGGCCAGCGACAGGCCCGAGGCCGGATCGCGCAGCTCGACGCAGCGGATTGCCGGGTCGCCCAGAAGCGTCTGCATCAGGTCGCGCACATGCGGATTCTGCCAGTCCACGGCCCCGTCGGCCTGATCGCTGAAGCGTTCGAGCGCGCCGCCCAGCCGCGCGGTGGCGTTGCCGATGCGCATGGCCATTGCCTCTTCGCTGCGCAACAGGTTCTTGCCGCTCAGCCACCAGAGCCCCGTGCCCGCGAAAAGCAGGAAGGTGGGAATCATGACCGCCGCGAGCCGCAGATAGAGGCCAAGCGTCGGCGTGCGCGGATCGGTCGTGGCGCTCATGCCCATGTCTTCTGCGCCCTGCCTATTGCAGCCGTCGGGCGCGGCCGGCGTCCATCAGGGCCTGAAGTGGTGCACGATTGTCGATTTCCATGCGCACCACGCCAAATCGCCCGCCGCTTTGGACGAGGTAGTAATCGACCGGCACGTCGCGCCCCGTCGTATCGACCAGCGTGGCACACATCACGTAGACATCGCCCATGCGCAGGATGATTTCGTGATTCTCGGTCGGGTAATAGGTGCGCAGGTCCCCGGTTTCGAGATCCACATGGTGCAACGCCCCGTCGATCATGCTGCGCCCGAGAGTGCGCTGAAGCGTGGCCTGAAGCTGTGTGCGCAATTCGCTCAGCGTCTGCGCGGCGGCCGCGTGCGGCAGGGGCCACAGGCCGAGGACAAGGATCAGGAGGGTGGTCAGGCGTGTCATCGGCGTCGCGTTTCCCTTTTGGTCATGTGCCCTCGGGGACATCCAAGCCGAACGACCTTACCAAACCGTTTCTTTTCGCCGTCCAGCCGATCACATCCGCGTGATCGCACCGCGCCGGGCACGGAGTTGTGACTTGTCCGGTCCATGACTCCGCGCAGGATGAGCCGGGGAGGCGACATGCGGCAGGCGATCATCGGTGCGATTCTCTGTGTCCTCGGCGGCGGTGCGCTGGCCTGCGGGGCCGAGAGCGATTGCGTGCTCGGCGACCGGCATTACCGCATCGCGCTGCCCGAGGGGACGGCCCCGACGGGGGCTGTGGTCTATGCCCATGGCTATCGCGGTTCGGCGCCGGGGGTGATGCGCAACGGTGCGCTTCGGCGCGCGCTCTCGGAGCGGGGGCTGGCGCTCATCGCGTTGAAATCGCTCAGCGATGACTGGGTGATCCCGCATGTGCCGGGTCATCCCGAGGCGAGCGGACAGGAAGAGACCGCCTATGTCGAGGCGGTGATCGCGGATGCGGCGCGCCGCTTTGACATCGACGAGCGGCGGCTGGTGGCTGCCGGGTTCTCGGCCGGTGCGATGATGGTCTGGACGCTGGCCTGCACCATGCCCGAGCGCTTTGCGGGCTTTGTCGCCATCTCGGGCACCTTCTGGCAGCGCGCGCCCGAGACCTGCGCAACCCCGCCCGCGAGCGTGGTGCATCTTCACGGCACGAGTGATCCGACCGTGCCGATGGAAGGCCGCCCGATCCGCGAGACCTGGCAGGGCGATGTGCGCGATGTGCTCGATTTCTATGCCCGGTTCGGCGAATTCGCCGCAGCGGGCGAGACGCGGACGGGCGATCTCGCCTGCACTCAAAGGCGCAATCCCGAGGGCGCGATCCTCGATCTCTGCCTGCATCCCGGCGGACATGCGTTCCGCAACAATGACCTCCTCTTCGCCCTGAACCGGCTCGCGGCGGCGGGGCGGTTCTGAGCCTGCCTCTTGCCTCCGCCGCGCCTCCGGCATAGGCGAGGGCCATGTCCGCCCGCCTGTCATATCGCCAGCATCTGCGCGCCATTCTGGGGCTTGGCCTGCCGCTCATCGGCAGCCATGTGGCGCAGTTCGCCATCACGCTCACGGATGCGATCATGCTGGGCTGGTATTCGGTCGAGGCGCTGGCCGCCGAGGTGCTGGGCGGCACGCTCTTCTTCGTGCTCTTCATCATGGGATCGGGCTTTGCCTGGGCGGTGATGCCGATGGTGGCAAGCGCCGCGGCGGCAGGCGAGGGGGCGCAGGTCCGGCGGGTGACGCGGATGGGCCTCTGGGCCTCGGCGCTTTTTGGCCTGTTGACCCTGCCCGCGATGCTGGGGTCGCGCGCGGTCTTTGGCTGGCTGGGGCAGGAGCCCGCCACCTCGGCGCTGGCCGCCGATTATCTGAGCATCGCGGGCTGGGGCATCCTGCCCGCGCTCATGGTGATGGTGCTCAAATCCTACCTCGCCGCGCTGGAGCGCACGGGCGTGGTGCTCTGGGTGACGCTGGCGGCGGTCGCGCTCAATATCGTGATCAATTACGCGCTGATCTTCGGCAATTTCGGCCTGCCCGAGATGGGCGTGAAGGGCGCGGCGGTGGCTTCGCTTCTGGTCAACCTCGCCTCGATGGTGGTGCTGGCGATCTATGTCACCCGTGCCACGCCCGAACACGCGCTCTTTCAGCGGTTCTGGCGACCGGATCGTGAGGCGTTTGGCCGTGTCTTTCGCCTCGGCTGGCCCATCGGGTTGACCAATCTGGCCGAGGTGGGCCTTTTCGCCGCCTCTTCGGTGATGATGGGCTGGCTCGGCACCTTGCCGCTGGCCGCGCACGGTATCGGGCTACAGGTCACATCGGTGATGTTCATGGTCCATGTGGGCCTCTCGAACGTGGCCACGGTGCGCGCGGGGCAGGCGCAGGGGCGCGGTGACGTGCAGGGCTTGCGTGACGGGGCAAAGGTGGTGCTGGCGGTCTCGGCCACGGTGGCGCTCTTTACGGTCATCATGTTCCTGACGATGCCGCAGGTGCTGATCGGCCTCTTTCTCGCACCCGACGAGCCCGACCGCGCGGCGGTGATCGGCATCGGCGTGACGCTCCTGGCGGCGGCGGCGCTGTTTCAGCTGGTGGATGCGGCGCAGGTCATGGCGCTTGGCCTCTTGCGCGGGGTGCAGGACACGCGCGTGCCCATGGTCATCGCGGGGTTGAGCTATTGGGCCGTCGGCGTGCCGGTGAGCTATCTTTTGGGCTTTACCTTCGGCCTGGGCGGTCCCGGCATCTGGCTTGGCCTTGCCGCCGGGCTGGCGCTGGCGGGGGTGTTCATGCTGGTGCGCTTCTGGGGCTGGTCGGTGCCGCGTCTGGCGGCAGAGCGCCGTTAACCTACCCGCGCCGCTTCCAGCGCCGCGGGCAGCGCCCCGGCCAGAACCGCCAACGCCCGCTCAGGGCCACAGCTTATACGGATGCAGCGATCCTGCGGCGCGACAAACGGCATCCGCACGAACACACCCTGCGCCACCAGCGATCCCAGCACGCGGCGGGCGAAATCGCCGTCGCGCCCGCAATCGACCGTCACGAAATTGGTGGCTGATGGCAGGGCGGTCAGGTTGTTTTCCGCCGCGATCCGGGCGATCCCGGCCCGTGCGCGGACCACTTCGGCCTGCACATGCGCAAGCCACGCAGGATCATTGAGCGCGGCAAGCGCGCCCGCCTGCGCCATCCGGTTCATGCCGAAATGGTTGCGCACCTTGTCGAACGCCTTGATCAACCCCGCCTCGGCCACCGCATAGCCGATCCGCGCGCCCGCCATCCCGTAAGCCTTGGAAAAGGTGCGCATCCGGATCACGCGGGGATCGTCGGCGGCGATGTCGGGCGCGGTGCCCTCGGGGGCGAACTCGATATAGGCCTCGTCGAGGCACAGCACGCAGCCCTCGGGCAGGGTATCGAGCGCCGCGGAAATGGCCGCGCCCCGCACCCATGATCCCATCGGATTGTCGGGATTGGCGAAATAGATGAGCTTCGCGCCCACCTCATGCGCGCGGGCGATGAGCGCGGGCAGGTCCTCGGCGTCATTGGCATAGGGCACCCTGTCGAGCACGCCACCAAAGCCCGCGACATGGTAGTTGAAGGTCGGATAGGCCCCGTCCGAGGTTACCACCCGGTCGCCGGGGGCAACAAGCAGCCGCACCAGATTGCCCAATAGCCCGTCGATCCCCTCACCCACCAGCACGTTTTCAAGCGCCACGCCCAGATGCGCCGCCAGTGCCGCGCGCAGATCGTGGCTTGTCGGGTCGCCGTATTTCCAGACCTCCGCCGCCTCATGGCGCATCGCCTCCAGCGCGGCGGGCGAGGGGCCGAAGAGGTTCTCGTTGGCCCCCAGCCGCGCGGCAAAGGGTGCGCCGCGCGCGCGCTCCTGCTCCTCGGGGCCGACAAAGGGCACGGCGGCGGGCAGGCTCTGGATCAGCGGGGTGTATCGCGGATGGGTCATGGATGCAGAGATAACGGGATGCGGGGGTGTGCGGCAAGGGCCTGCCGCCACGTTCCTCTGGCCAGCGGGGCCTCGTGCGTGTTTCATCGCCGCAAAGGAGGACCGCTCATGCCCCGCGTCACCACCGAGATCAAGGGTCACATCGCCCATGTCACCCTCACCCGCCCCGACAAGCGCAACGCCGTCGATCCCGAGATGGCCGAGGCCATCGTCGCCGCCGGTCACGCGCTGATGGAGGCCGATATCCGCGCGGTTGTGCTTTCCGGTGAAGGGCACTCATTTTGCGCCGGTCTCGATGTGATGAGCTTCGCGGCCCTTGCCCGTGGCGACCCCGAGGCGCTTGTCCTGCCGCGCAGCCATGGCACGACCAACCTGTTTCAGGAGGTGGCGATGGTCTGGCGCAAACTCCCCGTGCCGGTGATTGCGGGGTTGCACGGTGCGGTCTATGGTGCGGGGTTCCAGCTTGCGCTCGGGGCCGATATCCGCCTCGCGGCACCGGATGCGCAACTGGCCATCATGGAAATGAAATGGGGGCTGATCCCCGATATGGGCGGCATGGCGCTTTTGCCGCGCCTGACCCGTTCGGACGTGATCCGGCACCTGACGTATACTGCCCGACCCGTCCCCGCCGCGCAGGCCGCGGACTGGGGCCTTGTCAGCGAACTGGCCGAGGACCCACTCGCCGCCGCGTGCGATCTGGCCGCAGAGATCGCCACCCGCAGCCCCTCGGCCATCCGTGCCGCCAAGCGTCTGATTTCGTTTTCAGAAAGCGGGGCGGACGAGGCCGCGATCCTCATGGAAGAGAGCCGTGAACAGGCGGCCCTTGTCGGCCAGCCCGACCAGATGGAACAGATCTCCGCCAACATGGCCAAGCGCGCGCCGGTCTTCGGCAGGAAGGGTTAGAGGTTTCGGCCGGGCATGGGGTGCCTTTTCACGGCAGGGTGTCGGGTCCTGTGCCGGCCGGTTTCATCGCAGCGGTCGGATGACGGCACGGGGGCGTTTGCGGCGAATTTCAGCTTGTCAGCGTGCCGTTCGCACAAGGCTCCGCACAGCTAGCGCTCTGCGCCACCTGATTTCACGGGGAAAGATGGTGAGCCGTGCAGGATTCGAACCTGCGACCCACTGATTAAAAGTCAGTTGCTCTACCAACTGAGCTAACGGCCCATCTCAAGTACCGGACCGCCCGAAAGCCGACCCAGCGTCCCGTCTTAAACTGTTTCATCCCGAAGGAACAACCAGTTATGTCGTCCCGGACCGTTTTTTAACGTCAGTTGGTCTGACAACTGCGTTAGCGGTCCATTAGGGGCGGTATCTAGAAAGGCGGGCGGGAAGGGTCAACCCCGAAAACGCGGCTTCTGTCGCGGGCGCTGGAATTCCGTTCCGCGCGGGCGTATATGCGCGACCGATGAACACGCGCGCGGATACCGGTTTGCCCTTCATGAAGATGCACGGGCTGGGCAATGACTTTGTTGTCATTGACGGGCGGGAGCGTGCGCAGGCACTCTCGGTTGCGCTCATCCGTGCCATTGCCGACCGGCATTGCGGGGTAGGCTTCGACCAGCTTGCGGTGATCGACGGGGCCGAGGGGGCCGATGCGCATCTGACCTTTTACAATGCCGATGGCTCCGAATCGGCGGCTTGCGGCAATGCCACGCGCTGCATCGCGCGGCACCTGATGGACGAGACGGGCAAATCCGCGCTGCGGCTCACGACCGCGCGCGGGATGCTCGCGGCGGTCGATGCCGGCGGCGGCCGCACGTCGGTCAACATGGGTCAGCCGCAACTTGACTGGCGGGATATTCCGCTTGCCCGAGAGATGGACAGCCTGCATCTGCCGATCGAGGGCGATCCCGTGGGCACCGGCATGGGCAACCCGCATTGCACGTTTTTCGTCGAGGATGCCGGGGCGGTGGCGCTCGACGACATCGGCCCGCGTATCGAGCATCACCCGCTTTTCCCCGCGCGCACCAATGTGCAGGTGGCGAGCCTGATTGCGCCCGATCATCTGCGGATGCGCGTCTGGGAGCGGGGCGTGGGCGTGACACTCGCCTCCGGCTCTTCCTCCTGTGCCACGGCGGTGGCGGCTGCGCGGCGCGGGCTCACGGGGCGGCGGGTGCGGATCACGCTCGATGGCGGCACGCTGGAGATCGACTGGCGCGCGGATGGCGTCTGGATGACCGGCGAGACGGCGCATGTGGCCAGCGGCGTGCTGACGCCCGATTTCCTCAGGGCCAACGCATGAACGCGCCGAAATTCACAACGCTTGGCTGTCGTCTCAACGCCTATGAGACCGAGGCGATGAAGGAACTGGCCGCGCAGGCCGGCCTGTCGGGCGCGGTCGTCGTCAACACCTGCGCCGTCACATCCGAGGCGGTGCGCAAGGCACGGCAGGAGATCCGGCGCTTGCGCCGCGAGAACCCCGGTGCCCGCCTGATCGTGACCGGTTGCGCGGCCCAGACAGAGCCCGAGACCTTCGCCGCCATGGCAGAGGTCGATGCCGTCATCGGCAATACCGAGAAGATGCAGGCCGATACCTGGGGCCGTCTCGCTGCCGATTTCATCGGGGATACCGAGCGCGTGCAGGTCGATGACATCATGTCCGTGACCGAGACGGCGGGGCATCTGATCGACGGTTTCGGCACACGCTCCCGCGCCTATGTTCAGGTGCAGAACGGTTGCGATCACCGCTGCACCTTCTGCATCATTCCCTATGGCCGTGGCAATTCGCGCAGCGTTCCGGCGGGCGTCGTGGTCGATCAGATCAAGCGGTTGGTCGGGGCGGGCTATCACGAGGTGGTGCTGACCGGCGTGGACCTGACAAGCTGGGGGGCGGATCTGCCCGCACAGCCGAAACTCGGCGATCTGGTGATGCGCATCCTGCGGCTGGTGCCGGATTTGTCGCGCCTGCGCATTTCCTCCATCGATTCCATTGAGGTCGATGAGAACCTGATGCAGGCCATTGCCACCGAGCCGCGCCTCATGCCGCATCTGCATCTGAGCCTGCAACATGGCGATAACCTGATTCTCAAGCGGATGAAGCGGCGGCATTTGCGGGATGATGCCATTCGCTTTGCCGAGGAGGCCCGCCGTCTGCGCCCCGACATGACATTCGGTGCCGATATCATCGCCGGTTTCCCGACCGAGACGGAGGCGCATTTTGCCAATTCGCTGCGACTGGTGGAGGAGTGCCACCTGACCTGGCTGCATGTCTTTCCCTATTCGCCCCGCCCCGGCACCCCCGCCGCGAAGATGCCGCAGGTCCCCGGTGCCGCGATCAAGGCGCGCGCCGCGCGGCTGCGCGAGGCCGGTGTCGCGCGGGTCGCGGCGCATCTGGCCGCACAGCAGGGCCGCGCGCACCGGGTGCTGATGGAAAGCCCCCGGATGGGCCGCACGGAGCAATTCACCGAAGTGCTGTTCGACAGCGACCGCCCCGAGGGCGCGATTGTGCCCGCCACGATCACCGGGCACACTGAAACGCAACTTCTGGCAGGCTGAGCGCTGCATCTCACGCGGAGCGCGACGGGCTGCGCCCGGACCGCGCGGCGCTGGCCGCCCTGATGCGCGACCCGTCCGCCCCCTGAGCGGCCGGGCACAAGCGCGGGATCGTTTGCAAGGACGCTCCATGCCTGGCAGCGTCGACCGGGCTCGGTTCTGTCGCTTGGACCGCTTGCATCATGACGAAGACGTTTTCGGGGATGCAACGCGCGCTCACGTGTCGCCGAACACCTTGTGCATCGCCGCGGCCAGATGTTTGTCGCGGTCGCTCGAGGGCGGATCGCCCAACAGGAACCTGTCCTGCGCCGATTCGGCCTTGGCAAATCCAATCAACTCCTTGAATTCGGACATGGACGTAACCGGCTGGGGCAGTTTGCGCGTGCTGTAGCCGTTCCGCAGCGTTGCCATGTTCCGGCGCATCGCCTCGGTCGCGCTCATCAACGCGACGAGAGGGAAAACCGCGAGTCCGGCAACCGCCTCGATCTGTTCGGGCTTCAGATCGGTTTCAAGCCATCCGAGGATCTGGAGCGACAGCGGAACACCCACGGCCTCGCGCAGGCGCGTCAATCCGGCGATATCGTGAAAGCAGCGCGAAATCGGCTGGATCAGATCGGCGCCCGCCTGAACGTAGAGCCGCCCGCGCATGATCGCCTCTGCCTCGGTCGCCGCGTCGGTGCGGGCAATGATGATCGTGTCGGGATCGCGGCGCGCCTCGACGGCGGCACGTATCTTGGCCGCGTGTTCCTCCGGCGTCAGAATCTCGATGCGGCCTGCGGCGGCGGGGCACCGTTTCGGGGCAAGCTGATCCTCGAAGATCATCGCGGTCACCCCTGCCTTCTCGAAGGCGCGCACGGTCCGCATGACGTTCAGGGCATTGCCGTATCCCGTATCGGTATCGGCGATCACCGGCACCTCGACCGCATCGACCATGCGCGAGACAACCCCGAGGTTTTCGGTCATGGTGTAGAGTTCGACATCGGGGGCCCCGAGATGCGAGGCCGAGATGCCGAAGCCGGTGCTCATGATTGCATCGAAACCGGCCTGTTCGGCCAGCTTGGCCGAGAGCGCGTCATAGGCACCGGCGGCCCAGAGTGTCCTGCCCGCACGCAATTGCGCGGCGATTTCCGTCTTGGTGGTGGGTGTCATGCGCTGGTCTCCCTGTCGCGGGCATGAAGGTAGCCGATGAGCCCGCCATGGGCGAGCATCATCCGGTCCCCTTCGGACAATGGCTCGACCGGCAGTTCGGCCCCGGTGGTCAGATTGCGAAACAGGTTGCGCGCCCAATCGAGTTCTATCTCGTCCCAGCGCGACACGGCGCCGAGGATGCCCGGACAGGCCGCCTGAGCGAAGCCCATGGCGATCTCGCCCCGCCAGTAACCCGGCGAAAAGCTTTCGGCGATCACCCCGGCCAGACCGAGATGCCGCATTGCGATCATCGGCGGATAGTGCGGATGGCCGTAGCCGAAATTCTCGCCGCCGATGAGAACGTCACCCGGTTTTACCTTGTCGGCAAAATCGGGATCGAATTCCTTCATGGCGACCTCGGCCAGCTTCTCGGGGTCCTTCAGCTTGATGTTCGCGACACCGACGATGTCGTCGATGTCGAAATCCGGCTCGTCGAAAATCCAGGCCACGCGGCCACGCAGGTTTTTCAAAGTCACGTCGGCCTCCTTCAGAGATAGTCGCGCGGATCGGCGATCTTGCCTTCTATCGCGGCGGCGGCGACCGCCGCTGCGTTGACGATGAAAATCTCGGAGTCGCGGCTGCCCATGCGTCCGCGCACGTTCAGCGTGCCTGTGGAGACCGCCCTCTGCCCGGCGGACATGACGCCCATCCGGCCAAAGCAGTAATCGCAGGATGACGACGTCACGAAGGCACCGGCCGCGACCAGATCGGCTATGATGCCCTCTTCCGCCGCTTGCCGCATGATTGCCTGGCTGGTCGGCACGACGTTCAACTGAAACCCCGGCTTGACCTGTCGTCCCTTCAACACCCGGGCCGCGATGCGCAGATCCTCCAGCCGCCCCGAGGCACAGGACCCCAGATACCCCAGATGCACCTCGGTGCCGAGATGGTCGGAAAGCTTCTGCGTGTTCGCAGGGCTTGGCGGGATGACGACGACCGGCTCCAGATCGGAAATGTCGATGGTGTGCTGCGCTGCGTAATCCGCATCGTCATCCGAGAACAGCGGCTCTATTTTCGCCCTGGCCCTTGGGCGCGCGTAATCGAGAGCGGTCTTGTCGGGATTGATGATCGCGGTGATCGCACCGGTGAACATCGCAAGGCAGGTGATGGATTGCCGGCCTTCCAGCGACAGGGCGTCGATCGCCGGCCCGGCCAGTTCGAGCACCTTGAATCGGCAGGCGGAACTGCCGAGCTCGCGCACGATGTGGTGAAAGATGTCGCGCGCCATCACGCCCGGTCGCAGCGTGCCCGTCAGATTGACGCGCACCGTTTGCGGCACGTTGATGAGGATATGCTCCTTGACGAACGCCTCGAGCAGGTGCCGCCGCAGGCCAAGGGCGAATGTGCCGAACGTGCCCAGTTGCGAGATATGCCCGTCAAAATGCACCGCGAAGGCCCCCGGCGTCGCATAGCCAAGCTCTGCGGCGACCTGGTGGCCGATGCCCTTGCGCTCGTAGACAGGCACACCCTGCGCCTTGCCCCAGTCGCGCGTGATCTGGTGCAGCTCTTCCTCCGCCGGGGTGACGGCCGGCACCATGTGGTCGATGAAGAGCGCAAAGCGTTCGGGGGCGACGACCCTGTCGATGCCGAATTCCTCTTTCATCTGCCTGAAGATGACATCGGTGTAGCCCGGAAAGTCATAGGCGATGACGAAATCCGGGCGCGCCCGGATATCCTCTCCTGCACGGACCCTGTCGCGTCCGGCGCTGCGCGCCAGAATCTTTTCGGCGATGGTCAGCCCCATACGGACCTCCTGTTTCTGACTGCGGCCAGCGTATTGGTCCGGGGCGGTTTGTCAATTTATGATTTTGATTTCATCAGATGAAAACTACAGGAGGCTTGCGCCTATGCCCGCGCAGGCCGCCTCCAGCGCGGCAAGCAGCGGGCGGCGCGGGGCCCCACCGTCATCCACGATCGCGGCCGTCAATCCGCCAAGCGAAACCGCGCCGATCACCGTTCCATCCGCGCCCCGAACCGGGGCCGCCAGGGCCGATAGCCCTTCGACCACATCATCGGTCGATACCGACCACCCTTGTGCCCGGATTGCGTCGATCTGCTCTTTCAGGGCCAGGGGATTGGTGGTGCTGTGCCGCGTCATCGCCGTCAGCGGCACCTCCATGGCGGCGTCCCGCTCGGCCTCGGGCATGTGCGCCAGCAGGAGGCGCGGCGCGGCACCGCAGTTCAGCGGCATCGCCTCGCCAACCGGCCACCAACGGACCTGAACCGGCGAATCGCCGTGCTGCCTGTCGATGCATATGGCCTTGCCGTCCTGCATGACGGACAGCAGAACGGTCAGCCCGGTCGCGTCCGCAAGCGCGCGCAGGTGATCTTGCGCCACCTCCCGCAAGGACCGCCCCTCGGGCACGGCAGAGGCGAAGCGCATCATCTGCATGGTCAGGTAATAGCGCCCGTCCGGCGTCTGTCCGATCACGCCATTGTCTCTCAGCGTGACCAGAAGCCGCCGCGCCGTTCCCGCGTCAAGCCCGGCACCGCTGCCGATTTCGCCAAGCGTCAGATACATCCGCGCCGGAGAAAAGCATTTCAGAATCGTGATCGCCCGCGTCACCGAACGCACCCGCGCCAGGGTCGAGCCGTCCCGCTTTGCGATGCCGCGTTCGTTGAGTGTCATGCTCGCCCTCGTGCCCGTTTCGCAATTTGCGCGCCGCAACTCTGGCACGTCCCGGAGTATATTTCAACAGATGAAATTATGATTGCCAGTTGACATATGCCTGATCTCCGCCAAACACTGAACGCAGCCCGTAAGCCGGGCCCAAAGGGAGGATACCAATGCAACACTTCAAGATCGCACTCGGTGCGGCGGTGCTGGCGCTGACAGGCCTTGCAACCTTCACGGCAACCCCGGCCGACGCACAGACCCGCGAACTCCGCTTCGCCGAGTTCGGCCCCAATGCCGGCGCGCGCGCGTCCGGTATTGTCTGGCTGGACCAGGAACTGCGCAAGAGATCCAACGGCGAGCTTGGCCTCGACATCATCTGGGGCGGGGCGCTGGTCGGCGCGGCCGGTGCCGCGCAGGCGATTTCCGATGGCGTGGCCGACATGGGGTCCATCGTGCCGGTCTACGCGCCCGGTCAGCTCGTGAGCTATGAGGTCGTGGATACGGGCGAGATTTCCGACGAATACATCGGCATGATGGCGGCCTATGAGCTCATGACAACGCACCCCGTCGCCCTGGAAGAGGCGCAGCGGTTCAATGTCCGGTATTTCGGCAACTACACGACCGGTCCCACCCAGCTTCTCACCCGCAACACGCCCGTGGCCAGCCTCGACGATCTCAAGGGATTGACGATCCGCACGACGGGCGCGCATGTTCCGGCGCTCGAAGCCTTCGGCGCGGCGACCGTGTCAATGTCGCAACCCAATGTCTATGAAGCCCTCTCCAACGGTTCGGTCGACGGATCGACCACCTATTACTACGTCGTCGACGGCTACAAGCAATACGAGGTCGCCAACCACATGACCGAGATCAACATGGGCCAGACCCTGGGATTCGGCATCATCATGAACCTCGGGACCTACCAGAGCCTGACCGAGGACCAGCGTGCCCTGATGGATGAGTTGGGCCGCGACTTCACCGTCGAAATGGCCGGGATCATGGCCCGCTCGCGCATCGAGACCAAGGCCAAGCTCGCCGCGGGGATCGACGGCAAGGCCGTCGAAATGCTGGATGCGCCCACGGGGATGCGCGAGGCGCTGATCGAGGTGGCGCTGGCGGATGCCGCCAACTGGATCGCCAAGGCCGACCAGAAGGGCATTGACGGCAAAGCGTTCTTTGGCGAGTGGATCGCCCTTACCGAAAAATGGGCTGCCGAAGTTGCCGCCAAGGGCTATCCCTGGGAGTGATCCCGCAGCCCTGATCGACCATGCGTCCGCCGCGCAGGCGGACGCCCTTCATCCGCCCCCTTCCGCCTGACAGCACCGGAGCGCCCAAGATGATCGCAAGAGCCGACAAGCTGCGCAAGGCGATGGTTGCCCTCGAGACTGCGGCCCTGAGCCTTGCGGGGCTCGTGCTTTTGGTCATGGGTCTGATCATCGTCTCCTCCATACTCGGCAAGACGCTGTTTTCCCGGCCCATTCCCGATGATCTGCTGATGGTGGGTCTGCTCAATGTTGCCGTGATCACCCTCCCGCTTGCCTATGTCGAAAGGCAGCGTGGCCATATCGCGGTCACGATCACGACCGACTGGCTCGGTATCCGCGCCAAGGGGGCGCTCCGGGCGTTCGGCGCGCTGGCCATGGCGGTATTCTTCGGCGGCATCGGCTTCATGGTCGCGCGGCGCATGCCCGACGAGATCACGCGCGGGGCCTATTATGACGGCACGCTTCAGATTCCGACCTGGCCGATGAAGGCGGTCTTCGGCGCGGCGGTCCTGCTCTTCGTGGCGCGGCTGGTGCTCAGCGTCATCGAGGGCATCCAAACTGCCGTGACGGGCGAGGGCATCGCGCCGGACGACACGCACAACAGGGAGGCCTGACCGTGGATCCGCTTCTCGTCGGGTTCATCGCGCTCTGCGTCACGCTGGTCTTGCTGGCGCTCCGGGTGCCGATCGCGGCGGCGCTGGGGATCTCGGCCTCTATCGGCATATTCATCATCTTCGCCTGGCGTCCCGGGGCCGACTTCGCGGCACAATGGGCTTGGCGACCGACCCTGTCGCTGATTGCGAACGGGCCTTACGATTTCCTCAAGAGCTACAGCCTTGCGACGGTGCCGCTTTTCATCCTGATGGGGCATCTCGCTTTCGAGGCGGGCTTTACCACGGATGTCTACCACGCCGCGCGGCTCTGGCTTGTGCGGTTGCCGGGCGGGGTCGCGATGGCGTCGGTCGTCGGTTGCGGCGGGTTCTCGGCAATCACCGGCTCTTCCGTGGCCTGCGCCGCCGCAATGGGCCGCATCGCGATCCCGGAAATGCTCCGGTTCGGATATTCCAAATCGCTGGCAACCGGGTCTGTCGCCATAGGCGGCACGCTCGGCTCTCTCATTCCACCGTCGATCCTGTTCATCCTCTACGGGGTGTTTGCCGAGCAATCCATCGCCCGTCTGTTCATGGCGGCGATCATCCCCGGCCTGCTGTCGCTGGTGGCCTATCTCGCGGTCATCTATATCTGGGTCCGGCTCAGACCCGAGGCCGCGCCGCGCCCCGACGAGAAAATCACCCCGGCCGAACGCTGGCGTAGCCTGGGCCGGTGCTGGTCCATCATCGTGCTGTTCGCGGTCGTGATCGGGGGCATCTATGCGGGGTTTTTCACCCCGTCCGAGGCCGCAGGCGTCGGGGCCATCGCAGCACTGGTGCTGGGCCTTCTGCTGGGACGGCTGAACCTGGCCAAGATCGCATCGGCCCTGCGCGAGAGCGTGTATCAATCCTCGATGATCTTCGCCATCGCGATTGCCGGCAAGATCTATGTCAGCTTCATCGCGCTCACCGGGCTGTCCAATTTCATCGGTGACTGGATCGCGGCATCGGACATTCCGGTGATCGCCGTGCTCGCCATCATCGTCGTTTTCTATCTGGTGCTGGGCATGTTCCTCGATCCCATCGGGATCATCCTGCTTACGCTTCCGCTGACCATACCGATCATCGATGGCTACGGCATGTCGCTGATCTGGTTCGGTGTGGTCGTGATCAAGCTGCTGGAGATCGGCCTTGTCACGCCGCCCATCGGGCTGAATGTCTTTGTCATCAAGTCGATCGTCGGCAACAGTATCCGGCTCGAGACGATCTTTTACGGCATCGGCATGTTCCTGCTGGCCGAGATTGTCGTGCTCGGCATGATCGTTGCCTTCCCCGCCATATCGCTCTGGCTGCCCGGTATTCTCATGTGACCTGCAGGCACCGGTCAGCCCCGGCGCGACCAACCGAAAGGACGAGACCATGAACAGGACGGACATTCCCCGCACGGCCGACCCTCAAGCCATGAGGCCCGCCGCGTTTCCCCGGTTCCCGGAGCCGCCGCTGCGCGGCACGCGACCGCCGCGCTGTCCGCCCTTCGTGGAGATCACCTCGTCGGATCAGTTGTTGCCCTATCTCGAACATGTGGCGCGCCGCCCCTACAATCATGGCCTGAATGCCTGCTGGGATCTCAGGCGCGGCGAGCGGGTCATGCTGCGGGTGGACAACTGGCACTCTCCGCTGACCATCGAGGCCTGCCAGCGGATCCTTGAGAAATACGGGGTGAAATACACCATCCGCCATATCGACCGCGGACCGGTCCCGCAATGGATCGGGGCGGATGAGGTGGACTATTACCTGTTCCGCACCAAGGAACTCGCCGAATGGATGGATATGTGGGAAGAGGAGGAGAAGAAGCAGGAATTCGACAAGATCCTGATGGGCTATGGTGGCCCGGTCCTTGCCGAACGCTTCATCAAGATCCAGCGGATGCCGTTCATCACCCCTGAAATCCTTGCCTCTCCGGCCCATGCCATGCCGATCGAGGTGCTCAATGCCATCGACCGCTGGACCTGGGACCGCATCCGCAGCGCCAAGCGCGCGCGCATCACCGATCCGGAAGGCACGGACATATCCTTTACCAACCATGACGATTACTGGGATGCTGACCGCCAATTCTACAATCCCGACCTGACCGCCGCGACCTGGACCGGGAACGAGCATTTCGGCAAGACCTATCTGCCGGGTCACATCACCGGGCGGCCCTGGATGTTCCACCCGTTCAAGGAAGACGGCACCGGCGTGATCGCGGGCACCACCAATCACATCGCGCCCTGCGACTGGACCAGACTGATTGTCGAGAACTCGAAGATCACCGAAATCCAGGAGGGTGGCGAATTTGGCCGCAAGTTGCGCGAGGTGATGGAAAGAACAAAGGACATCCAGTATCCGACCTTTCCCGGAAAGGGCATCATGCACTGGTGGGAAGCCTCCATCGGCACCAACCCGCACATTCACCGCCCGCGCAAGGATTTCCCCAGCGGCTTCGTCAACTGCCTCTACGAGCGCGTGCGCTCCGGCGTGATCCACATGGGCTTTGGCACCATCATCAGTTCGATGGCCGAACGCGAGGCGGCGCGCGCCGGGCACCTCGTGGGGCATTGGCATCTGCACCTCTATTTCCCGACCTATACATGCGAGCGCGACGGCGATAACGAACCGATCATCCAGGATGGTCGTCTGCTGGCGCTCGACGATCCGGAAATTCGCAAACTCTGCGCCAATTACGGCGATCCGGACATGTGGCTCGACGAGTCGTGGAACCCGGCCGTGCCGGGGCTGAACATGGATGGCGACTACTGGGACCATTACGGCCGCGACCCGTTGCATTGGGTCAGGACCGAGTTGGAAGTCTGTCGCACCTATCACCCGATGTTCATGAAAATGACCGGGGCGGATGACAAATACTGTCATGGGGCCGGCGCCGACTGGTGGAAAGGCGGATGCGTCAACCATTCGGGTGTCCGTGCAGATGTGCTGTCCGGCAATTGCTGCGGGACGGATCACTGAACCGGTGCGGTCGATGCCGGGGACGCATCGGATGCCAACACCCGCCTCACCCCCCGTGCACGGCGCTCCAGCGCTCTATGAGGGCCTGCTGCAGACCCTTGGCGCGGCCGTTCCAGCCGCGGGCACCGGGCGGGCTGTCGTCTTGTGCGGGGTTGATGCGCGCGCGCAGTCTGTCGCTCGCGGTGAAGATGGCAAAGACCAGATCCTTGCCCCCCGGCGTGGTGACATAGCCTGCCAGCGTGCTGACAAAATAGAGCGTCCCGGTCTTGGCCACGACTTTCACGGGATGGTTTCTGGCCACGTTGCCCTTGGCGTCGCGCAGGGTGAATTCCCGCAAGAGCGGGCGCAGGAGGGCCGCGCGCTTGGCCCCGGCCAATCCCCGCGCCATGTCCGCCGCCGTCAGGCGCGAGCGGTCGCTGAGGCCCGAATGATCGCGCAGCGCGGCGGCCGTCATGCCAAGGCTCGCCGCCGCCCAATCATTCATCGCCTGCGCCGATTGCGCCAGCGTCGCCGCGCGCCCCTGTCTGCGCGAGGTGGCGGCGATCCCCACCATCTCGGCGGTGAGGTTGGTGGAAAACCGCAGCATGTCGCGCAGCACTGTCTCCAGCGTCTCGCTCTTGTGCGTGACCAGAACGCGGCCCGAGGGCGCACCCGTCATCACCTCCGGTGTGCCGAGCACGATGCCCTGCGACCGCGCGAAGGTGGCAAACACCTCGCCTGCGTAAAGCTCCGGCTTGCGCACCGGCAGCCAGCGCGCACCGCCATTGCCAAGCGCCCCGCGCGCCACGCTCCAGTCATCGCGCGCGCCGCCATCGGCATAGACATAGACCGGCGCGGCGCGGTCGGCGATGCGCATCCGTGCCATGGTCACATCCGGGCGGTAGCGGTCCGAACGGGCGTCCATGGTGACCGCATATTGACCGCCCTGCCGCTTCCACTCGAAATGCACGCGGTTGTAATTGAGGTTGAGCCCCGACAGCGCCGGGTTATAGCCCGCATGATCGGGCTGTTTCTCGTCGATGGCGCGCTTGAACGGCACCGCCCCCCCCCAGAGCCGGAACCGCCCCCGCACCTCGCGCAAGCCCGCCGCCTTGAGCGCCGCCGCCATCCCCGCCAGCGCATTGGTATCGAGCGTCGGATCACCGCCCCCCGCCAGCACCAGATCGCCCCGCAGGATGCCGTTCTCCACCGGCCCCGTGGCAAGGAGCCGGGTCTCGAACCGGTGCCCCGTGCCCAGAATGTCCAGCGCATAGAGCGCGGTGACCGCCTTGGTCACGCTCGCGGGGGGCAAGGCGGCGCTGCCGTCCTGCTCCTCCAGCACCCGGCCCGTGGCGGGATCGACCACCGCAAACCCGACCCGACCCGAGAGATTGGCCTTGGCAATCAGCGCCTCGGCGGCGGGGGCCCCGCGCGTGGCCACAATGCCCGGACCCCGCACCGGTCGCGCCACCGGGCGCAGCGATGTGGCGGGCGGCCCCGACAGTGCGGGGCTGGCCAGCACGGCAAGGCTGGTGGTCAGGAAAAACCGTCGGGAAAAGGTCTGCGTCATGACGAGACAGTAGCCAATCGCGCGCCGCCCGCGCAATCGCGATGATGCCTGCGCACCGTCACTTTTGTGCAACATCCGCCGTGATCCCGCGCGCGCGCAGCGCGGTGGAGGAAATATCCGTCATCGGCACGTTGACAAAGCACCATGCGGGCGGGCGCGCCGCCCCGAGCGCGTGGCTCTGTCCCGTCGCCAGCCGCGCGCCGCCATAGACCCGCGCCGCCACCGAGAGCCGCGCCGATATGCGCTGACCCGGCCGCGCCAGCACCCCCACCGGCACGCTGTCCATGATCGCGCGCCAGTCCTGCCAGCGGTGCAGTTGCGCCAGGTTGTCCGCCCCCATCAGCCACACGAACCGCCGCCCCGGACAGATGCGCCGGAGCGCGGCCAGCGTCTCGGCGGTGAATCGCATGCCCGCGCGCGTCTCGAAATCCGTGACCGCGATGCGCGGGTGATCCACCAAGGCGCGCGCCGCCGCCATCCGCGCGGGCAATGGCGCGGGGCCGTGGCGCTTCAGGGGGTTGCCGGGGCTGACCATCCACCACAACCGGTCCAGCCCGAAGCGGCGCAGCGCCTCGCGGCTGATATGCAGATGTCCGGCATGGGGCGGATCGAAAGAGCCGCCCAGAAGGCCAATCACCTGACCGGGACGTGAAAAGGGCAGGCCGTGGGTCATGCGCCTGTCATTGCCAGCGCGCCGCGCGGTGTAAAGCGGAAATGCGCTCAGCGGTCGGGATCGCCGATGCGCGGTGCGGGCCGGGCCTGCACCAGCCGCCAGAAATTGCCCTCATCCGGTTCAAGATTGCGCGCGCCGCTTGCGGGTGCCGCCCCGGTGGCGATGACGAGCGCCATGTCGCGCAGCACTTCGGGGTTGTTGCGGAAATAGTTGTGGCTGGAGGTGCCGGCGACCGCGCTCACATTGATGAAATCCACGTTGCGGATGCGGGTGAAGATCTCGCGCTCGGCCTCGTCCAGTTGCTCGAACGAGATCCGCCCGAACCGCGTTCCCGCCAGCAGCACCTGCGCGACGCCCAGCGCGCTGTCGCCGGGGTTGATATAGACGGTGATGCGGCCGAAGGCGGGGCCGAACCGTTCGGCAATGAGCCGCTGACGCACCACGGAGAAATCCAGATCGGGCGCGGCAAGGATCAGGTTCTCGACCTTGAGCGCCGCGCGCGGATCATGCCCGCCCGCCCGCGCCTCGATCACCAGCTCGCGCAGCGCGGTCGTGACCACATCGCTTCCCCGGCTATGGGCGACGATATGGATCTCGTTGAGCCCCGGCACATCGGCAAGGATGCGCAGCGTCTCCTTGAGATGAAACACCGAGAACTCGCCGCTTTCGCGGTCCTTGAAATAGCCGAAGGCGCCGGGATTTCCCGCAGGCCAGCCAAAAGCCACCGGCACCGTGCGCGCGCCGCTTGCCTGCCAGAGCCGGGCAAGCGTCGCCATCGTGTCGTCGAACTGGCTGTTGAAGCCGTGCACATAAAGCAGGATGTCGCGCCGGCCGGTCTGGCGCAGCGCCTCGGCAAGGCTGGCACGCATCTCGGCGCGCGCGGCCTCGTAGGTGCGCGCCTGTCCGGGGTCGGGGATGGGCCTGCCGTCCTGCATCGTGAAAAGAATCGGCGTGGCCGGAAAGCGCACCTTGTCGCGCGCAGCTTGCAGGCGCGGGCGGCCCTCGCCCGTGTCGATCCGGGCCGTGCCAAAGCTCATCGCCGCATCGCGCCGCACACTGAACCGCAGCCTGTCCGGTTCGTCGCGCTCGATCACGCGGTTGCTCACGAAGAAGAAGTCCGGCCCGGCGGGCGCGTCAAGGATAGGCAGGCTGCGGACGCCGCCACAGGCGGCCAGCATGAGCGCCAGCAAAAGCGCGAGAGAGGCCGCGAGAGGGCGCATCTTGGCTCCGCGTTCCGGTTTCCGTCAGTATGACGCCGAAGCCGCGCGCGGCAATGGTCAATGTCTTGCATCAGAGTGATTTCCTGTGCGGTTGTTCATGGTTTGTTAGCGTGTCGCGTGCAACGTCCGTCAGCAGCAGACCACAAATGGGGCAGGCCGTGGCTTTGACGGACGACAGCAGCGAGGACGGGGCGCAGGGGCTTTTCCGGCGCATCGTCGCGGGTGCGCAGGACGGTATCGTGGTGCAGGACATGGCCGCGCGCATCGAATGGGCCAACCCGGCTTGTGAACGGCTCTATGGCTGGCCTCTCGAGCAGATGCGCGGGCGCAAACCGCAGGAATTCATCCTCCCGCCGGAGACGCGGCCACCCGAGACCGAGATTGCCGGCTTCCGCTACGATCCCCGCAGCGCGCTCTTTGGCCGCTATCAGCTCAGCCGCCACATCCGCCGTGACGGCACGACCTTCTGGAACCAGCAGAGCTTTGCGCTTCTCGATCTTGGCGCGGACGGGCAGAAGGTGGTGATCACCTGCCGCGACGTGACCGATCAGGTCTCGACCGAACAGGCGCTGCGGCAGGTGCAGGTCGATCTGCGCCATGCGGCCCATCACGATGACCTCACGGGCCTCGCCAACCGCAAGAAGCTGGGCGAATATCTCGCCTCGTCGCCGGTGCGCGCGGCGATGGCGCGTGGCGCGCTCGGCGTTCTGGTCATCGACATCGACAAGTTCAAGGACATCAACGATTCGCTGGGCCATCGGGCAGGGGACCGGACGCTGGCCCATGTGGCGGCCGTGCTGGCGCGCGTGGCGGGGCCACGTGATCTTGCCTGCCGCACCGGCGGCGATGAATTCCTGCTCGTGTGTGACGCCCCCGACGGCGAGGAGGGGCTGAGGGCGCGCGCCGAGGCGGTGCTGCGCGCGCTGGACCGGCCGTTTCTCTGGCGCGACCACTCCATAGCCATCGGGGCGTCGATCGGGGCCTGTCTCGCCACCGGCCCTGCCAACACCGGCGAAGAGATGATCCAGCACGCCGATACCGCGCTCTACGCAGCCAAGGCGCGCGGCCGCGGTCGCGTGATTCAGTATACCGCCGATCTGGGACAGGCACAGCGCGCCCGCCAGACGCTCGCCCGCGACCTGCGCGAGGCGGTCGCCTGCGATCAGTTCGAGATCCATCTCCAGCCGCAGCTTTGCCTGAATTCCGGACGCATCCGCGGCTGCGAGGCGCTTATCCGCTGGCGCCATCCCCGCCGCGGCCTGCTCGCCCCGGCAGCCTTTCTGGACGCGGCGGACGGCTTGGGCCTTCTGGCCGAGATCGATTATCTTTCGATGACAATGGCGCTTGACGCGCTCCGGACCTTGATCGAGGCGGGTTTCGGCCACCTCACCATGTCGATCAATGTCTCGGCAGCGATTCTCGCCGATATCAACTATCCCGGCCTGCTCGACTGGGCCCTGCAATCGCGCGGCCTGCGCCCCGATCAGATCTGCGTCGAGGTGCTGGAAACCACGATCCTCGACGGTTCCGGCGCGGATGTGGTCAGCGCGGTCGCGCGGCTCAAACGGCTCGGTGTGCGCGTGGCTCTCGACGATTTCGGCACCGGCTACGCGGGTCTGGCGCATATGGCCAGCTTCGAGGTGGACGCAATCAAGCTCGACCGCTCGATGATCGCCCGGCTCGACCATGACCCGCGCAACCGCGTGATCGTGCGCGCCATCATCCGGCTCTGCCGTCTTCTGGACATGAGTGTGGTCGCCGAAGGGGTTGAGACGGCGGATCAGCTTGCCATTCTGCGCCGCGCCCACTGTCCGGTCATTCAGGGCTTTGGCCTCGCGCGGCCCATGCCGCTCGATGTGCTCATCGACTGGCTCTGTGCCAACGATCCCTTGCCCGCCACGGCCCCCTTCGGCGCAGCACTCGGCGCCCCCGCCGCGTCGGTGCCACCCCGCCTCATCGGTCATGTGCGCTGACCATTGCCCCCGGCCCGCGCGCCCGCTATCACCACGGGCGATCATGAAATCCCCGACGGAGAGGCAGTCCCATGGCGTCCTATCAATATGTCTACAACATGCAAGGGGTCTCCAAGACCTATCCGGGCGGCAAGAAATGCTTTGAAAACATCCACCTGAGCTTTCTTCCCGGTGTCAAGATCGGCGTCGTCGGCGTCAACGGCTCGGGCAAGTCCACGCTCATGCGCATCATGGCGGGGATCGACACCGATTTCACCGGCGAGGCGCGCGCGGCGCAGGGCGCGCGCGTGGGCTATCTCCCGCAGGAGCCGCAACTCGACGAAACCCTCAACGTGCGCGGCAACGTGATGCTGGGCGTGGCCGAGAAACAGGCCAAGCTCGACCGATTCAACGAGTTGGCGATGAATTACAGCGACGAGACCGCCGACGAGATGGCGCAGCTTCAGGACGAGATCGACAGCGAAAATCTGTGGGATCTCGACAGCCGGATCGACGTTGCCATGGAGGCGCTGCGCTGCCCCCCCGATGACGCGCAGGTTGCCAGCCTGTCGGGCGGCGAGCGACGCCGCGTCGCGCTCTGCAAGCTGCTGCTCGAGGCCCCCGACATGCTGCTTCTGGACGAGCCGACCAACCACCTCGACGCCGAAACCATCGCCTGGCTGCAACAACACCTGATCGACTACAAGGGCACGATCCTCATCGTCACCCATGACCGCTATTTCCTCGATGACATCACCGGCTGGATTCTCGAACTCGATCGCGGCCGCGGCATCCCCTATGAGGGCAACTATTCCGCCTGGCTGGAACAGAAGGCCAAGCGCCTCGCACAGGAAGCGCGCGAAGACAAATCGCGGCAAAAGACGCTGGAACGGGAACTGGAGTGGATCCGCCAGGGGGCCAAGGCGCGGCAGGCCAAGCAAAAGGCGCGGATCAACGCCTATGAGGATCTGGCCGGCAAGTCCGAGCGCGAGAAAATCGCCCGCGCCCAGATCGTCATTCCCAACGGCCCGCGCCTTGGCTCCAAGGTGATCGAGATCGAGGGGCTGAAAAAGGCCATGGGTGACAAGCTCCTGATCGAGGATCTCAGCTTTTCGCTGCCGCCGGGCGGTATCGTCGGCGTGATCGGCCCCAACGGCGCGGGCAAATCGACGCTCTTCAAGATGTTCACCGGGCAGGAAAAGCCCGATGCCGGCACCATCGCGTATGGCGACACGGTGCAGCTTTCCTACGTCGATCAGTCGCGCGATGACCTCAAACCCGATGACACCGTGTGGGAGGCCATTTCCGGCGGGGCCGAGATCATCCAGTTGGGCGATGCCCAGATGAACTCCCGCGCCTATTGCGGCGCGTTCAACTTCAAGGGCGGCGACCAGCAGAAAAAGGTCTCGCTGCTGTCGGGCGGCGAGCGCAACCGCGTCCACATGGCGCGGCTCCTGAAAGAGGGCGGCAACGTGCTGCTGCTCGACGAGCCGACCAACGACCTCGACGTGGAGACGCTGCGCGCGCTTGAGGATGCGCTCACGGATTTCGCCGGCTGCGCCGTGGTCATCTCCCACGACCGCTTTTTCCTCGACCGCATCTGCACCCACATCCTCGCCTTCGAGGGCGACGCGCATGTGGAATGGTTCGAGGGCGACTTCTCGGCCTATGAGGAAGACAAGAAACGCCGTCTCGGCCCGGACGCGCTGGAGCCGAAGCGGGTGAAATACAAGAAGTTCGCGAGGTGATCGTCATCCCCGACTTGATCGGGGATCTCCTGGCCACGAAGATCCTCGGGTCAAGCCCGAGGATGACGGCTCAAACCGGGTGAAGGCCGCGCGCAACCCGGACGCAAGGCCCGCCGCGCGGTCATCATTCTTCAATCATGGCTCTGGTGCGATCCGCTCTCACGCGCCTATATGTGCCACGCGCACCTTCGGGAAGTGCGCGACGAGCCGCGCCAGTTGCGCCGCATCGGGCATCAGGCAGGCGGCGGTCGAGAGCGCATCGGCCACCGCCGCGCGCGGCGCGGCAATCGAGACGCGCGCCCATGGAGCAGGGCGGTCCGCGCCGTCCGGTGACAGGATATGCCCCTGCCGTCCGTCCCGGTCCATGACCGTGCCGAAGAGGCCCGAGGTGGCCAGCGCCTCATTGCCAAGGCTCAGGTGCGGGCCGTCCTCGATGCGCACCGGCCAGCCCGCGCCGATGGCGGCGATCTCGCCGGTGTCGATGAGGCCAAGCGTCAGTCCCTCGGCTCGCAGAAGCGCCGCGACGCGATCGGCGACATAGCCCTGCGCCACCCCGTTGAGCGTCAGCGCCATGCCGGGCCCGAGCGTGATTGCGGCGGGCGTCACCGACACCCGTTGCCAGCCGACATGCGCGCGGGCCTGCGCGATCTGCGCGGGGTCGGCGGGCCGGCCCTTGGCATGGGCGTGCGCCAGCGTGGCCCAGAGGGGCTGCACCGTCGGGTCAAACCGCCCGCCGCTGGCACGGTGCACCGCGCCGCAAAGGCTGAGGATGTCGAGCATCTCGGGCGGCGGCGCGTCAAGCCGCCCCGATGCGTTGAGCCGCACCAGCGCCGAGTCGATCCGGTGAAGGCTGAAGAGGTGCTCGAGCCGCGCGATTTCGGCCAGTGCCAGAGCGGCGAGGCGTTTCGCTTCGGGGTGGCGCAGGTGCAGTGTGACCGCCGCCCCCATCGCCTGCCCGCGATGGACGGATGCGGGCACGGCCCCGGCCCCGCGCGCGGCCAGCGCCACCGGCAGGGCGGCGCAGATGGTGAGAAAGCGGCGACGGCTCTGCATCGGGGTCATCCTTCGGTCGGGGTCAGCGCCCTGAGGCGGCGGCGGAAATCGTCGGTATCTGCGGGGCTCTCTTCTGGCGTCGTCACCGGAGCGAGCAATGCGGCATCGGGGATATCGGCAAGGCCCATCACCCTGCCGCCATGGCGCGCGGCGAAGGCCTGCGCGGCACCGGCATCGGCGAAGGGCTGCGCCTCGGGCGCGCCCATGCCGCCAACCCGTTCCGAGCCGATCACGTAATGCGCGGCCCCGGCGGCGATCCAGTTATCCGCGCCCATCTCGTCCCAGCTTGGCGCGGCGCCCAGATCGTTGACATAGATGGCGGCGATGATGTGGCTTTGTTCGGGCATCCGCGCATAGGCCAGCGCATCGCGCACCTGGCTGAAGAAGAGCGGCATGGGCAGCCCGTCAAGATGCACCTGCGCCTTGGGGCCGGGATGCTCGATCAGGTCCATCTGACAGAAATGGCCCACGGCCTCGGCGGTCAGTTCCACCGGCGGCGGGGCCTCAGTTCGGTCCTCCTTGCAGGCGGTGAGCGCGAGAAGGGCAACAAGTATCAGGCGGATCATGGCGTGATCTTTCGAAAGGCGGCAAGCGCGAGGCCGAGGGCGGCCAGCGGCCACAAGAGAAGCGAGGCCAGCGCCGCGCCCGGCGGGATCGCGTTGGCCGCCCCGGCAAGCCCTGCGGCGGCGGCCCCGGCCTCGGAGGCGGCAAGGTTATAGAGGCGGAAGGCATCGGCCGGATTGGCCAAGAGCGCGACGGGAAAGACATCGGTGGTGAACCAGCCGCCATTATCCGCGACCAGCGCCGCCAAAAGCCCCAGATCCCACAGCACGATCACCCCAAGCCACAGCCCGATCGCCAGCCCCGCCGCCCCCGAAGGCCGCCGCGACATGGCCGAGAGCGCATAGCCCGCGCCAAGAAACACCGCCCCCAGCACCACCGAGGACCATGTCAGCCGCCAGAGCGCGGGCAGCCCCGCCACGGCGCGCGCGTCTGTGGCCCAGATCGCCAGCGCGGCAAGGCCGTAACCAACCCCCACCGCCAGCGCGAGCACCGCCACATGCGCCAGCAGCTTGCCCAAAAGCACCTCGGCGCGGCTCAGCGGATAGGTCAGCAGAAGCGGCAGCGTGCCGCGCTCGGCCTCGCCCGCGATGGCGTCGAAACTCATCAACAGCGCCACCAGCGGCACAAGATAGACCCCGAGCGAGGTGAGCGAGGCCACCGTCACCGAGAGCCGGTCCACTCCCACCGTGCCCGACGGGGCCGATCCGGCAGCGGCCAGCACGATGGAAAACACCGCCATCATTACCACCGACACCGCCACCCAGCGGTTGCGCAGGCTGATGCGGAATTCGGTCTGCGCCATGGACAGGATACGGATCATGGCGCGGCCTCGCGGCTGAAATGGGTGTAGAGGTCTTCAAGGCTGGGCGGGTGCATCTCGATATCCTCCAGGCTTTCGGTCTGCGCGCTCAGGCGGCGCAGAAGGCCCATCTTCTCGTCCTGCCGACAGCGATAGGTGATGCGGTCGCCGCGCAATTCGCCGCCCGGCACGGCATTCAGGATCGCCGCGCGCGCGCCGTTGACGGCGGTCAATTCCACCGTCACCGGCAGGTCGGCGGCGCGGCGCAGCGCGTTCAGGCTGCCCTCGGCCCGCAGGCGGCCATGGGCAAGGATCACCATGCGGTCGGTGCGCGCCTCGACCTCGGTCAGGGCGTGACTTGACAGAAGGATCGCCGCACCCTCGGCGGCAAGCTCTTCCAGAATGCTGTAGAAATCACGCCGCGACACCGGATCGAGCCCCGATGTCGGCTCGTCCAGAACCATCAGCCGGGGCCGCCCGATCAGCGCCTGCGCCAGCCCGACGCGCTGCCGCATCCCCTTGGAATAGGTGCCGATGCGCCGGTCGGCGGCGTCCGACAGCCCCACCCGGTCCAGCAGCGCGCCCGCCTGCGCGGCGCTCTGCCCCCGCAGGCGCAGGTAATGGGCGATGGTCTCGCGCCCCGTCAATGCGGGATGAAAGGCCGCGCTTTCGGGCAGATAGGCCACGCCCGCGCGCGCCGCCCCCGATCCGGGCCGCGCGCCCAGCACCTCGACCGTGCCGCCGTCATGCGGGATGAGGCCCAGCACGATCTTCATCAGCGTGGACTTGCCCGCGCCGTTATGGCCCAGCAGCGCCACGCGCTCGCCGGGGGCGACCGTCAGCGACACATCGTCGAGCGCGGTCGCGCCGTCAAAGCGCTTAGTGAGATGCGAGAGCGTCAGCATCGTCTCTCCTTTGTGTGCGGGACAGGGCCACGGCGCGCGCTTCATCGGCCAAAAGCGCCTTTGGCACGGCGATTTCCACCGGGGCCATCATCGGGTAGCTGTCCACCACGCCCCCCGGAAGCACGGCGGGAAACGCCGCCTGCGACCAGCGCAAAAGCTGCACCACCGGCGCGCCCAGAAGCAGCTTGGCGGCGGGTTGCGACCACAGGATATGGTCCATCAGATCGTTGGGGCGAAACGGGCCATCGGCACGCCCGTCACCATCAAGATCAAAGGCGGGATGGTCCGACCAGTAATTGCCGCGCCCGTCAAGGCTCCATTCCACATCGCGGGTGCCCACGTATTTGACCTGCGTGCGGTTGCCGACAAAGGCGTTGCCGGTGATGGCGTTACGCTCGGATCCGGCGGTAAAGTGAATCCCGATCTCGCAGCCCTCAAAGCGGTTGCCCGCGATCAGGTTCTTGTGGGCGTTGTAGATGAAGGTGCATTTCTCATGCGTGCCGCCACGGATCAGGTTGCCGGTCACATCGGCATTGTTGGCATAGTTGAGCATCAAGCCATGGGTGCGGTCGCCAAGCGAGAGATTGTCGCGCACTTTGATCCGGTCCGAGAACATCAGCGCATAGCCCAGCGTGTTGCCGATGCTGATATTGCCGCTGATCTCGGTGTCGTTGGTATACATGAAATGCACGGCAAAGCGCAGATCGCGGAAGATGTTGTCGCGAAACACGTTGCGGCGCGAGGCGTTGGAAAAGATGCCGTCGCGCCCCAGCCGGATATCGTTGCCCTCCACCACCGCACCGGGGGCGTTCCAGACATAGATGCCGTTGCCCCGGTCGTTGACGCGGAAGAAATCGCTGCCGATCACGGTATTGCCGCGCACAACGGCATCCTGCGCGCCGTGAATGTCGATGCCGTGCAGGTTGCCGGTCAGGTGGTTGCCCTCGACAAGCGCGCGGGTCGCCCCCTTGAGCAGGCGGATGCCGGAATCGACCGCCGCCCCGTCCTGCCCCGAGCCCGAGATGGCAAGCCCCCGGATGACCACATCAGGCGCGGTCACGGTGATGACCGAGCCTTGGCCGTTGCCGATGATCGCCGCCCCCGCCTCGCCTTCAAGCGTGAGCGGGCGGTCAAGGATCACCGGGCCATCATGGCGGCCCGGTGCAAGGATCAGATGCGCGCCGGGTCCGGCACGCCCAAGCATCTCCTGCAACGCCCCCACCGGCACCCGCTCCTGCGCCGCCGCCCAGAGGGGCAGCGCCGCGAGAAGCAACAGGGTGAGGGCGCGCAGGAACATGATCAGGCGCCTTTCGGCTCGACAAACATCCGGCCGCGCATTTCCATGTGAAGTGCGTGGCAGAACCACTGGCAGTAATACCAGTAAACCCCCGGTTTCGCCGCCTTGAAGGTAATCGAGGAGGTCGCGTTGGGGCTGATCTCCATGGCGACGCCGTGATCGCCCATGGTAAAGCCGTGGGTCAGATCCTCGATATCGTCGAGATTGGTGATGATCACCGTCACCTCGTCATCCTGCCGGACGGTAAAGCTCTCCATCGAGAAGTTGGGCGCCTGGCTCGACATATAGACGCGCACCTTGTCGCCGTCGCGAATTACCTCCTGCATGAAATCGTCGATATCGACGCCATCCGCCTCGGCCTGCGCCCGCGTTTCGGCCCACATCGGGTCGTTACGGTTGTAGACATGGAGCGGATTGACCACCGAGCGGTGCACGATGATGGAATCATGCGGCTCGGCGAAGGTGGGGCCGTCATGCGCCAGTTCCAGCTTGTCGCCATTGATGACGAAAAGCTGCTCGTTCTCGGGCTTGAGCGGGCCGACGTTCAGGAACCGGTCCTTGGAAAACTTGTTCATCGAGATGAAAAATTTTCCGTCCGCCTCCAGCGTCTCGCCCATCGAGGTCGAGTTGTGGCCGGGCTGATAATGCACATCGGTCTTGGAGATGATCGGGTTCACATCCTCGCCCTGATAGGCGCGCACGGCCTTTTCGATGTTCCAGAACGCGATCTGGCTGTCGAGGAACAGCGTGGTATAGGCGTTGCCGCTGCCGTCAAAGGCGGTGTGAAGCGGGCCAAGGCCCAGTTCCGGTTCGGCCACCACGGCGCTGCGCGGGTCGATATCGCTCTCGAACAGCGCATCGAGCTTGCGGACGTCGATCACCGACACCGTCGGCGACAGCTTGCCGCCGATGCACAGGTGGATCTTGTCGGGGGCCATGTTGCAGCCATGCGGGTTGTTGGGGATCGGGATATAGCGGGTGTAGTTCTTGTTTTTCCCCTTGCGCCCGTCGATCACCTTGACGCCGTTCTTTTCCTCGTAATCGCCGGCGGCGAGGCCCTTCTCGATCTCGGCGAGGTTGAAGATGACGACATGATCCATGTCGGATTCGGTCATCTCGCCAAGGTTCATCCCCATCTCCGAGTTGTAGGAGGTGGAAAACGCCCATTTGCCCTCGTAATCGGCATCGGTATTGTCAAGGTTGCCGGTGACCATCACCTGCCAGGCCACTTCCATCGTGTCGGCATTGAGCGCGGTGTAATAGTTCACATATTGCGACGGATCGTCGAGGATCTTGCCGTCATTGATGATCGGCGTCTCGTCCTCGCCATTGGCAAAGACATAGTTGGTGCGCGGCCATTTCTGCGGACGCAGACCGTGGATCGCCTTGGCATTGGGGATCTCGGTGATCTTGTCGCATTTCATGATGTCGCAGCGCACGCGGGCGACGCGGGTATTGGCCTTGTCGTTCATGAACAGATAGCGGCCGTCATACTTGCCCTCGGTAAAGGACATATGGACATGGTGCAGGTCGCCATTGTCGTGGATCTGCTTGCCGTTCGCGGCGAGAAAGGCCTTGGTCTGCGGCTGCATCCGTTCCTGATGGATGCGGATGGATTCGTTGGTCTGACCCCAGCCGGTGGCCGAGCAGCGGTTGAACACCGGCACGCGCATGAATTCGCGCATCGAGGGAATGCCGAGAATGCGCATCTCGCCGGTCTGGCCCGAGGACCAGAAGCCGTAATATTCGTCCAGCTCGCCGGGCGCGACGTTTGCTGCCCCGGCGGCGGCACGGGCGGGGGTCGCGCCGCCAATGGCAGCGGCCCCGCTCAAAAGCGCCGCGCCGCCCATGGTGCCAAGCGCGGCGGTGCCCGCCGTGGCCCCCAGCAGGCCCCGGCGGCTGATGCCGGCTTTCAGGATCTTGTCAGACATTGGTCGTTCCTTTCTTGAGGTTTGGAAGGTTCGGGTGATTGGTCAGGACCCGGTCGACGCTTGCCGCGCCCTTGGCGGCAGTGGCGCGGCGCTTGAGCGTCTTGATGACGACCGGGCATCTGTCTTCGGACTGATACAGAACCTGGCAATGCAGGCAGTTCAGGCATTCGTTGGGGTTGATCTCACCCGTCGGGTGGATCGCCTGCACGAAACATTCGTTGGCGCAGGTCTGGCAGGGATTGCCGCACTCGCGGTAGCGCCGCAGCCAGTCGAACATCCGCATCCGCGCCGGGATCGCCAGCGCCCCGCCAAGCGGGCAGAGATAGCGGCAATAGAACCGCTCGACGAACAGCCCCGCCCCCAGCAGCACCAGCGCATAGAGCACGAACGGCCAGGCGCGGTCGAACTTGAGCACGATGGCGGTCTTGAACGGCTCCACCTCGGCCAGCGTCTCGGCCTGCTCGATCGAGGCCAGCGAGACACCGAACAGCCCCAGGAAAAGGATGTATTTCACCGCCCAGAGCCGCTCGTGCAGACCCCAGGGCAGGGTCCATTGCGGCACCCGCAGGCGGCGCGCGATCTGGTTGCTGAGTTCCTGCAACGCCCCGAACGGGCAGAGCCACCCGCAATAGGCGCCCCGCCCCCAGAAGATCAGCGAGGCCGCGACCGAGAACCACAGGATGAAGGTCAGCGGATCAAGCAGGAAGGCCGACCATGTGAACCCTTCCTTGAGCGAAGAGGCAAGCGCCATGATGTTCACGACCGAGAGTTGCGCATTGGCATACCAGCCCAGAAACACCAGCGTCACCGTGAGGAACCCCATGCGGAACCAGTAAAAGCCGCGTTCCGAGACGGTCGCATAGGTCTGGAAGAAGAACGCGCCCGTCAGCACCAGCAGCATCGCGCCCAGCCCGGCGATTTCCACCGCCTTGTCACGCCAGATCCGTTGCCAGAGCGCGGTCATCGCGGCACTCTCGTTTTCTTCGATGGCCAGCGGCGCGGGGGCCTTGGCGGCGGGCGGTGCGGGCAGGTCGCGCAGCAGGTGCGCGGGCGGCCGCCAGCCGGTCTCGAAGGTGGTATAGATCCGCTCCAGCGCGCCCACCTCGCGGCTGACCAGCAGTTGCAAGCGCCAGGGCTGTGCCGGGTCAAAGCCGCTCTCGGCGGGGATGCGGAACATGTCCTGCTCGCGGAATCGCGGTGTCCCCTCCGGCAGAAGATCGCCCACGCGGCGATGATCGCGGTCGCGGAACCGGATCGCCATATCGCCCTGGATCAGCTGGATACGGTCGAAGATCCCGCCGCGCACATAGCCCGAGCCCTTGAAGGAATAGCGCCCCAGCCCCATGACCATGAGCACATGATCGCCCTCGCCCGCCCAGTCCTGCACCGTCTGGTATTCGCGCTCCAGCAGCAGCGCGCGCCCGATCGCGGGAATGCTGGGCAGGGTGGTGTAAAGCTCGATGAAATTGTCGGTCTCCGGCCCCTCTTCGGGCACGTCGAGCGCGCGCGGATCGCCCAGTTCGGCGAAGGCCGCGTTGACCTCGGCCACGCTCAGCACCATGCGCCGCACCGTGCCGTTGCCCACCAGGGTTTCCCAGTCGCCACTGACCTCTGCCTCGGGGTCGATCTCGACACGCGGGGCGGCGGGCGTGCCCGCCTGCCCCAGCCCGCCCAGATCAAGCGCGCGCGCCACCCTGAGCGATGAGCGCAGGATCGAATCGTCGATCACCATGATGGTGACGGTCACGCCCGAGATGATTTCCAGCGGATGCTCGGCCTCGCCGCGCGCCTCGGCGGCGATGTCGCGGCCCTTGAACTCGGAGGTGAGCTTGGCAATCCGCGCCTCGGGGATGCCGATGAGGACAATCGGCTCGGAATGCTTGACCAGCCGCACACCCTGCACCACCGCCGCCTCATCGAGCGCAATGAGGATATGGATGGGCTTGCCGGAATAGCCGGTGGTGCCCACGAAATCGGAATTGACGAAGGCATAGCCGATGCGCGCGCCACCCCTGAGCACGGGGGCGACCGGCAGATCGGGCAGCGGCGCGCCATAGCTGTCGGCACCCTCGAACAGCTCCGAGGCGGGGACTTCGGCCAGATAGCGGGTAAGGAGCGTGTGATCGGTCTGCGCCAGTGCGGCGCGGGGCAGGGCCAGCCCGATCAACAGAAGCAGAAGAAGCGCGAAACGGTGCATGTCAGACCTGTGCCAGCGGGGGGCCGCGCGGGGCCGGGAAAAGCGTCGCGCGTTCGGGCAAGAGCGCAACGCGCGGAAAGACGGATGCACTGAGCGCGCGCAAGGCGGGGCGTGGCAGGGCGATCATGTCGGGCAGAAGCGCCGGGGCCGGACCGCAGGCGGCGCAGCACAGCGCGCAATCCTCTTCGGTCTCGACGGGTTGGCCATCAAGGCCCACGCGGATCACATGCTCTGCCCCGCCCGTGCAGATCACCATGTCCAGCCCCAAAGCCCGACCGGGCAGGGGCAGGATGCCGGTCGCCAGACCGGGCAGAAGGCAGAGAAGCCAAAGGAATCGAAGGAGCGGTTTCATGGGGTCAGTATCGTGGCGCTGGGCGCGCCCGGCCTTGATATTGATCAATTGGGATTCATGATTTTGCGCTGGCTCTTTTCGGCCCCGCCGCCGCCTCGTCCATCAGCCCACGCACCCAGCGACCGCAGAGCCATGCGGCGGGCACGCCCAAGGGCAGCGAGAGCCAGAGCGCCAGCACCGGCGGCAGCGCGACGAGCCCTGCCTTGTGCGCGATCAACCCCGCCAGAAACAGGTTGATCGCCACGGCAGGCGTGGCGAAGGGGTAGAGCAGCAGCGCGAGTTTCCACACCGGCCAGCGGCCCGGTTCAGTGGGATGTGCCCTCGGCGAAGGTGATCTTGTTCCAGACATTGTATTTCCCCGAAGGTTTGCGCATGGGCAGCCGTGTCACCTCGGTCAGCGTCTCGGCGTCGTAGACGATCACCGCGCCGTCATCCTCCCAGATCGAGACCAGCGCGTGCCGTCCGTCGCGGGTGAACTCGGTATGGGCCACGGTCTGCCCCGGCGCGGGGCGCAGCGTGCGCACGATTTCCAGCGTCTGCTTGTCGATCACATGCATCGCGTCCTTGTTGGGGCCAAAGAACACGTCGGCCCAGACATAGCGGCTGTTGGCATGGGAGCGCATGAAGAAACCCGGCCCCTCGGTCTTGATCCGCTTGATGGTTTTCCAGGTGGTCATGTCGATGAAGGAAATCATCCCCTCCTTGAGATGCGGTGTTGCCATGATCCTTGTGCCGTTCCAGTCCCAGGTGATGCCCGATCCCAGATGCGGCATTCCGGGCAGGTCGATCTCGGCCACCTTGTGACCATAGTCGAGGTCGATCACCAGCGCGCTCTCGGTCGCGCGCGAGGCCCCGATCAGGTTCACATAGCCCTGATCGAAAAAGAAATCGTCGAGGATCTGCTCGGTGCGCATCTTGCGCACCGGAAAGCGGCGGGCAATCTCGGGCGGGCCCTCGACGCGGGTATCGTGGACCCAGCCGGTATGCGGCGGGGTCTCGGAGGTGGAGATTTCCCAGACCTCGGGAATGTCCTTGAGCGCCAGCACGAAGCTGTCGCGCGGCGGCGCCTGATAGACCGCCGAGACGCGGCTTGGCGTGCCGTCGCGGCCCCTGATCTCGATCACCTTTTCGGGCTTGAGCGTGACCGCGTCGAGAATGGTCAGCGTCATCGGCAGATAATTGGCCACGGCAAGCCATTTGCCATCGGCGCTGATCGCGATGTTGCGGGCGTTGAGACCGGCGCGGATGCGGCCCATCTCGGTCAGGCCCCAGATGTCGTATTTCTGCACCCAACCATCGCGCGACACCACGTAAACCAGCCGCCCGTCGGGGCTGAACTTCGGCCCGCCATGCACGGCAAAGGGGGTCTCGAACCGCGCCAGCACGGCGAAGGTATCGCCGTCGAGCACCGAGATATGGCTGTCGGCGATTTCGACCGCAAGCGTCACGTTCATCGGATCGGCGCTGAAAACCGGCGTGGTGGCGGGGGTGTGGGCGTCGTTGAAACTGCGCGTGGCCAGCATCTCGGCCATTCCCCAGTGCGGCGTCTCGGTGAGCGGTTCCTTGAGATGGGCGGCGATGGCGGCGATTTCCTCGGGCCTGAGCACCTCGGCAAAGCCCGGCATCTGCGTGGCGGCGCGGCCATGGGCGATCACCGCCTCAAGTTCCGGGCCGCCGATGCGGCCAAGCGTCTGCGGAATGAGCGCGGGGCCGGTGCCGCCCAGCCGCGTCTCGGCATGGCAGGCGGCGCAATGCGTGGCATAAAGCGCGGCACCGTCGGGCGCGGCCATCGCCGGGGTGGCGAGGAGGAGGGCGGCGGCGAGGGCCGCGCGCTCAGAAGAAACGATGCGCCGGATCATGGCTTTTCCCCCGGAATGGCGTGACGGTCAGGCGGGCCGCGTCGGCGCTCAGGCCGATTTCCTCGGCGCTGAGATAACAGGCCGGATCCTCGGCCCAGGGATCGCCCGAGACCTGAAGCGCGCGGATCCGCGTGTTGCCGCCGCAGATCGCCTGATGCGCGCAGGCCCCGCAGCGGCCCTTGAGCGGGCGCGGGCGGGTGCGCAATGCGGCCAGCATCGGATCGTCGCCGGTCCAGATCTCGGAAAAGGGCCGGTCCTTGACCGATCCCACGGTGTAATCCGACCAGTAGGTATCGGGATGCACGCGGCCTTGCGTGTCGATATTGGCCACGCCCAGACCGCTGGAATTGCCGCCCCAGGCGGTCAGGTGCGCGCGCAGATGCGCAATCTTTTCGGCGCTGAAATGCCGCTCGGCCCAATGCAGGAAATAGACCGCGTCGGCATCGTTGTTGCCGGTCACGATGTCGAGCGGCTGCTCTTCGGCCACCGCCACCCAGGCCCGGTCGATCAGGTGATCGAGCGCCACGCGGGTATGCAGATGCTGGGCATCCTCGCCGCGATGCTTGTCGCCGCGCCCGGCATAGACAAGGTGCGAGAGATAGAACTTGTCCACCCCCTCGGCGTCGCAGAGATCGAGCATGTCGGGCAGGGTATGGGCATTGTCGCGCGTCAGCGTAAAGCGCAACCCCACCTTGACGCCGCGCGCCTTGCAGGCCCGCACGCCCGCAAGGGCGGCGTCAAAGGCCCCGTCGACCCCGCGAAACCAGTCGTTCACCCCGCCGATCCCATCGAGCGAAATGCCGACATAGTCGAACTCGAGCGCGGCGATCCGGTCGATATTCTCCGAGAGCCGCGTGCCGTTGGTCGAGAGCGCCAGATACCGGAAATCGAGCGCGCGGGCGCGTTCCGCCAGGTCGAAGAAATCGATGCGCGACAGCGGCTCGCCCCCCGACAGGATCAGCGCGGGCACCTTGAAGGCGGCCAGATCGTCGAGCACATCCATCGCCTCGCCATGGCTCAACTCGCCGGGAAAGGAGATATCGGCAGAGGTGGTATAGCAATGCCGGCACCGCAGGTTGCAGCGGCGGGTCAGGTTCCAGATCACCACCGGGCGCACCGTTCCCATACGGGCGCGCACGGGACTGGGGTTCACCAGCTCGCGCATATATTGGGTCAGACGAAACATGGCTCAGCCCTCCGGCCTCAGGCGCATCCCGGTCTTTTTCAGGATGCGGGTGGAATAGAGAATGTCGTGGCGTGCGCAGGCAGCGCCGAGAATATCCGCCACCCCGGCGCGATGCGTCTCGACGGTGGCGCGGTCGGGGCCGTGCAGCATGGCGAAAAGGTTATAGGGCCAGTCGGGCAGGGCGCGCGGGCGCAGGTAGCAATGCGACACGAAGGGCAGCGCGCCCACGACCTCGCCAAGCGCCTCGGCGCGGGTATCGGCCACGTCCCAGACGCTCATCCCGTTGGCGAGCATCCCGAGCGCATAGTGATTGGGCGCAAGTGCCACGCGGCGCACGATGCCCGCGCGGTGCAGCGCGGCAAGCCGGTCGATCACCTCGGCCTCGGGCAGGGCCAGCCAACTTGCCACCTCGGCATAGGGTTCGGCCACCAGCGGCAGGCCTGCCTGTGTCGCGGCGATGATCCGGCGGTCGGTGGTGTCGAGTGTCATGCCTCTACCCTGAAGCCGATGAAGAACTCCCGCAGCTTGGGAAAGCGCAGGACTGTGATCCCCGTCTCCTCTTCGATGCGGGCCGCCACGGTCTCGATCCCTCCGGGGTCCTCGCAGGCGAGCACGAACCACATGTTGAGCCGGTGCGTGCGTTCATAATTATGCGCCACCTCCGGATGGGCATTGACCAAAGTCATGACCTCCTCGAAACGTGCCTCCGGGACCTCCATGGCGCAGAGGCAAAAGGCCCCGCCCATGGCCTCGGCGTCGAAGAACGGGCCAAAGCGGGTGACTGCGCCGATCTCGCGCAGATGCGCCAGCCGTTCGGTCAGTTCCGTGCCGCTCAGGCCAAGGGGGGCGGCGGCCTGCGTGAACGGGTCATGGGCGATGGGAAAGCCGTCTTGCAGCGCGTTGAGGATCGCGCGGTCCGTGGCGTCGAGCGCCTCGGGGGGGAGCGCCGCGCGTCTCATGCTGCCTCGGACGGCAGAAGCCGCGCACCGGTCTGCTTGAAGCAGCGTTGCGAGAACAGCACCTGATGGGGGGTGCCGCGCAAGTCGGGCAGGGCGCGGGCGGTGGCGAGAACCGCCATCGCCTCGGGGCGGCTGCGCCCGTGGATCATGCAAAAGAGGCCGTAGGGCCAGACCCCCGGCACGGTGCGGCGCTGATAGCAGAGCGTCACGCCGGGATGCGCGGCAAGCGCGCGGCCTGCCGCCTCCATCCGCGCCTCCGGCAGATCGAAGGTGACCATGGCATTGGCGGCCCAGCCAAGCGAGCGGTGGCGCACGATCACGCCCAGCCGGGTGAGGATGCCCGCCGTCAGCAGTGCGCCGATGCGCTCGATCACGGCTGCCTCGCTCATCCCCAGATCGCGGGCGGCGGCGGCGTAGGGATCGGCGACGATCGGCAGGCCTTGCGAGAGCAGGTGCAAAAGCGGGCGGTCGCCGTCGCGGAGCGCGGCGCAGTTCACCGGGGCGTCGCGCCGGGGGACCGGGCGCGCGCCCTGCAAAGGAAAGCCAAGGTCGATGTTGAACGCCCGCCGAAGCCGCAGGTCGAGCACCTCATGCCCGCTGCGCGCGGCGATGCGGTCAAGCGTGGCCTGCAACCCGGCACCGTCCGCTGCGGTGGCCACGAACCACAGGTTCCAGGCATGATCGCGCTGATAGCTGTGATTGACGCCCGGCTCCTGTCCGACGATGGCGGCGACCGCCTCGAGTTGCTCCGCCGGAACGCCAAGCGCCGCGAGCGTCGAGGCCCCGGCGGTGTTGGGCCGCACGGTGGCACCCACGCGGGCGATCTTGCCCTCCTCGGCAAGGCGCGCGAGGCGTTCGATCACGTCGGCTTCGGTCAGCCCGATCCGGTCGGCCATCACCGCAAAGGGGCGCGGCACCAGCGGCAAGTCGCGCTGAAAGCGGTCGAGCAGGGCGGTGTCACGGGGGTCGAGACGGGCGGGCATGGTCTATAGCCCCGTGCGATGCGCGCGCGCGGTGAAGAAGATGCCGGAGGGGCTTTCAGCCTCCAGTTCCGCCTTTACCGTGCGGTTGTGGGTGTCATAGACAAAGACCCGGTTGCCATCGCGCGAACTGACCCAAAGCTCGTGCCCGCGCGGGCTGAACTCCATGTGCAGCACGGCGGCGCCGGGGGTGAGGGTCGCCACCACCTCATGCGTGCGGCTGTCGATCACCTGAAGCGTGTCGTTATGCGGCAGGGCGAAATTCACCCAGACATAGGGGCTGCCGGGTTGCGCCACGGCAAAGATCGGCTGGCCATGCAGCGCCGTGCGGCCGGCCTGCGCAAGTGTCGCGCGTTCCACCCAGAGCAGCGCGTGTTGTCCCACGGCAGGCAGGGCGAACTGCCCTTCGGTCAACGCCCAGCCTTGCAGGTGGGGCATCTTGTAGACCGGCATTTCCGCGTCCTCGCGGCCGTAATCGTCAAGGAACCGCACCGGCTCGGGCGTGTCCTGCCACATGTCGAATAGCGTCAGGCCCTTTTCGCCGAACAGCCCCACGATGTAATGACGCCCGTCGCCCGAGAGCACCGCGTCATAGGGGTTGAGGCCCGCATGACCCAGATCGGTGATGACCGGCGCGGCCCCCGACAGATCGGCCAGCCAGACCGTTCCCGTTTCCCACACGGTCCAGGCAAAGCGCCGGTTCGGCAGATCGACAAGGCCCACGGTCTTGCCGTCCGAGGGAATGTCGGCGACCATCTCCAGCGTTGCGGCGTCGAACACGCGCACGCCGCCCGGCTCGTAATTCGATACCGCCACCAGCGCGCCATCGTCCGAAATCGCCCCGCCGATGGAATTGCCGCCCTGAATAACGCGGGCGGTGATCGCGCCCGTCAGCATATCCACCTGCGTCAGCCCGCCGTCGCGGCCAAAGACATAGGCCAGCCGCTCGTCGGGCGAGAAGGTGACCGAGGCGTGGCTGAGATCGCCCAGGCCGTCGATGCGCGTTATGACCTCATGCGCGATCCGGTCCACCAACAGGACCGAACCGGTCGCGCGCTCGATCACAAGTCCAAGCCCGCCGGTGGCGCGCAGAGAGGTCCCGGCCCCGGCGGGCGTTGCGAGAAGGGCGACCAAAACGGCGAGGGTGGACAGGATCCGTTTCATTCGTGTGGCTCCGTCAGAAGTTGCTGCGCCATCCACAGCGCCTCGGCGTCGGTCAGAAGCGCGCGCCAGGGCGGCATGGCGGTGCCGGGGATGCCGTCGAGGATGATCGCGGCGAGCCCCTCGGGCGCGGCATGGCCAAGCGCCTCGCGCGTCAGCGGGCTGCCAAGCCCGCCCTTGCGCGCCAGCCCGTGACAAGAGCCGCAATCCTGCACCAGCATATGCCCAAGCCGTTCGGCGCGCTCGGCACTGATCTCGGCCGTGGCGGGAAGCGGGGCGAGCCAGGTCATGACGACGGCAACGGCAAGGCAGAGGGCGGCCGTGTTACGCATAGACCCTCACCTCGGCATGGGGCAGCGGCAGGGCGGCATTGCCCTCGTAAAGCCGCACCACATGGCCGATGACAAAGAGCACCGGGGCGGCAAGGTCGGCCTGCGCGATCTCGGGGCCGATGCGGTCGAGCGTGGAGACCAGCCGCGCCTCGCGCGGGGTGGTGACGCTGGCCACCGCCATCACCGGCAGGTCGGCAGGCAGGCCATGGGCCATCAGTTCCGCCGCGATCCGCGCGATATTGGCCACGCCCATGTAGACGACAAGCGTGGTCTCCTCGCAGGCGAGCGACGCCCAGTCCAGATCGAGGCTGCCGTCGCGCGCGCGGTGCCCGGTGACATAGCGCACGCCGGTGGCCAGGCCGCGATGCGTGAGCGGCACACCCGTGGAGGCGGCCATGCCCTGCGCGGCGGTGATGCCGGGCACGTAATCCACCGTGATCCCGGCGGCGCGCAACACCTCTGCCTCTTCGCTGCCGCGCCCGAAGATCAGCGGATCGCCGCCCTTGAGCCGCACCACCCGCAGGCCCTGCCGTGCCAGATCGACCAGCAGCGCGTTGATCCCCTCCTGCGGCACGGGGTGGCATTTGGGCGTCTTGCCCACGTCGATGCGCCGCACGCGGGCGGGCACGAGGGCCAGGATCTCGGGGCTGACCAGCCGGTCAAAGACCAGCACATCGGCGTCTTGCAGGCACCTGAGCGCCTTGCAGGTCAAGAGGTCGGGATCGCCCGGACCGGAACCGACAAGGGAAACGTGGCCTTGGCTGGGGTATGACATGGGACTCTCCGGGCTTGGCTGTGATCCCAGATTGACCGATCGCCCGCGCGCGAACCTTGACTTTCGTTAAGGCCGCGCGTCTTGCGGTGCCGTTTCGCGGGTTGCCTCGATGAGATATGCAATCACCATGTCGCGGTCCTCGGTGCGGCGGCGGAAGCCGCCGAAATTCATCTCTGTGCCGGGGATGAATTCATCGGGCTTGGTCAGCCAAAGCTTGAGATTCTCGACCGTCCAGACCCCGCCCCAGGCGCGCATCGCCTCGGAATAAGGGAAATCGGGCACCGAGGCCGCGGGCCGCCCGATCAGCCCGTTGAGCCAGGGCGCCTTGTAGATCACGTGGTCAAGCCCGTGGCACTGGCTGCACCGCCGCTCGAAAATGGCCGCGCCCTCGGCCAGCGATTCGGGGTCTGTTGGCAGGTCGTCGGCCAGCGCAGTCAGCGGCAGGAACGCCAGAACGCTGGCGAGGGTGCGGATCGGGGGCATGGCTCTCTCCCTTTCTTGGGGTGGAAATGACGACCCCGGCCCGTCAGTGGAGCCGGGGCCGCCTCCTGCCGCGCCCGCCCTCAGGGCGCGACGGCGTTCAACTCGACCGACGCATCGTCGAGCGCCAGCCGCAGATCGAGCGAGACATGGTGGAACCGTGCCGCCGCGTGATCGTCATGGAGCGCGAACCCCACCGTGTAGACCTTGCCCGGCACGATGGCGATCTGTCCCGGCGCGGTGGCCGCAAGCGGGCGCACCAGCACCGCCGTCCAGGTATCGCCCTCCAGCACCATGGAGCCGTCGACCGGGTGGCCTGCATCCTCGTGCCGCCGCTCCAGCAGATAGCCGCGCCGCGCATTGCCCGAGGCGTCAAGCCGTGTGAAGTCCATGAAGGTGTCGTTCTCCAGGAAGGCGGCAAGCTCGCCCTCGTCGCGCAGCAGGTCCCAGCCGCCCATCGGGCGCGCACGGCCCTTGAGTTCGATATCGGTGCGGCTGTTGGGGATGTATTTCTGCACATAGCCGTGCCCGCCGAGCGCCGCGTCAAGATCGCCAAGGCTCTCGGGTGCATTGGGCATGGTGCGGCTGTCCATGTGGCAGCTTGACCAGCAGCCCGCCTGATCGGCGCGCTCCACCCCGCTGCCCACGATCATCATGGCGAGTTTGACGGGGTTCTCGGGGTCCATCATGCCGCCCTCGACGAAGGGCACGGGGGCGTGCCCGCCATCTTTCCAGCGCAGGCGCAGGTAGAGGTTGGTGTCGTCATGGGCGGCCTGAATGGCCACGTCCACCGACCCGCGCTTGCCCGGAATGGGGGTGGGTTCGGCCTTTTCGCCGCTGACCATCTTGGCCCCCATGGCGGCGGTTTCCTTGGCATGGCAGACCGAGCATTGATCGCCGCCCTTGGTAAAGGCGCGGGCGCCACCATGTTCCTTGCCGTTGAGCACCCATTCCCAGGGCGTCTGGCCGGGATAGAAGAGGCCGACCGTGACGGGGGTGATGGCGGACCAGTCGATGGCGCCGCCCGGCCCCTCGTCGGCAGGTGCCGCCGAGGCGTCGCTCGCGCTCAGGGCCTGTTCGACAGCCGCGGTGATGCGCGCCTCGACCGCCGCCTCTTCGGCCTGGGCCGCCTCTGCGGCGGCGGCGGCCTCTTCGGCCTCGACCTGCTGGATATAGGCCAGCCCGTCAAGGAAGCTTTGCGGGACCTGCTTGATGTGCTTCGGGTTGGGCGTCTCGAGCGCCTCGAGCAATTCGTCGGGCGCGCGGCTGCGCACATCCGAATGCGCAATCCCCTTGTGGCAGTCGATGCAGGTCTGCCCCGTCTCCATCGCCGTCAGGTGCTGCTGACGCGCGCGCGGCTTCTGGAAGCGGGGGTTCATGCTCTCGATGGTGTGACAGTTGCGGCATTCGCGCGAGTCGGTCTTTTTCATCGCCGTCCAGACACGGGTGGCGAGCCGCAGGCGCTCTTCCTCGAATTTCTCGCGGGTGTCGATCGTGCCCACGACCTTGCCATAAAGCTCGCGCGAGGCCTGCACCTTGCGCACCATCTTGTGCACCCAGGGGTCAGGGACGTGACAATCCGAACAGGTTGCCTGCACGCCAGAGCGGTTCTCGTGGTGGATGGTGTGTTCGTATTCCTTGAACACGTTCTCGCGCATCTCGTGGCAGGAGACGCAGAAATCCATCGTGTTTGTGGCTTCCATGGCGGTGTTGAACCCGCCCCAGAAGACAATGCCCGCGGCAAAGGCGGCGGCGGCACCGGCGACGGGCACGCCGAAAAGCACCCAGCGCCGCCATATGCGGCCGGGTTTCTTGGGGGTTTCGTCAGTCATGTGATCCGCGCTCCGTCCGGTCTGCGGTTGATCTTGGAAAGGGCGAAGGCCGGGGGGCGATGATGCCCCCCGGCCCGGTTTCGCTCAGGTCTTGTGGTTCGAGCGGTTGTAGACGTTGAACTTGCCGGTGGGGGCGAAGAGCCCCTTGATCCGGGCCTTTTCTTCCAGCGTCTCGGCGTCGAAGATCACGATCTCGCCATTGTCGGTTTTCGAATCCGACCGGTTCCAGACCGAGGCCCAGACCTCGGAGCCATCCTGGTTGAATTCGAAATGAACGGCGACAGAGCCTTCGGTCTCGGTCAACTGGATGGTCTTGACGATCTCGCCGGTGGCCTTGTCGATCACCTGCACCGATTGCTGGATCTCGGGCTCGGGATGCAGCGTCTGATCCGCCCAGACATATTTGCTGTCCGGATGGGTGCGCACGAAGAGGCCCGGCCCGTCGGTTTCGACCTCGTAGCAGATCTTCCAGGCATTGTCGGGATGGCCCTCGGGATCGTTGCCCCAGACCGTCACGAAGCCGGTGCCAAGATGCGTGGTGCCGCCCACGGGGCCGCAATTGGGGTCAACCCAGTTGGCGCCGGGGCCGGGATGCGGCTTGGACTTGACGTCGATCGTCGCTTCGAGCTTGCGGGTCTTGGTGTCGATCACGACCATCTGGTTCGAGGCATTCGCCGCGATCTGGAAATACCGGCCGGTCGGATCAAAGAACCCGTCATGCAGATATTTGGAGTTGTCGATCTTGTCGATCCGCAGGTTGTCGAGATCGGTGTAATCGACCTGCCAGATCTGGCCCAGTTCCTTGATGGCAACCACCCATGTCGGCTCGTGCGGGGTGGTGTAGATGGCGGCGACGCGCGCCTCTTCCACATACTCGCCGTCCACGTTGACGCCACGGGTCGAGACGACCTTTTTCGGCTCCATCGTTTCCGCGTCCACGATGGCGAAATGCGGCGGCCAGTAGCCCCCGCCGATGACGTATTTGCCATCGCCGGACACGGCCACGTCGCGGGCGTCATAGGCGATCTTGACCTCGGCCACGAGCATGTTCTCGGGGTTTTGCCACAGGTCGATCTTGGTCATCTTGCCGTCGCGGCCCATCGTATACCAGAACCGGCCCGGATTTTCCGGCTCGTCGATGCTGTGATGTTCGGAGGCCTTGAGCACGTGCACCGCATAGCCGGTGGGGATATGCGCCAGCACCTCCTTGGTGTCGCCGTCGATCACCGCGACCTTGCCCACGTCGCGTTCGATCACGACAAAGAAGTTCTCCCAGTTGCGGCCATGCAGCGGCTCTGTCGGGTAATCCTTTGGCTCGACATAGACCTTGCGGGTCTGCATCATCTGGGTGATCGACATCTCGGGCGGCTTGGGCGGGTCGATCTGGATATAGGTGGCCAGATCGACGATCTGCTCAGGGCTGAGGATGCCGTCGAAATTGTTCATCCCGCCTTCGGTGCCGTAAGCAATGATGCGCTCCAGCCGGTCCTGGCCAAGCTTGAGCGTGCCGGTCACCGTCTCGGTGCCGTCGGCGGCCTTGGTCTTGACCTCGGGCAAGAGCGGCTTGCCGGTAGCACCCTTGCGCAAGACGCCGTGGCAGCCGGCGCATTGCTCGAAATAGGTCTGCTTGGCGGCGTCGAACGCCTCCGGGCTCATGCTCGGTTGTTCCTGGGCGAGTGCGGGAAGTGCCGCCGTCGAAAGCAGGAAAGACAGACCGGCGCCGAGCAAGAGCCCTGGCGTCTGCGGTGTCCTCGCGGCTGGGATTGTCATGTCAGAATCTCCGTTGGCTGGTGAGGCTCCTTCAGTCTGGTCGATCACCGGCGCGCGATCCTTGACTTTCGTTAAGGTGTCCCGGGCGTTTCGGCGCGAGGGTCGATGTCAGGTTTTCCGGACAGCGGGGCGAGGGCCATGGCACAGGGCAACACGGGCGCGGTGGCGCGCTTTTTCTCCGACGGGTGGCGGGTGTTCTTCACCGCCGCCGCCCTTTACGCGGTGTTCTCGCTGATCGTCTGGACCGGCTGGCTCGGCATCCATGCCGCAGGCGGGATTGTGAGCGATCTGCCCTTCTCGCCGCCGCCGCATCTGTGGCACGCGCATGAAATGGTGTTCGGCTATCCGGCGGCGGCGATGGGGGGATTTTTCCTCACCGCCGTGCCGAACTGGACCGGAACCCCCGCCGCGCGGCGCGGCTTTGTCGTGACGGTGGCCGCGCTGTGGCTGGCGGGGCGGCTGGGCATCTGGTTCTCGGGCAGCCTGCCGGTGGTCATGGTGGCCGCGCTCGATCTGGCCTTTCTGCCGGTGCTGGCGGCCAAGATCCTGGGCCAGCTTCTCAAGCGCCCGAAGCCGCAGAACATGATGTTTCTGGGCGTGCTCGCGCTCATCTGGGCGGGCAATCTCATGGTGCACCTCGACTGGGCCGGGGTAACGGGCAGCGGGGCCGAGGGGTTGCGGCTGGGGCTTTTTGCCACCTGCGGGCTGATCGTGGTGCTGGGCGGGCGCGTCACCCCCGCCTTTACCCGCAACGCGATGACCCGCGCCGGGATCACGCAGCGCCTGCCGCAAAGCCGCCTGTCGCTCGACATGGCGGTGATCGCGCTCACGCTCCTGACCGCGCTGGCGGCGGGCCTGTCGCTGCCGGGGCCGGTCTTTGCCGCGCTGGCGCTGGCGGCGGGCAGCGCGCAGCTTTTGCGCGGCGCGTTCTGGCGACCGCTCTGGACCTGGAACCAGCCCATTCTCTGGGTGCTGCATCTCGGCATGGCGCTGCTGGGTCTCGGGCTGATCCTGTCGGGGCTGGCGGCGCTCGGGCTGGGATCGGAGGTGGCCGCGCTGCACCTGCTGGGCATCGGCGCGGTGGGGGTGATGACGCTGGCGGTGATGTCGCGCGCGGCGCTGGGCCATGGCGGTCACGCGCTTGTCGCGCCCTTTCCGGTGGCGCTGGCCTACGCGCTTCTGGTGCTGTCGGCGCTGGCGCGCTGGGCCGGCTCCAGCCTCGGGGTCGAGCATTATTATGCGGGCGTTCTCGGCGCGGGGCTTCTGTGGGTGCTGGCCTTCGCGCTGGCCGCCGCCGCGCTCTGGCCGGTGCTCACGGGGCCGCGCGCGCAAACCGCCGCCGCCGATTGACTTTCGTTAAGGAAGGCGCGACCCGCCCGCGCCACAGTGAACCCACCGTCAACCGCTCCGAAAAGGAGACTGCGCCATGCGCGAAGTCCTGACCAAGACGATGGCCCGCAACATATTCTACGGCGGATCATTGTTCTTCATTATCATCTTCGTGGGCCTCACCGCCCATTCCCACCGCTACATCGTGACCAAATCAACCGACCGTGGCGGCCTCACCGAGAGTGTCGCGGCGGGCAAGCATGTCTGGGAAAGAAATTCCTGCATCAACTGCCACTCGATCCTTGGGGAAGGCGCCTATTTCGCCCCCGAACTGGGCAATGTGATGGCCCGCTGGGGCGTTCAGGACGACCCCGAGGCGGCCGCCGACATGCTCAAGGGCTGGATGGACGCGATGCCCACGGGAATCGAGGGCCGCCGCCAGATGCCGAATTTCGGCCTGAGCGACGAAGAGTATCGCAACCTTGCGGATTTCCTTCTCTGGACGGGCCGCATCAACACGCAGAACTGGCCGCCGAACGACGCCGGTTGAGGAGCGAGAACCATGAAATACCAAACCCAGAAAATCGCCCTGGCCTATTTTGCCGTGGCGCTTGCGCTCTTCGCGGTGCAGGTGACCGTCGGCCTGATCATGGGCTTTGTCTATGTGGCACCCAATTTCCTGTCGGATCTGGTGCCCTTCAACATCCTGCGGATGCTCCATTCCAACAGCCTGATCGTGTGGTTGCTGCTGGGCTTCTTCGGATCGGCCTATTACCTCCTGCCCGAGGAATCGGAGCGCGAGATCCATTCGACCAAGCTCGCCTATCTGCAACTGGGCATTCTCGTGCTCGGCACGCTTGGCGTGGTGGTCACCTATCTCTTCAACATCTTCGAGGGCAATTTCCTGCTTGGCAAGGAGGGGCGTGAATTCCTCGAACAGCCGAAATGGGTCAAGGCGGGCATCGTCGTGGCGGCGCTCATCTTTCTCTACAACGTCTCGATGACGGTGCTGGCGGGGCGCAAGACGGCGATCACCAATATCCTGCTTCTCGGCCTCTGGGGCCTGTCGCTGCTGTTCCTCTTCGCCTTCTACAACCCCTCCAACCTCGCACTCGACAAGATGTATTGGTGGTATGTGGTCCATCTCTGGGTGGAGGGCACGTGGGAGCTGGTGATGGCCTCGATCCTCGCCTTCCTGATGCTCAAGCTGACGGGCGTTGACCGCGAAGTGGTCGAAAAATGGCTCTATGTCATCGTCGCGGCCGCGCTCTTCTCGGGCATCCTCGGGACCGGGCACCACTATTACTGGATCGGCACGCCGGGATACTGGCAGTGGATCGGCTCGATCTTCTCTTCGCTGGAGGTGATCCCGTTCTTTGCCATGATGTCCTTTGCCTTCGTCATGGTCTGGAAGGGGCGGCGCGACCATCCCAACAAGGCGGCGCTTCTCTGGGCGCTCGGCTGTGCCACGCTGGCCTTTTTCGGCGCGGGGGTCTGGGGCTTTCTGCACACGCTGCACGGGGTCAATTACTACACCCACGGCACGCAGATCACCGCCGCCCACGGCCACCTTGCCTTCTACGGGGCCTATGTCTGCCTTGTGCTGGCGATCGTGACCTATGCCATGCCGCATCTTCTGGGGCGCGATCCCTATAACCAGGTGCTCAACATGGTGTCGTTCTGGCTGATGTCCTCGGGCGTGGTGTTCATGACCTTCGTGCTGACCTTCGCAGGCACGGTGCAGACCCATCTGCAACGGGTCATGGGCGAGGAATACATGGCCGTGCAGGATCAGCTTGCGATCTTCTACTGGATGCGCTTCGGGGCGGGGATTGCGGTGGTGCTTGGCGCGCTGCTCTTCATCTACGCCGTGTTCGTGCCGCGCCGCGAGGTGATCGAGCCCGGCCTGAGCCAGCCTGCGGAGTGATGCAGATGGACGGATCCCACCCCACCCTGAAGGGGGCGGCTGACGCCCCCTTCTACCTGCCGCAGGGCGACGAGATCGCGCTTTTCGCGGCGGCGCATGACAACCGCCTGCCGGTCCTGCTCAAGGGGCCGACGGGCTGCGGCAAGACGCGGTTCGTCGCGCACATGGCCGCCCGCCTTGGCCGCCCGCTCTATACCGTGGCCTGCCATGACGACCTGTCGGCGGCGGACCTGATCGGGCGCTACCTGCTCAAGGGCGGCGAGACGATCTGGGCCGATGGCCCGCTGACCCGCGCCGTGCGCGAGGGCGCGATCTGCTATCTCGACGAGGTGGTGGAGGCGCGCAAGGATGTCACCGTGGTGCTGCACCCGCTGACCGATGACCGCCGCATCCTGCCCATCGAGCGCACCGGCGAAGAGCTTGCCGCGCCCGACGGCTTCATGCTGGTGGCCTCCTACAACCCCGGCTATCAGAACATCCTCAAGACGCTGAAGCCCTCGACCCGGCAGCGGTTCATCTCGGTCGAGTTCGACTTTCCGGCACCTGCGCGCGAGATTGCCGTGGTCGCGCGGGAATCGGGCCTGCCCGAGGACCGCGTCAAGCCGCTGGTGCGGCTTGCCAACCGGCTGCGCGATCTCAAGGGGCAGGATCTGGAGGAAGGGGTCTCGACCCGCCTCGTGGTCTATGCCGCCACGCTCATCCATCAGGGCATGCCGGTCGAGCGGGCGATCCTCGCTGCGATGATCGAGCCGCTGACCGATGACCGCGACACCAAACGCGGGCTCCTCGATCTTGTCACCGCCGTTTTCGGGTGAGGCCGGTGATGGGCAGGATCGACATCGACCCATGGGAACCTGAAGAATCGATCGGGAAACTGTGGCACGCCTATGCCAGCCGTCTCGACGCTCCGGGCGTGCATGACGGAGCCCGTGTCGACCTCTCTGAGGTCGCGGGGCGGCTGGCAGTTCTTTTCCGGGGTCTCGGCGGTGATCCCTCCGTCGAGGTCAAGGCCGTGGCGGAGGAGACGAGCCACCACCGCCTGTCCTTCCTGCGCCGCCTCGGCACGCCTGTCGAGGTCGTGCCGCGCGCCAGTTTCGACGGCGCGGCGCTGCGTCTGCCCGCCGCGCTTGCCGTCTATCCGGCGCGCGAGGCCAATGGCGCGCTTTACCTCTGGCTTGCGGCCTGCGCCGCCCATGCCCCCACGGCACCAGACCATGACGACCCGCTCGCCGCCGATCTGACCGCGATTGCCGCCGCGCAAGCCATGGTTGCCACCACGCTTGAGGCGGCGCCGGGCTTTCGCGCGCTTTATGCCGATCTCTGCGGCGGGCTTCGCGCGTTGCGCCCCCGCCCTGCGCTTCCCGCCACCGAGGACGCGGTCGAGGCGCTGATCCGGCACCATCTGGGCGATCCCGCGCCGCTCGGCGCGCGCGCCGAAGCGCTGGCCGGGGCCGACCCCGCCGCCTTGCGCGCGCCGCGCGGCTATCGCCCGTTCCGCCCCGTGCCGCTCTGGCCCGATCTGCGCGCGACGGGCCGCAGCGAGGCCGACCAGGTCGAGGACCGCGAGACCGAGGGCGCGCCCGAGACCGGCGAGGGCAGCGAGAAGACCCGCCGCGCGCGCCGCCGCAAATCCGACCTGATCGACCGCAAGGACAGTTTCATCCTGCACAAGTTCGAGGCGATCCTGAGTTGGGCCGAGTTCATCAACCTCAACCGCCGCGTCGAGGATGATGACGAGGACAGCGCCAAGAAGGCCGCCGACGATCAGGAGGAAATCGGGCTGGGGCAGGTGTCGCAGGCCCCCGCGACCCGGCTCAAGCTGCATCTTGATCTTGCGCCCGAGGATGTGGACCGCGAGGCGCTCTCGGACGTGCTGACCTACCCGGAATGGGATGTGCGCACGGGCCAATACATGCCCGATCACGTGCGCATCCTTGCCAGCGACCTGCGCCCCGAGGCGGGCGCGCTTGCCCTGCCCAACCCGCGCGCCGCCCGCCGCATCCGCGCGGTCAAACGCCAGTTCGAGGCGTTGCGACCGGGCCGCGTCTCGACCCCCGGCCATCCTGATGGTGACGAGCTTGACACCGAACGCGCCGTGCGCGCGCGGGTGGATTTCCTTGCCACCGGCGAAAGCGATGACCGGATCTGGCGGCAGACGCGACCGCTGGCGCGCGATCTGGCGGTGTCGATCCTGCTCGACGTGTCGCGCTCGACCGAAGGCCATGTGACAGGCCATGACGGCGACAGCCGCAGCGTGATCGAGATCGAGCGCGAGGCGCTGGCGGCGCTGTCATGGGGTCTCAATGCCTGCGGCGACAGCTTTGCCATCAACGCGTTTTCCTCGCTCAAGCGGCACCGGGTCTGGCTGCACCGGCTCAAGGGCTTCGACGAGCCGATGAGCGCGGCCATCGAGGCGCGTATCGCCGCCCTGAAACCCGGCCATTACACGCGCCTCGGGGCCGCGATCCGCCATGCCAGCGCCGAGCTTGCCCGCGAGACGCGCAAGCGGCGGCTGCTCTTGGTCATCACCGATGGCAAGCCCAACGATCTCGATCATTACGAGGGCCGCCACGGCATCGAGGACAGCCATATGGCGATCCGCGAGGCGCGGCGCGCGGGGCAGTCGGTCTTTGGCATCACCGTGGACCGTGACGGCAAGGCGTGGTTCCCGCGCATGTTCGGGCAGGGCGGCTATGCGCTCATCCCGCATCCTGACCGCCTGACCGCCGCGCTGCCGCAGATCTACCGGCAACTGGTCGGGGCATGACCGACCTGCTGGACGAGCTGCCCGGCGAGCCGATGATGTGGGTTCTGATCGTTTCGGAACTGCTGGTTTTCGGCGCGGGGCTGGCGGCGCTGAGTGCCATGCGCCTGACCGATCCCGCGGGCTTTGCCGAGGCGCAGGCGCATCTCAACCGCGCGGGGGCCGCGCTCAATACCGTGGTGCTGGTCACGTCCGGTTGCCTCGCCGCGCTTGCCGTGCGCGCGGCCCAATCGGGGCGCGAGGGGCGCAAGCGCGCGCTGCTGGCCGGCGCCATGGTGCTTGGCGTGGTGTTTCTGGTCATCAAGGGGCAGGAATATGCCGCCAAGGCCGCGGAGGGCATCACTTGGGAAACCCACCCGTTTTTCACCTTCTACTACCTGCTCACCGGGTTTCACGCGGCGCATGTGGTGGCGGGGATCGTGCTTCTGGGGCTGGTGGCGGTGCTGCGCGATCCGCGCGCGACCGAGACCGGCGCGGCCTTCTGGCACATGGTCGATCTGGTCTGGGTGCTGCTGTTCCCGGTCGTCTACCTGATCCGATGACCCGCGATCCGCTCCTCCTGGCCTGGGCTGGCCTCGTGACGCTGAGCCTTGCCGGTGCGGGGCTGAGCCTTGTGCCTGCGGGGCCTGTGCTCTCGCTCATGGCGCTCTCGCTGGCCTTGCTCAAGGGGCGGATCATCCTGCATCGCTATCTGGGCCTTGCCAACGCCCCGCGCTGGCGGCGCGGCTTTGACATGGTGCTGGCGGGGTTCTGCGCGGGGCTTGCGGGGCTGGCGCTGCTGCTGGGGACCGGCATTTGAAAGGCTGGTGCCGATTGGCAGTCGGACGTGGCGGGGAAAAATCTGGTCGGGAAGGGTCATGAATGGCCTGTTGTCGGCATTGGGGAGCCGCGCAAGGGCCCGACCGCGGGTGGGCGCTGCAACAGCCTTGGTGAGCGCTTTATGGTGCCAAATACTGGAACGATTGTAGGGGTTTCAACGTCGAAAAAGCGCCCGCCCGGGGGGCGGTCGGGCGCTCGCGCGGCGGCGTGCGGGGCACGCCTTGATTCCGCGCGGGGGCAACCAGCACCGTCCGCTCAACGCCAAGAACCGCCACCCCACCCGGGTCGCGCGACATCAGCGGTCCCGGCTCCACGCCTCGGCCGGGTCGGCCAAGGCATAGTCCTGCAACCGCTCCAGATCGGCTATTTCGGCCATGTTCTGCCGGATGCTCACACCATGGTCGCGCAGCTTGGCGAAGGCGCGGCTGAGGCTTTCGGGCTTCATCCCCAGACGCCCGGCAATCAGCGCCTTGTCATAGGGCAGGACCACCTCGCATTTGCCTTGCGTGCAAGTGGCAAGATCGAGCAGGAACTCTGCCACGCGCTGTGCCGCCGTCTGCGCCTTGAGCGCCTCGACCTGTCCGACAAGGGCCTGAAGATGGGCGAAGGTGGCCGAAAGGATTGCAATCGCCACCTCGGGCACGTCACGGACCTCGCGCAGGAGAGCGCCCGCATCCACCTGAATGAGCGTGCAATCCGTCACCGCCTCGGCAGCGACGGGATAGGCTGCATGGCGCAGCGCCACCGCCTCGCCGAAACTGCGGCCACGGGTGAAAACGCCCACAACCGCCTCTGCCCCGTTGGGCGCGATGCGATAGAGCTTCACCCAGCCTTCGGCGACGATATAGATCGAGCGCGCGGGCTCGCCCTGCAGGAAGATCGTCGCCCCCCGGTCGAAGCGGCGCACATGCGAGGCGGCAATCAGCTTCTCGGCCACCGGCTCGGGAACCGAGGCAAACAGCACCGATTGCCGTGCGATCTCGACATAGTCCGCTTTCATGACGATCGGCCCCGCTGTTTCGCACCCCGTGACAAGCGGCTTACCATGACCAGTGATACCGATACGAGCCTTGACCTTCATCAAGAGCCACCGCGATTGCCACGTTATGATGACTCGACACCACAACAAAGAGGCAACGCGACATGGGCCTGAACATTCTGGCGTTTCTCTGGTTTGCGGGCATGGCGGGCGCGGTGGCCTTCGCCGTGCGCGCGGGCGGCCAGAGGGGTGTGTTCCGGGGGATATGGGTTGTGCTTGCCTGCCTGGTGCTTTTGCAGATCATGCATCTTGCGGCAAGCCATGCCTGCATGCCCGGCAATTGCGGGGATCTTGGCCTGCTGCTCGGGAGAATAAGGATGACCCTTGGCGCGCTGACCCTTGCGGGTGGGCTCGCCGGCCTTCTGCTCGGCCTGTGTGTCCTCGCACCGAGGGATGACCGGGCAGGATCACACTGACGCAGAGGGTGCGCGATGCCGGTCCCCTGACGCATCCGGGCAATGCCCGTCCATGGTGGCGTGCGGGACGGGTGCGATTGTTCCTTGGCAGACCCCGGCCGCTTCGGTTTCGGGTCCGGTGACGCGGCGACGATTGCCGCAGTGTGAATCGGGTGGTATCAACAAATCCGTGTCACACGGGATATCACATGTCGCGCAGGCGCGGCGCCGGTCGCGTTGGGGCCTTTGGCTCGGCCTTGGGCTGATCATGCTTTTGGCCGTCGGGGCCGCTGTTCACGGTCAGGCAACGCGGGTGTTTCTGGGGGAAACGGCCGCCCGCGCCAGCGGGACGTTGCAGCTTGCGACAACCGCGCTGGGCGGCTATCTCGAGCGCTTTGAGCGGCTGCCGCCGCTTCTTGCGCGGCAAGAGGCGATCCGCAATCTGGCGGCGGCCCCGGACGATCCGGATGCCATAGACGCGGCCAACCTCTTCCTTCAGGAAGTGACCGGAGATCTTGGGGCGTCCGATATCTACTTCATGGACATGACCGGGTTGACGCTTGCCGCCTCCAACTTTGCCCAGCCGCATAGTTTTGTCGGCGGCAACTTTGCATTCCGCCCCTATTTCAGCGATGCGGTGGCCAGCGGGGCGGGTCGTTTCTACGCTTTGGGAACGACCTCGCTCAAGCGCGGATATTATTTCGGAGCGCCGGTTCTGGACGGCGACAAGATTCTCGGCGTTGTCGCGCTCAAGATCGACCTGGATGCTGTCGAGGCGACCTGGACGGGGGCGGATTACCACGTGATCGTGGTCGATCCCCAGGGCGTCGCATTTCTGACAAGCAAGCCCGAGTGGCGCTTTGGCCGCACCCGGCCCATGACCGCCGAAGGTCAGGCCGCGCTCGAGGCCACCCGCCGCTATGCGGATGCAACGCTGTTGGACATTCCGCTTGTGCAGGACCGGACCGGGGCCGGACATGTGCTGTGGCGCACCGGCGCGCCGGGGCAGGAGGCTCAGGAATATCTGGTGGCCGACTTGCCCATGCCCGAAGCCGACTGGACCATGATGGTGCTGCAAAGCACGGCACCTGCCCGCGCGCAGGCCATGATCGTCAGCTTGGGCAGCGTTCTGGCGCTGGCGCTTCTGGGGATGATCATCGCCGTCGTGCTGCAACGCCGGGCGCGGTTGCGCGATCTTCTGGAGATGCAGGCGGCGGCCCAGACCCAGCTTGAGACGCGGGTGGTCGAGCGCACGCGCGAACTGGCCGTGGTGAACGAGGCGCTCGGGGCAGAGGTGGCGGAACGGCGTCAGGCCGAGGCGTCGTTGCGCCGCGCGCAGAATGATCTGGTGCAGGCGGCGAAGATGGCGGCGCTGGGTCAGATGTCCACGGCATTGGGCCACGAGGTGAACCAACCGCTGGGGGCGCTGCGCAATTATGCCGAAAGCGCCGTCATGCTGCTGTCCAAGGACCGCCTGGCCGAGACGCAGACGGCACTGGAGCGCATCCTTGCCATGACCGACCGGATCGCGGCAATCGCCAAGCGGCTGCATACGTTCGGCAGGCGTCCGGGCGCGCAACTGGTTGCCGTCGATATCGGCGACACGATCGAGGCGGCGCGCGAAATCGCGGGGCCGCGGCTGCGCCAGATCGGCGTCGATCTCTTCGTGGATATCGCCGCTGGTGTCGCGCCGGTCAGGGCGGGGCCGGTGCGCCTTCAACAGGTGCTGGTCAACCTTCTGACCAATGCCGCGGATGCCGTGGCCCCGCGCGAGGATCGCCGGGTGCGGATCAGCGCCCGGGGCGACGGCGATGCCGTCATCCTGCGGGTCGAGGACAGCGGGCCGGGCGTGCCGCCCGACATTGCGCCGCGCATTTTCGATCCGTTCTTCTCGACCAAGGGCGTTGGCAACGGTCTGGGGCTTGGCCTGTCGATCACCTATAACATCGTCAAGGATTTCGACGGGGACATCACGCTTGTCGCGGGCACCCTCGGGGGGGCCGCCTTCGAGGTGCGCCTGCCCGCCGCACAGCCCCAGGCCGAGGCCGCCGCGTGACGGCGGGACGCCCGCCCGTGCATGTTCTCGTGGTCGATGACGACGTGGACCTGCGCGCCTCGACGGTGCAGGCGCTCGATCTTGCGGGTCATCAGGTGCAGGATGCGGCCTCGGCCGAGCGGGCGCTTGACTATGTAAGCTTCGGCTTTCCGGGCGTGGTGCTGACCGATATCCGCATGCCGGGAATGGACGGCCTGACCCTGATGAGCCGGGTGCACGAGATCGACCGGGAAATTCCGGTGATCCTGATGACGGGGCATGGCGATGTGCAACTGGCCGTGCGGGCGATGCGCGAGGGGGCGCATGATTTCATCGAGAAGCCCTTTTCGGCCAGCCAGATGACAGAGCTTGTCGCCCGCGCCGTGGATTTCCGGCGGCTGGTGCTGGAAAACCGGGTGTTGCGCGCGGCTGCCGGGCAAGCCGATGATCTGGAGCAGCGTCTGATCGGGCGCTCCAAGGCGATGATCGACCTGCGCCGACGGTTGCGCACCATCGGTCCTGCGGAAACCGATGCGCTCATCGTGGGCGAAACCGGATCGGGCAAGGAGGTGGTCGCGCGCGCCCTGCACGACCTGTCGCCGCGGGCGCGTCATCCGCTGGTGGTGATCGACTGCGCCGCGATCCCGCCGCACCTTATCGAAAGCGAGCTGTTCGGCCATGAGCAGGGGGCCTTTGCCGGGGCGATGCGGGCGCGGGCGGGCAAGTTCGAACATGCGCGCGGGGGCACGGTGCTGCTGGACGATATCGCGGCCCTGCCCCCGCCGCTTCAGGGCAAGCTTCTGCGGGTGATCGAGGACCGGGTGGTCAGCCGTCTGGGATCGAACGAGGAACACCGGCTGGATATCCGTATCCTCGCCACCGCCCGCGTGCCCCTGATGGCCGAGGTCGAGGCCGGGCGGTTCCGCGCCGATCTGCTCTATCGTCTCAATGTGGTCACGCTCGAGGTGCCTGCGCTGGAGGAGCGGCGCGAGGATATCGCGCTGCTCTTCCTGCGCCTTTTGACCGAGGCCGCCGCGCGGCATCGCATCGACACCGTGCCCGAGGTGCCCCCGGCATTCCTGGCCGCGCTCGGCAGCCGCGCGTGGCCCGGAAACGTGCGCGAATTGCGCAATGCCGCGGATCGCTTCGCGCTTGGGCTCGGGCTTGATGTGGCAGGCGAGACCGCGGCTCTGCCCGCACGGCTCGCGGATCGTGTCGCCGCGTTCGAGCGGCGCGAGATCGAGGCGGCGCTTGCCGCCCATGGCGGGGCGTTGCGGCCGGTCTACGAATCCCTCGGCCTGAGCCGCAAGTCGCTTTACGAGAAAATCCAGAAACTCGGGATCGACAGGACCGACTTTCTTGCCGATGGCGACGGCGGCTGACCGACGGACGATCCCATTCGGTGACATAAGCGGGCCGCGATGTCCCCTTTTCCACCCATTCAGACGCGCGGGGTGCCGAATATGCGCCACATCCCTGCCGTGGCGGTTGATCGGTGCGTGGAATCTGATTTGATGGATGCAGCGTCATTCCGTCCGGGATGGCGGTTGAAACGATGAAAGACTCTGGGAGGAGCAACATGACCTACCGCTTTATCGCGGCCATTGCGGCCGCTGCTACCCTGTCGCTTGGCACGGCGTCGCTGGCGCAGGACAGGGCCGGATGGCCCAACAGCCTGACCATCGGCACGGCAAGCCAGGGCGGCACCTATTTCGTCTATGGCAACGGTTTCGCCAGCTTCATCTCCGAATCACTCGGCATTGCCGCAAGCGGTGAAGTGACCGGCGGCCCGGTGCAGAACGTGACCCTGGTCGAGACCGGTGATCACCTCATGGGTCAGGTGACGATGGGCCCCGCCTATGATGCGTGGAACGGCAAGTCGGAACTCGCGCCGGGGCTGGAGCACCGCTCGATCCGCGCGCTCTTCCCGATGTATCAGACCCCGTTCCAGGTGATTGCGCTGCGCTCGTCGGGCATCACCTCGGTGTCGGATCTGGCCGGCAAGCGCGTGGGCGTCGGCCCGGCCGGCGGCACGCCCGGCACCTATTGGCCACAGTTCCTCGAGGTGCTTGGCGTTGACGCGACGGTTTCGAATGCGGGCGCCTCGGATTCCGCCGGCCAGTTGCAGGACGGCTTGATCGACGCCTTCGCCTTTGCGGCGGGTGTGCCGATTTCGGCCTTCGCGGAACTGGCGGCCAGCCAGGACGTGGTGATGTTCGGCTTCAACGACGCGGAAATGCCCAAGATCAAGGAAGCATTCCCGGCCTTCGCCCCGCTGACCATCAAGGCGGGCACCTATGCCGGGCATGATTACGATCAGAACACGGTCGCGATGTGGAACTTCACCATCGCGCATGAGGAAATGCCGGAGAGCCTCGCCTACGAGATCACGAAGCTTGCCATGGATAATCCCGAGCGCATGGTCCAGATCCACGCCGCCGCCCGCGAGACGCTGGTCGAGAACTGGGACAAGAACACCTTCATGCCGTTCCATCCCGGTGCCGTGCGGTATTTCGAGGAAAAGGGCATCACCATCCCCGACAACCTGCGCTGACCCAGAGGGGAGTCACACGGGCGGGCCCCGGGCCTGCCCCTGCCTGCTCCGGCGCGTGTCGGGGCGGGCGAGCTTGAGGGTGGAGGAGATCTGAACCATGACCGCGCAATCCGCAAGACCGGCGGCGACGCCATCACCGGTGCCAGACGCCATCGCCGATGGGGTCGATGCCGAGATCTTCACCGCGAACCAGCGCAAGCCGCTTGGCCAGCTTGGCCTGATCGCGGCGATCCTGTGCATCGCCTATACGGTGTTTCATGTCGGGGTGATGAACGGTCTGCATGACCGCATCACCGATTTTCTGGGCCTTAACTCCATCGATCTGACGGAGCCATGGCGCTATCGGCTGATCCATGTGGGCGGCGGTCTGGCGCTGGGATTTTTGCTCTATTCCTCCACGCTCTTCTCCGAAGACCGGCCCGGGCAGGCCGATCCGCGCCGGATGCTGGCGATCCTGCCCGGCGCTCTGGCCGTCACCCTCGCCTTCGCGCAGGTTCTGCTGTTCTGGATCACGGGGCAGGGGGTCGATCAGGCCGCCGGGGCCAATACGGCCGTCTGGACGTTCGGCCTGCCGCTTGTCGCGGGGAGTGCCTGGCTTATCGTCGTGGGCTGGTTCTGGCCTGACCGGCGGCGCGGGCATTTCGACATGGCGGACCTCTTTCTTGCGCTCGCGGCGACCACGGTGGCGATGTATCTGATCTTTCACGCGCCGTTCCTGCGGCTGCGGGCCGGAACCGGGCTGGCGAAACAGGCGGACATGTATGCGGCCCTTGCCGGCACGGTGCTGATCCTTGAATTGACCCGCAGGCTGGCGGGGCTGGCGCTGGTGGTGATTGCCGGGATCTTCGTGCTCTATGCCTTTGTCGGGCCGTGGCTGCCGGGCATCCTGCAACATCGCGGTTACACGATGACGCGGTTCTTCAGCTATGTTTATACCGATCAGGGCATTCTCGGGCCGACGACGGCGATTTCCTCGACCTATATCATCCCACATTCTCCAAGTAAGTCGCTGATTTCGCTGTCGTAATCGTGATATTTCGCATATAAATCATGGCGTTGACGGCTGCGAGGGGCGCGTTTCATGGATCACCTGGAGGGTGCGGGCTTGGCGCGGGGAGATCGGGTTGATTTCGACCGCCGTGTGCGTCTGGAGTTCCGTGGTGCGCAGATCAGTTCAGACGGTGGCCTGCTGGTGATGCGCGAGCTTGATGACGTGCTCGGCCTGTCCAATCTGGCGTCGGAGGCGCTGCGAGACAGCCGCACCGGGAAGAACACGCTCCATCGGCTTGACGGATTGTTCCGGCAATCGGTGTTCGGACGACTGGCCGGATACGAGGATGTGAACGATGCCGACCGCTTGGCCCTCGATCCCGTGATGCGTCAGGTCGTTGGCGGCAGGGCCGTCGAGGCGCAAGCTGCTTCGGCATCGCAGATGGGACGGTTCGAGACCGAGACGCTGGCTCTGGCCGCGAACCGGGCGGCGCTGGCCGATCTGAACGGCCAATGGATCGACCGGTTTCATGACCGCAACGGGTTGAAATACATCGTGCTGGACATGGACAGCTCGGTCAGCCCCACCCACGGCGATCAGGAAGGTGCTGCCTGGAACGGGCATTTCGACTGCACCTGCTATCACCCCATCTTCTTGTTCAACCAGTTTGGCATGCTGGAGCGCTGCGCCCTGCGTAACGGCAATGTCCACAGCGCCGATGGCTGGCGGGATGTCCTTGATCCCGTCATTGCCCGATATGCTGGCCGCGACCTTGGTGGACGCTTCTTCCGGGCCGACGCTGCCTACGCGATCCCCGCGATCTATATGCGGCTGGAAGAAGCCAGGTTCTTCTACGCCATCCGTCTGCCCGCCAACGCCGTCTTGCGCGAGAAGATCGCGCATCGGCTGACACGGCCCGTGGGACGGCCTTCGCTGACCAAGGTCAAACGGTTCTTCGAGGACTTCGAGTATCAGGCGGCGTCCTGGGACAAGCCGCGCCGCGTCATCGCCAAGATCGAATGGCATCCGGGCGAGCTGTTCCCCAAAGTCGGCTTCATCGTCACCAACCTGCCGATGGAGCCAGACTGGGTGGTGAGGTTCTACAACCAGCGCGGCACCGCAGAGCAGCACATCAAGGAAGGCAAATATGCCTTTCGCTGGACGCGGCTGTCATGCCGGAAGTTCCGGCACAACGAGGTGCGGCTGCAACTGCACGCGCTGGCCTACAACCTGGCAACCTTCCTGCGCTGCATCGAACTGCCCGAGGCCATGGCGGACTGGTCGTTGACCAGCCTGCAACTCAAGCTGATCAAGATCGGCGCCCGCGTCGTCCGCCACGCCCGCGCCATTACCTTCCAGTTGGCCGAGGTCGCCGTCACCGGCCCGATGGTGCGGGCCGTCCTTGCCGCCATCCGCCGTCTTCGAACGCCTCCGTCATGCGCATGACCACGATCCATGCCCAAGCTGAACGAAAGCGGCAGGACAGGTCCGTCTGCCGCGCGGGAAAGCGGCTCTGCCGGGCCAGAATGCTGCGGGTTCGAGGCTTGATCCACCCGACTTCGGCCGTTTGCGCGACGACAGACACCGCTCGGGGCGAAGAACGCTTGCCCAGCGAGCAAAATCAGGCGATCTTGAAGTCAAGCGGCAGGCCACTTGGGGAATGTCGGTGAAAGAGGGGCGAGATTTACCGGATGCAGCTGAAAGGGCTTTGACATGACCACCGCGCCACAGGCCGTCTTGCGTTGGCGGATACTGGCAATCATCTGCACCGGTGTTGTCGGCGTGCTTGCAACATGGTTTTCGGCAACCGCGATCATGCCCGCATTGATCGTAGAATGGAATCTGTCAGCGTCACAGGCGGCATGGATGACCAATGCTGTGCAGGTCGGTTTCGTCGTGGGGGCAATCGGCGCATCGCTTGTCAACCTGCCCGACATTATCTCCATGCACCGGCTGATGACTGCATCAGCGGTGCTGGCTGCACTGGCCAATGCAGCACTGCCCTTTTTGGGGCCAGAGGGTGCGATTGCCCTACGCTTTCTGACCGGCATGGCTCTGGCGGGGGTTTACCCGCCCGCCCTCAAGTTGATGGCAACATGGTTCGTACAGGGGCGTGGACTTGCACTGGGCTTCCTGATTGGCGCGCTGACGCTGGGGTCATCCATGCCGCATCTGGTGCGCGCAATGACCAGTGGGCTGGACTGGCGTGCGGTGGTCTGGGCAACATCGATCTCGGCTCTGGTCGCAGCCCTGATGTTCGCGACCCTGTTACATGAAGGCCCTCATCCTTTTGGCAAGGCCAGCTTCGACCCACGCAAAGCGTTGGCAGTCTTTTCCAACAGGCCGCTGCTTCTGGCCAATATCGGTTATTTCGGGCATATGTGGGAACTCTATGCCATGTGGGCGTGGATTGTGACCTTTGCCACTGCGGCCGAGGCGGGTCTGAATACCTTTCCTTTTGGATCAGCGTCCATGTTCAGCTTTATTGTCATCGCATCAGGTGTCCTGGGGTGCTTGTTGGGTGGCTGGCTGTCCGATCGCATAGGGCGCTGCCTGACCTGCGCAGGGATGATGCTGGTGTCGGCGGGTTGTGCAGCCCTGATCGGGCTGTTCTTTGATGGCCCCACGTTCATCCTCGGGCTTTTGGCTGTTGTCTGGGGAATTTCGGTGGTCGGTGACAGCGCCCAGTTTTCAGCAGCGGTGACAGAACTGGCCGACAGCGCATTTGTTGGCACCGCCCTGACATTGCAGATGGGGATCGGATTTGCGCTGACCGTGCTGGCCATCTGGGGCCTTCCTCTCTTTGCAGAGCTGATCGGCGGTTGGCAATGGGCCTTTCTCTTTTTGCTGCCGGGGCCGCTGGTTGGAGCATGGGCAATGCTGACTCTGCGTGCCCGCCCTGAAGCCAGAAATCTTGCCCAAGGCGCCCGTTAGGCGCAAAACGCCATGGCGTGCGTAAAGCCCTTTGCCAAACGCGGGACAAGATATGTGGGCACAGTCAAAGCCTGCCCTGCCGGATCAAGACCCCTGTCAGCAGAATCCCATGCAGGTCATTGCGACAGGGGTGGCAAAGCCCTGCCGCTGACATCCGGGCATTGAACATGGCCGTCGGTGCAACTGCTGCCTGTTCTGCCTATTGCGGGATTGTTTGATGTGACCCCATTTGCCGCCGCTTTTGCGGGGTACTGACGCCAATTGCAGCCACCGCAAGACGCACCGCAGCTTCCATCGCATCGATGACCACCACACGGTGTTTGCGGCACAAATACGGAACTATGTGAGAAACTTGGTATATCCGAGATCATCCTCTTCGTGACCTTCGCGGCCTTTCTTCAGGCAAGCCGCGTGGGCGAATATTTCGTCAACTTCGCCTTTGCGGTCGCGGGGGGCGCACGGGGTGGTCCGGCCAAGGTGGCGATCTTCTCCTCGGGGCTGATGGGGATGATCAACGGCACGTCGGCGGGGAATGTGGTCTCCACCGGATCACTGACGATCCCGCTGATGAAGAAGGTTGGCTACAAGCCCCAGACCGCCGCCAGCGTCGAGGCCGCAGCCTCATCGGGCGGGCAGATCCTGCCGCCGATCATGGGGGCGGGTGCCTTCATCATGTCCGAGATCACCGGCATCCCCTATTCCGAGATCGTGACCGCCGCGATCATCCCGGCGCTGCTGTATTTCGCATCCATCTATTTCAACGTCGACCTCAACGCGCTGAAATACGGCATGAAGGGCCTGCCGCGCTCTGAATTGCCGCGTTTTGACCGGCTGGCGCGGCAGGCGTTCCTGTTCCTGCCGATCTTCATCCTGATCGGGGCGCTGTTTGCGGGCTATTCGGTGATCCGCGCGGGGACTTACGGGATGGCGGCGGCGGCTGTCGTGTCGTGGCTGACCCCCTACCGGATGGGGCCAGGGCAGATCCTTTACGCTTTCGAGATCGCGGCCAAGATGACGCTTCAGCTTGTCGCGGTCTGCGCGGCGGCCGGGGTCATTGTCGGGGTCATCGCGCTGACCGGGATCGGGACGCGGTTTTCCTCGATGCTGTTGGGGATGGCGGATCAGAACCAGGCGATCGCGCTCTTTTTCGCCATGATCGTCTCGATCATTCTCGGCATGGGAATGCCCACGACCGCTGCCTATGCCGTGGCCGCGAGCGTGATCGGCCCCGGACTTGTGCAGATGGGCATTCCGCCGCTCACCGCGCATTTCTTCATCTTCTACTATGCGGTGATGTCGGCAATTACCCCGCCGGTGGCGCTTGCCGCCTATGCGGGCGCGGCCATCGCGCAGTCGGACCCGATGAAGACCAGCGTGGAAAGCTTTCGCATCGGTCTGGCGGCCTTCGTGGTGCCGTTCATGTTCTTCTCCTCGCCCGCCCTGTTGATGGATGGTAGCTGGGGAGAGATCATTCACGTGGTGGTCTCGGCCTCGCTTGGCATCTTCATGCTGTCGGCATCGGTGCAGGGCTGGTTCTTCGGCCTGCTGGCCTGGCCGCTGCGGATCGTTCTGCTGGTTGCGGCGCTGTCGATGATCGCCCAAGGGTGGTTTACCGACTTCATCGGTCTGGGAACGGCGATTGCGGTCTGGTTGTTCCAGAAACGCATGGTCAATCCCCAGACCGTCATCCGCGGCTCGGATTGACAGGGGAGCGGGGTGCGCGGGGTCCGGTTGGTCCAGATCCCGCCACCCGGCACCTGCTATCCCGGCAGTTTCACGCGGCGCAGATATGGCAGGTCCGCGTCGAAGCTGCCGAATTTCGCGCGCGCGGCCTCGTCATTCACCGAGGGTGGAACGATGACATCCTGCCCGATGGTCCAGTCGGCAGGCGTCGCCACGCCGTGTTTCGCCGTGGTCTGAAGCGCGTCGAGCGCGCGCAGCACTTCGGCGAAATTGCGCCCCACCGTCATCGGATAGGTCATCGACAGCTTCAGTTGCTTGTCCGGTCCGATGATGAAGACCGAGCGCACCGTGGCGCTGTCGGCGGGCGTGCGCCCGTCGGGCAGATAGGCCTCGGCGGGAAGCATGTCGAACGCCTTGGAGACGGCCAGCCCGTCATCGGCGATGATCGGGAAGCGCGGCGCGGCACCGCCGACCTTCTCGATATCGCCCTTCCATTTGCGGTGATCCTCGACGCCATCGACCGAAACGCCGATCACCTTGGTGCCGCGCTTCTCCCACTCATCGGCCAGCCGCGCGACGGCGCCGAATTCGGTGGTGCAGACGGGCGTGAAATCCTTGGGATGCGAAAAGAGAATCGCCCAGCTATCGCCGATCCACTCGTGCAGCGAAAACGTGCCGAGATCGGTCTCGACGGTCAGATCGGGGATCGTGTCGTTGATGCGAAGTGCCATGAAAGCCTCCTGTTCTGAGGGCGCGCGCGGGAATTTGATCAAATCTCCCGCGGGCCGGATGATCCGACCTTGCGGCGCGCGATTACCGCTGACAGAGTGCCGCCAAATCCACGGAGGTCAACCATGATCGAGAAAAAGATGTTCTATATTGACGGGGCTTGGCAGAAGCCCCGTTCTGGCCGCGATCACGCCGTCATCAACCCCTCGACCGAAGAGGCGTGCGCGGTGATCTCGCTGGGCGGGCAGGCCGATACCGATGCCGCCGTCGCCGCCGCGCGCGCGGCCTTCCCGGCATGGATGGCCACCCCGCCCGAGGAGCGCATCGCCCATGTCGAGAAAATCCTCAAGGTTTACGAGAGCCGCGCCGAGGACATGGCCCAGGCCACCAGCATGGAAATGGGCGCGCCCATCGACATGGCCCGCAAAAGCCAGGTGCCCTCGGGGACCTGGCACATCACCAATTTCCTGACCGCCGCGCGCGCCTTCAAATTCGACGAACCGCTCGGCGATCACGCCCCGAATGACCGCATCATCCACGAGGCCGTCGGCGTGGTGGCGATGATCACGCCATGGAACTGGCCGCAGAACCAGATCACCCTCAAGGTCATCGCGGGGCTGATCGCGGGCTGCACCATGGTGCTGAAACCCTCCGAGGAATCGCCGCTCAACGCGCTGATCTTCGCCGAGGTGATCCATGAAGCGGGCCTGCCCAAGGGGGTGTTCAACCTCGTCAACGGCGACGGCCCGGGCGTGGGCAGCCAGCTTTCGGCGCATCCGGATGTGGACATGATCAGCTTCACCGGATCGTCGCGCGCCGGTCGGCTCATCTCCAAATCCGCCGCCGACACGCTCAAGCGCGTCAGCCTCGAATTGGGCGGCAAGGGCGCGAACCTCATATTCGCCGATGCCGACGACAAGGCGGTCAAGCGCGGCGTGATCCACTGCATGAACAATACCGGCCAATCGTGCAACGCCCCCACAAGGATGCTGGTGGAACGGTCGCGCTATGACCGCGCGGTAGAAGAGGCCGCCGAGGTCGCCGCCGCGATCAAGGTCGGCCCCGCCCATGAAGAGGGCGGCCATATCGGCCCGGTCGTCAACGAGACGCAGTTCAACAAGATCCAAGGGTTGATCCAGACCGGCATCGACGAGGGCGCGCGGCTTGTGGCGGGCGGGCTGGGCCGCCCCGACGGGCTTAATCGCGGCTTCTTCGTGCGGCCTACGGTCTTTGCCGATGTCACCCCCGACATGACCATCGCGCGCGAGGAAATCTTTGGCCCGGTCCTGTCGATCATGTCCTTTGATACGGAGGAGGAGGGGCTGCGCATCGCCAATGACACGCCTTACGGCCTGACCAACTATGTCCAGACCGCCGATCCCGCGCGCGCCAATCGCCTTGCGCGCGGCTTGCGCTCGGGCATGGTCGAGATGAACGGCAAGTCGCGCAGCGCGGGATCGCCCTTCGGCGGCATGAAGCAATCGGGCCATGGGCGCGAGGGCGGCAAATGGGGCATCGAGGACTTCCTCGAGGTCAAGGCCGTCTCGGGCTGGACACCGGGGGCCTGACCCCGTCGGGATGGGGCCGCGCGCGGTCGGTGGCTGACAGGTTTTGCCCCATGATGATGCGGTCTGCCATGCGGCGCGGGGCGGTGCGGCAGGGGGCGTGAATGGCCTCTTGCTGCCATCAAGGCGCAGTTCCCTTGCGCGGAATCAGGGGTGCAGCCCCCGCCGCGCAGCGCCCGTCCGCCCAGAGGTGGTCGCGGAAATCCGGACCGATTGTTTGGCGCGGGGGCGTGAGTATGCGCGCCGAGGATTTGTTGTGTCGGTCGAGGCGATGCCCGATGGTGCGCTCCGGGCGCGGGTGTCGAACGGGCGCGGGCAGAGCTATCAGCAACGGATGACGCTGGATCACGGGCTGGTCGATGGCATGTGTTCCTGCCCGGTCGGATATAATTGCAAACATGTGGCTGCCGCCCTCGTGACATGGGACGCGGAGCAGGGCGGCCCCCGTCGCGCCGCATCAGGACTTGCGGCACCGGTGCAGGGCTGGCTGCGCCGGATCAAGGAGAGCACCGCCCCGACACTGCCGGAAATGCCGCCCGAGGATTACCCGGACACGGTGAAGGAACGGCTGCTTTATGTGCTGATGCCGCAAGACCCGAAGGTCAAGATCGACATCTACAAGGGCCGGATCAATGCGGCGGGCACCGCGCTCAACCGGTCCATCCGGCGCTATGACGCGCTGCGCGGGCTGCAAGGGGCCACCCCGGCCAAGTTCATCCGTCCGTTGGATCTCGACCTTCTCGCAGCCCTGGCGCAGGCGCGCCTGTGGGAGGCGCATTACAGCTATGGCCTACCCGACCTCATCCGACCCAAGGGCAAGGATGTTCTTACCCTGATCCAGCGGCTTTGCGACACGGGGCGGTTCCTGCATGACAACGCCCCCGAGGCGCATCTGGCCTGCTCGGCGGCGTGCCCGACGCCCCGGCTTGCCTGGCAGATGGCGGCGGATGGCAATCAGAGGCTGGGGTTCGAGGATGAGAGCGGCCAGCCGCTGGAATTGCGCGGGATGGACGGGGACGCGCTCTGGCTCGACAAGGGAAAGGGGCAGATCGGGGCGCTGGCGCAGGCGGTCGACACGGAGGTATTGCGCCTTGTGGCCGCCAGCCCCGAGATCGCCCCGCATGAGGCGGGCGCGCTGGCCACGGCGCTGCCCGAAACGCTTGGCGGGCTCGACCTGCCACGCCCGAGCGCGCCGCGCCAGATCCGGCGCAAGGCGACACAACGCATCGCGCGGGTGACGCTTGGGGCCGAGACCGCGCGCGACGGCCCGCGCTATTGGGGCAATTCGGTGCTGTTGCCGACGCTCACCCTGCGCTTTGTCTATGACGGTCAGGAGGTGCCCGAGGGCGGGGACGATCCGCGCAGGATCGAGGACGGCCAGATCGTGACGCTTGCGCGTGACCCCGACTGGGAACGGGCCTGCGCCACCACGCTGATGCGGGCGGGCGCGCTGCGGGTGGAAGAGCTGGAAACCCATTGGCCGGGCGAGCGGATGATGACATGCGATTTCGTCTTTGCCGATGGCGAGATGAACATGCACAGCCTTGAGATGGCGACCGGGCGCGAGGCACTGGATTTCGCCTTTCGCACCTTGCCTGCCTTGCGCCGCGACGGGTGGGAGGTGATCGAGACGCCAAGATGGCCGTTTCGCCTCAGCCCGCTTGCGCCCTTGCTGCATCTCTTTCTGACCCATCATGCCGAGCTTGGCGCGCTGCACCCCTCTGACGCCACTGTCGCGCGACTGGTCGAAGAGGCGCTGGCGGGCAGCGATATCCGCTTTGCCGACAAGGCCGGAGTCCTGCCACTGGCGCGCAGCCTTCAGACGCTGGCCGAGGCGAAAACCTTTGAGGCCCCCAAGGGGCTGAAGGCGCAGTTGCGCGATTATCAGGCCTATGGGGCGGCATGGATGGGCAACCTGCTCGCTGCCGGGTTCGGCGGTGTGCTGGCCGACGATATGGGGCTGGGCAAGACCGTGTTTCCTTGCGCCGAGACCGTGCCGATGCTGCTCTGGGCGCTGCTGGCTGCTGGTCAAATCACCATGCGCAAGATCGACGGCTGGCAAACCCTCGACAAGCCGATTACGCCCATGACCCTTGACCTCGCCGCCTGATCAGGCCCAAATCAACCTACCCGGAAAACGCCGCCGGAGAATTTCCACCAGATTCGAGACACGACCCGCCACGTGATCTGGCAGCTTCACAAAAACAGCGGCGAAGGTCAAAAATCCGGGTGGCCTTCCGTAGCGGCGAGGCGCGAGATGGCTTCGCCGCTGATTTCCTGCCGTCCGGCGGCCCATGTCCGGCGCGCCATTGTTGCGACGCGGTCGAGAATATCGCTTTCAGGGCGGCGCGACGGGGCCGGGCGCATCGCGTCCTCGTGGAACAGATAGAGACGCGAGGCGAAGATCTCGAACGGCAGCGAAGCCTCGCCGAAGCGCTCGCCACAGCCGTGGGTCGAGACCAGCGCGCCGTCGCCCAGATCCTGCCCCGAATCGTTATTCGGGTTGTAGAAATAGACCCGCATCACGCCCTCGCGGTCGCGGGCGACGCGCAGGATGGTGATGGCGTGCCAGCCGATGAAGCGACCGGCGGCGTCAGTCGCGGCAATGCCTGCGGGTTGCGGGTGGATCACCGGCTCGCCACCGTTATAGTCGGGGTGATAGGCACCGTGAAAGCGGGCGATGAAATCCTCGATGGCGGCCAGCGCGCCGGTGGGCACATCCACGGCCACCGCGCAGGACCGGCCCACCCACCAGCCGTGAAATTCCGGGTTGATCCAGATATGCGGATCGTCGTTGCGGTCGGCGCACAGGCGGCCCATTTCGGCATAGATGCGGTCGAGATGCGGCACCAGAACCACCGAGACCGGATCGGCATCAAGCGGCGCGCCGCTGGCAAGGCCCGCGGGCAGAGCGCCGGAATTGATCGCGTGCCCTTCGAAATGCATCATCACCGTATCGATGCGCGCGGCCTGCGTCACCAGATGCAGCAGGTAATCGGGATCGTTCTGCCCCCACATCGCGATGGCGCGGGCCGATTGACAGGTCGGGTTTGCCCCTTGCCCTACGCCCAGAGGCTGGCCCAGAACCTGGATACAGCCCGCAAGCAGCAGATCGGCGGGCGGGGCCGCGTGCAACCCTGCCATCGACAGGCGTTCGGCCACCGCCGCGCAGGGCTCCAACGTCAACAAACGCCTCAGCGCAGGCGCAATCGGCGCGTAATGCAGGATCCCGCGATCGAGCATGAGCGACATGCCGTAAAGCGCCTGCGCGGTTTCGGGCCGCACCGCGCGGCGGATCACCTCGATGACAAGGCCGCGATGGTGCTGAAGACAGTCGCGCCCGGTGGTGCCAAGGCCAAGCGTATCGGCGATCATGCCGTCATGTTCGGTATCGAGCACCCATGTCAGGAACGCCGCGTGATAATCCGACACGAGGCCGGTATCGTGCATGGCGCGCGCCAGCCCCTGCGCCTCGTGGCGCAGGTCGCTTTCATCCATCACGGCAAGACGCTGGCGATAGGTATCGAGCCCCGGATCACCGAGGCAGGCCGATGTCGGGCCGAACAGGGCTGAGACCAGCCGGTCGGCCCCAAGACGCCGGTCGCCGATCTCGCCACCGCGTTCGCTGAGGGTGATGGCGATCTGCGCGATCATGTCCTTGACATGGGCCACCTGGATGGGCCGTTGCCGCAGGATGCGCCAGATCTCGTCGACCAGTTCGCCCAACACGTCCTGAAACCCGACATGATCCGCGAGATACTGAAACAGCGCATCAATCGTCGCCTGCCGCGCGCCCGCCGCGCGCGCCGCCTCGTCCGTCGCGCCAAAGAACCGCCGCATGTTGAGCGCCAGAACCTGCGTCAGGAACCGCCGCGCCGCGGCGGCGTGGATGCCGGGATGCTCGGCCTCGCCCTTGGCCACGGCCAGCAGGCGCAGCAGGCTGACGGCCTCGACCGTCACTGATGCCTGCACGCCGTGGTCAAAGGTGCCCGCGACAAGCCCCGGCAACAGGTTGGCGGGTGCATCCCAGTCGGACCCGGCAAAGAGCCCCGCCGCATCCATCCGGGGGGCAAGCGCGTGCAGACGCTCCAGCCCGCCGGGCACAGCGAGCAACCGCCCCGCCACATCAAGCACCTGCGCCTGAAAGCGCGGCTTGGCAAAGGGGCGGGCCTGCTCGAGATTTTCCAGCGGCCTTTGAAGCGTGGCGACAAGGCGCCCAGCCTCGTCACCGTGATGCTGTTCGCTCATCCGAAATTCCCGCCAACCGGATCACACATAAAAATCCAGCTCTTCCTGTGCCTTCAGCAGGTCGCGCAAGCGGTGCGGATCCTCGCCAAAAAAGTATACCAACCCCCAATGGGTACCGAAAGCGGTGCGCTTTGTCACCTTCTGCTCCATCGGCTGGGCCAGTTCGTGGAATTCGAAATAGGGATCGTTGGCGGTGATCTCGGGGATTTCCATCCGCTCGACCACGCGCCTGCGCGGATAGGCCCCGAAACAGCCGGCATGGCCCTTGGAATCCTTGACCGGGGTCGGGAAGAAGGCGTCAAGCTCGTCCTGCGTGGCCTTGGGGTCGAAGGCCAGCACGATGCCCTGATAGCCGTTGAAGCCATAGGCTCGCTCGATGAGTTCCAGCGCGTTGAACCCCGGCGGACGATAGGCCACCTCGCCGAAATACATCGTGCCGTCGCTGGTCACGAAATATTCGGGGTGGATGAAGCCGAAGTCGATGTCGAATGCCTTGATCAGCTTGTTGATCTCGTCCTCGATGCGCGGCCGCCAGGATTCAAGCTCTGGCGTCGCGGGCACAAAGACGGAATAGCCAAGCGTCACGTATTCGGAAATATTGAGAAACTGGATCTTGCCATCCTTGATCCATGCCTCCACCGCAAATTCCCATCCGTCCAGATGACTTTCCAGCAGGGCCGGAAACTCGTCCTCCGAGATTGAATCCACATCCTCGACCGTGCGGATCGTGCGGTGGCCAAGGCACCCGGCCTTGTCGAAGGCCTTGAAGTGGATCGGGTCGTTCGGGTCGCCGTCAAGCTTGAGCAAGGTCTGGTTCACACGCTTGAGAAAGCGCACCACATCGGCGTGATTGTCCGCCTCCTCGAAAATGCCCACGCGGATACCGGCCAGTTGAGCGCGCCGTTTCATCAGCGACTTGTCGCGGAACAGCATGGATTGGCCCAGAAGGCGCGGATTGTCGACCAGGACCGAGTTGATCGCCCCGGCCCATTCCACGGTTTCCTCGTAAAGCGGGATTGCCACATCGCAGCCCTCTTCCTTGAGGATCTGCGCGATTTCGTGCGACCGCTCGTTCAGCCGGTAAAAATCCCAGGCGATGAAGGGAATGTCGTTGGCCCGCGCATACTCCTCGGCCCAAGGGGGTGCCACGATCACGTAGCGGCGGTCAAAGCGGTCGATGGCGTCGATGGCGTTCAGCGACCAGCCGAGGATCGCCACGTAGCCTTTGTCTGGGTTTTTTCCGGTCATATCTGCCTTTCGTGTCGTTGCGAGCGTCCAGACGTGGCCGCACGAAGTATCCTTGATATATAGCATGACTAAATAAAAAATCAAAGAGCTAGTGCTGCGACGGTCGATGATAGTGCCGGGGGTAAGCTATTAAATAAACGAAAAATATATAATTAATGATACTTGACGTGGATGGGCGTCGCCGGGCTGTCGCTCTGGCGACACTCCCTTTATTTAGAATAACTAAGTGTATATGATCGATCCTTGCCGCTTTCAATACGGCTCAGAATAAATTCTAGTTCCCAAAGGAGATCTGCATCGCGCGAGGGACTGTCATGCAAACCGGCCAGATGATCGATCAGCTGCTCATCCATCTGGATGCGCGCGTGGATGCGTTTGCGATCTGCGAGGTGGCCGATCGCTGGCGGCTTGGGCTTGGCCCGATGAAAATGCCGATGTTTCATTACGTACTGGAGGGAGAAGGCCAACTCGGCGGGGTGACACAGCCGCTTGGACCCGGCGCACTTGTAATCATCCCTGCGGCTCGGCGCCACGAATTGCAGGCACCGGGCTATAGTCCGCGCCATCAGGAGGCAATGTCCGAATTCCGCGTCCTGCCCGAGGGGTTGCTGCGGATCAACGCGGGCGACACCCCGGTCTTGCGCACCGCCTGCGCCACGATTGCCGGGCGGTATCTGCATCAGGCTGATCTATTTTCCGGCCTGACGGAACCGATGGTGTTCCGGTTTCCCGACACCGCCCGCGTCCCTGCGATTTTCGAGGAACTGGTGGAAGAGTTGCGCACCCCCCGCTTTGGCACCCGCGCATTGGCCTCGGCGCTGTTGAAACAGGCGTTTGTCCTGCTGATCCGCGCACAGTTGCAGGAAGGCGGTGCCGATTTTTCGTGGATCCTGTCGCTGCGCGACCGGCGGATCGCCCGTGCCGTCGGGGCCATGATCGACGCGGGCGAAGAGCGTCTGTCATCCGACGCGCTCGCCGATCTGGCAGGCATGAGCCGCGCCGCATTCCAGCGCCGGTTTCTCGACGTAATGGGCGTCACGGTGGCCGATTTCGATGTCCGCCTGCGCCTGCATCGCGCGGCCCTGCTGCTGGTCGAGACCGATTTGCCCGTGGGCGCCATCGCAAGCGCGATCGGCTATTCCAGCCGCAGCCACTTTTCGCGCGCCTTCCGCAAGGCGCTCGGTGTGGACCCGTCCCGCTTTCGCCGCGATCAGGCCTCGGGGGAAATCCTGTCCTCGGTCAAGGACTTCATCTCGGCGCTGCTGCACCCGCCAAAGGCGAAAAGCGCACCGGATTGAGCCGACATCGCACGTGCGCCCGTGTCAAGATCGCCTCACGGGTTGTGCGAGGCGTTCGGGACCTGAAAGCCGCAGCTTGGATTATCCGTTAAGGTTTTGCCACACTCTGATGCAAGAAAAGGAGGCTCAGATGACCCCACTTACCGCCGGAATAGCCGCAGGGCTGATCGCGACGGGCGTTCTGTCACTTCTGATGATCGTCAAGGGGATGATGGGCGTCATGCCCGATCTCAACGTGATCGCGATGCTCGCGGCGACCATGGGCACGGGGGCCGCGATGGGATGGGTCGCGCATGTCGTGATCGGCATCGGGTATGGCGTCGTGTTCAGCCGCTTGTCACAGGGCGGCGATGTGAACAAAGCCGCGCTCAAGGGTATCGTCCTCGGCATCGTCGGTTGGGCCGCGATGATGACCCTGCTCATGCCGATGATGGGCAAGGGGCTGTTCGGGGTCGAAATGGCATCCGATCTGCTGATCGTTCCACTCGCCACGCTCATGCTGCACGTGATTTTCGGCGCGGTGCTGGGGGCGACCTATCACATATTCGTCAAGGATCGCGTGCAGGCGTGACGCGGACCCGACAGATCGGACACACCCCATGACCCTCAACACGGTTCAAGAACGGCTCTGCGAGGAGCACGAGATGGATTTCTCGCATCTCACGGCGCTTATCCTCAACTGCACGCTCAAGCCGTCGGGGCAGCCGTCGCATACCGATGCGCTGCTGCAGGTGCCGCGCGCGATCATGCAGGCCAATGGCATCGCGGTCGAGATGCTGCGCCCGGTCGATTTCGATCTGCCGCCCGGCGTTTACCCTGATATGCGCGAACATGGGTTCAGGACCGACGATTGGCCGGACCTGTGCGCCAAGGTCATGGCCGCCGATATCCTCATCATCGGCACGCCGATCTGGCTGGGCGAGGAAAGCTCGGTCTGCCGTCGCCTGATCGAACGGCTCCATGCCGACTCCGGCAAGCTGAACGACAAGGATCAGTCCATCTATTACGGTCGCGTCGGCGGCTGCATTGTCACCGGCAACGAGGACGGGGTGAAACATTGCGCGATGAGCGTGCTCTACGCGCTGCAACATCTGGGCTATCTCATTCCGCCGCAGGCCGATGCCGGCTGGATCGGCGAGGCCGGGCCGGGGCCGTCCTATGCCGATGACGGATCAAACGGGCCGCAGAACGATTTCACGCAGCGCAACGCCACCTTCATGACGTGGAACCTGATGCACATGGCCCGCATTCTCGGCGACTGGGGCGGCATCCCCGCGCATGGCAACCAGCGCAGCGCCTGGGACGATGGCTGCCGCTTCGACCACCCAAACCCGGAATACCGCTGATCCGCGCGGATGGCGGCCCAATAGGAAAGGAAAATCGAATGAGCGACGTCACCCTGACCCATCACTTCGCAATGGTCGAAGGCCACCGCATGGCCTATCTCGACGAGGGCGCGGGCCCGCCTCTGGTCCTGTTGCACGGCATCCCGACGTCGAGCCTGTTGTGGCGCAATGTGATCCCGGAACTGGCAAAGTCCCGCCGGGTGATCGCGCCTGACATGCTGAACTATGGCCAGTCCGACAAGCCCGCGCGCGCCGATGTCTCGATCGCCGCGCAGGCGCGCATCCTGCGCGGCTTGCTCGATGCGCTCGGTCTGGCCCGTGTCGATCTGGCGGCGCATGATATCGGCGGCGGCGTGGCGCAGATCCTCGCGGCGCGGCACCCTGAACGGATCAACCGCTTGATCCTGCTCAGTGCCATCTGTTTCGACAGTTGGCCCATCCCGGAATTCGAGCCCCTGCTAGACCCGCATGCCGAGGCGGAGATGAGCCTTGATGCCTTCGGCAAGATGATGATCGATTTTCTGCCCCAGGGCGTGGCCTCCAAGGAGGGCTTGAGCCCCGAGGCGATGGAGATCATCCTGCGCCCCTGGAAGGGGGAGGACGGCAAGGCGGCGCTGTTCCGCAATTTCCGGCGCCTCAATCCCGAGTATACCATGGCCATCGCGCGGGAGCTGGAAGCGTTCGATATCCCCACGCTTGTGCTCTGGGGGGACAAGGACCCGTTCCAGAAACCCGCCTATGCGCGGCGTCTGGCCGACACGATCCCCGGCGCGCGGCTGGAATGGATCGAGGGGGCCGCGCATTGGATCATGGAGGAACAGCCACAAGCGGTGGCCGGTCATATCGCCGGATTTCTCGATGCATCGAAAGCGCACGGCACCGCGTGATGACGCAGAGGCGACACGGAATGACACTCACCGCACCTGTCCCGGATGACATGATCACCCTCTTAGCGGAGGTCCGCACGCAGACCGAGCAGCTGGCCGCGCCGCTCACCCCCGAGGATGCGATGCTGCAATCCATGGAAGAGGCCAGCCCGCCCAAATGGCACCTGGCGCATACCACATGGCTCTTCGAGGAGTTCATTGACGAAAGCGGGCTCGACACCAGGATGACCCGGTGATGCGGACGTGGGGCACGCGGCGCCCCCCTGCATCGGGACCGTCCCGCATGGGCACTGGCGCAACAACACCTTCATCGCAGGGCTGCGCAACGACCGGATCGACGCCCCGATGCTGATCGAGGGTGCCATGGACGCCGACGCGTTCTGCGCCTGGGTCGAGCAGATGCGCGCGCCAACCCTCGCCGCAGGCGACATCGTTCGTCGGGAAAACAGCCCCCCCGGACTGTTTTCTGATCCTCCTCGCTCCAGCGCGCGTCGATATCCTTCCGCGACCGCTTGGCAGGCTTGTCGGCCCAGCCCTCGGGCACGTCGCCGCCCTTGATCGTCTTGTTTTCATCGCGGGTGTTGCGATTGCGCGGCACCGGCACGATAGACGCGTCCAGGATCTGACCACCCCGCGCGATGTAGCCCTGCCGCGCCAGATAGCCGTCGAACTGGCTGAACAGCGCCTCGACCAGCCCCGCCTGCGCAAGCCCCTCGCGATAGAGCCCGACCGTCTTGGCGTCGGGCACCCGGTCCTCGAGACCCAGCCCCAGAAACCGTCCTGGCCGAAAGCCGGTCGCGCACCTGATACTCGATCTGGTCGTCCGACAGGTCGTAGTGCGCGCTCAGGACCAGCGTCTTGAACAGTGAGGCCCCGAACGCCATTGATGAAGTGGATGGCTCCCGCTTTCGGCATCGCAATGTGCCATGTTGGGTGCTGTGAAACGGCCAACAAAGGGAGCCATCCATGGACAAGGTTA
>NZ_JBEPPW010000013.1:0-110577 GCF_040547525.1 Roseovarius sp. MBR-6 | reverse complement strand
TCCATCAGCGCCAAGCAGCATAACATCAACCAACAGAGCCGGAGCCCTCCAGACCAAAATCACGCCGCCTGTTCCAAATCATTCGACGACGGACAGGCCTTGTCTTTGGGGCGGCAGCGCAGCATTCACGCTTTTGCCTGCGCGCGGCAACGGTGGAACTGGCCGAACGCCATGTGGGGTCGCGCCTTGCTGTCTGGCTTATCGCCTTTTCGGCTGGCGTTCTTTCGGTGCAGGGTGCCATTGCGCTTGGCTGGCTCGATGTCAGCACTGCCCGCCCGCTTGCCGCAACCGGAAGCCTTTCGGGTGCCATCCTTGGCGGGCTGATGTTTGGCGCGGGCATGATCCTTGCGCGCGGCTGTGCCAGCCGCCTGCTGGTGCTCTCGGCCAGCGGCAACCTGCGGGCGCTGGTGGCGGGGCTGGTTCTGACGCTGGTGGCGCAGGCCTCTTTGCGCGGATTTCTGTCACCTCTGCGCGAAGCACTGGCCGCGCTCTGGACGGTGCCGGGCGGCGCGGGGCGCAACCTTCTGAGCCTCTTCGGACTGTCTCCCGAGGTGGCCACCGGCATCGCGGCGCTGGTGCTGCTGGCTGCTTTCGTGCTTGCCCATACCCGTCAGGTGCGCCCCTCGCACGCGATTGCGGCGGCGCTTGTCGGGCTGGCCATCGGGCTGGGCTGGCTGGCCACCTATGCCATCGCCCAAAGCTCTTTCGAGGTGGTGGCGATCTCCTCGGTCACCTTCACCGGCCCGTCAACCGACACGCTGATGGGGCTTGTCAACGAGGCCGCGCTACCGCTTGGCTTTGGCGTGGGATTGGTGCCGGGGGTTTTTGTCGGCGCGGGGACCACGGCTCTCGTGACGGGTGAGTGGAAACTGGAGCGCTTCGGCTCTGACACCCCGACCGAGCGCTATCTGATCGGAGCCGCGCTGATGGGGTTCGGCTCCATGCTTGCGGGCGGTTGCGCGGTTGGCGCGGGCATGACGGGCGGTGCGATTTTCGCGCTCACCGCGTGGGTCGCGGTTACGGCCATGTGGTTGGGCGCAATGGCCACGCATCTTGGCCTGCGCTATCTGTCCACCCGCCCCGCGCTCGCCTGAGCGCTATTCCCACTCCATCTGCTCGAACACGCGACCGGCATTCTTGGTGGCCAGTTCCTCGAACGTATCCAGCCGCCGATAGGGCGATTGATCGACGTAATAGGCCCCCGCCAGATCGCCGCCCGCCTCGATATGCTCGGCGATTTGCGCGCGCAGATATTCGAGGTAGCCCTTGGTGTAACGGCGCACCTGATCCATGTTCGTCGGGTGGCCGTGGCCGGGGATCACATAGGTCGCGCCAAGCGGCTCAAACGCCGTATCCCAGGTTTCCAGCCAGTCGGCGGTGATCGTGTTCTCGAAAATCGGCAACATGCGTTCGTGAAAGGCCATGTCGCCCGAGATCACAAGCCCCTGCCGGGGCAACCAGACGACGATATCGCCCGGGCTGTGCGCCGGACCCAGATGCCGCGCCTCGATGCGGAAATCGCCCATTTCGACGATATGTTCGTCTTGAAACGTCTCGGTCGGCGGCTCCACCCGCGTGCGCGCGGCCTGCGCACCCATGACCCGCTGCGCCGCGGCCAGATCACCGCCGCCCTGATCGGCAAATTCCTCTGCCGCGTCCACATGGGCGATCACCGGCACGCCCTGATCCACCCAATAGCCATTGCCCAGCATGGCATGCCCCTGCCCGTTCTCGGTCAGCACAAGGCGCACCGGCTGATCCGTCACGGCGCGGATTTCGGCGTGCAGCGCCTCGGCCAAGGCATAGGATGCGCCGGAATTGACCACCACCACACCCGCGCCGGTGACGATGAAGCTGAGGTTGTTGTTGTGGCCTGCATTGTCATGCGTCGGCGGCGCGGTGGCCCCGATGGCCGACCAGACGCCGGGAATGACCTCGACCGGCTTGTCGTAAAGCGGCGAGCCGGGGTATTTGTCGGCGATATCCTCGCTGGCAAGGGCCGGGGTCGCAAGACACAGGATCATCAGAAAGGCGCGCATGGTTCAGACCTCCGCCACGAAACGATAGGCGCCATCCGCGCGCTCAACACGGCCCAGACCGCCCTCGGGCAAATGAAAGCCCACCATCGCCATGCCCTCGCTGGCCAGCATGTCGAGCAGGCGGGTGCGGGTGGCAATGCCGGTGTCGGGGTCCTGATCGGCCCCGGCGGGCCAATCGGGGCGCGCCAGCGCCAGATGGCCATTGCCGATCGCATCACCAACGACCATCACCGCGTCGCCCCCTTGCCGGATCTCGAAGGCCATATGGCCGGGCGTGTGACCGGGGCTGTCATGCGCCATGATACCGGGCAGCACCTCTTGCCCGGCCTTGATAAATTCCATCCGATCCTCGATCTCGGCCAGCCGCCGCGCGGCCCCCACGGCAAAGGCGGCGCGCGCCGCGCCGATGCTGTCGACGGTGGCGGGGTCGGTCCAATAGTCCCATTCCGCCTGCCCGATCATATAGCTGGCATTTGCGAAAACCGGATCATCGAACTCGTCCAGAACCCCCCAAAGATGATCGGGATGGGCATGGGTAAAGATCACATGGGTGATCTCCTCCGCGCCGACGCCCACGCCGTCAAGCGCCTCGGCCAGCTTGCCCGCGCTTGGCATGAAGCCTGCGCCGGACCCGGCATCAAACAGAACCTTGCGCGCGCCGTCCCGCCAAAGCGTCAGGTTGCAGGGCGGCATCACCGTGTCGCCGGTGATCCCCAGACCGGTAAGGATTGGCCCGGCTTCCGCCTCGGGCAGATCGCCCAGAACGAAATCGCGCGGCAGAACAAGATGCCCGTCGCTGAGCGTGTCAAGCCGTCCCGTGCCAAGGGTCAGCATCTGCGCCCGAACACCCGTGGCCGTCAGGGCCAGAGGCAACATGGCCCCAAGTTCAAGCAATCTGCGTCGGGTGATGGGCATCGCGGGCCTCCATATTCGTTATTCAGAATATGATTGCGGGAAACCGATGGAAAAGACAAGCACAGACCTGATCCCCGTAAAATCAGCGGCAAGACGATTGTGGACAGCGTCAGGCCCCGGTGTCCTTGACGATGCGGCCGTCCTCCAGCGTCACGATCCGGTCTGCCATCTCCAGGATGCGGGTGTCATGGGTGACCATTACCGTCGTCGTGCCGCGCGCCTGCCCCAGTTTCTTGAGCAGGGCAACCACATTGGCACCGCTTTCGCGGTCGAGCGCTGCGGTGGGTTCATCGGCAAAGACCACATCGGGGTTGCCGACAAGGGCGCGCGCCACCGCGACGCGCTGTTTCTGGCCGCCAGACAGGTTGGCGGGCAGGTAGTCCATCCGGTCCGCCAGCCCGACCAGTGTCAGCGCATGGCGCGCGGCGAGGGTCTGCGCCGCCGGGTCGATCAGGCCATGCACCTGCACCCCCATCAGCACGTTTTGCAACGCCGTCAGGCTGCCATGCAGGTTATGCGCCTGAAAGATGAAGCCCAACCTGCGCCGCAGACCCTCGGTCTGCGCGCGGCTTGCCCCGTTCAGTTCATGCCCCAGCAGACGGACTGAGCCGTCCTGCACATCGCGCAGGCACCCCATCAGTGTCAGCACCGTGGTCTTGCCCGACCCTGACGGCCCCATCAGCACCGTCAGGCTGCCGCGCTGCACGGCAAGGTTCACGTCAAAAATCACCTGCTTGCGCGCCTCGCCGGTGCCGAACCAGTGGTTCAGCGCGTTGACGATGATCGGCGGAGCGTCGGTCATTACTGCGCCTCAGAACAGATCGGCCGGGTCGGCCGAGGCCAGCCGCCGCGTGGCAATCGCGCCCGAGATCGCACAGGCCGCAAGCGTGCCGAAAAACACCGTCCCCCCCATCGCGGAGGTCATTTCCAGCGGCAGGTTGGTAGCCTTGGCCATGCCCGCCAGCAGGGCGCTGGCCACGGCAAAACCGGGGATGAAACCCAGAAGCGCGAGGATCAGTGCCTCTTCCAGAACGATGCCGATGAAGAAACGTTGCGGATACCCCATTGCCTTGAAGGTGGCATATTCGCTCAGATGGTCGGCCACGTCCGTCGACAGCACCTGATAGACGATCACGATCCCCACCAGCACACCGATGATCACCCCGAAGCCGAATATGATGCCGGTCGGTCGCTTGGTCTGCTGATAGCTCAGATCCTCGGCTGCGGCCTGCGCGTAACTGCGGATGCGCAGGCTCTTGTCGGATATCAGATTTCGCAGCCGGGCAGCGACGCGGTTAGCATCGGCACCGGGGGCCAGTTTCAGCAGGATATGATCGGGGGCCGCTGATGTGCGGGCGGGAAAGAGGGTCAGGAAGGTCTGATCCGACACCATCATGAACCCGTCGCCGCCAAAGCCACCGCCACCCGCGAAGGTGTCGTAAAGCGTCAAGGTTGTGCCGGTCACCTCAAACGACAGCGGGGTTTGCGGGCGGATCGCCGCCGCCTCGTCACGCGGCAGGCCCCGGCTGAACCGATCAAGGATGCCGGCGTTTTGCAATTGCAATGTCGTGGCCTTGGCCGCCATGTCGGGTGACAGGAAACCGGGCTGTGCCGGGTCGATGCCATAGGTGGTCAGTCCCAGCGTCTTTTCCGGGCGCGCCCAGTTGACGTTGCCCACGAAAAGCCCGGTGCCCGCAATGATATCCGGGTCGGCCAGCGCCTGAAACAGCCATTGCCGCGCGACATTGCCGCCTTCGGTCATCGAATTGGCGTCCGAGGCGGAAATCATGATATCGGCCTGAAAGAACCCGTAGGGCTTCATCGTCGCCGTCGCCATCGAGTTCATGATGCCAAGCTGGACAAAGACCAGCACATTGGCAAAGGCCACCCCGGCAAGGGCGGCGGCAAAGCGCGGGCGGCTGTGGGTCAGTTGCAGCCAGCCAATGGGCAGCCGTCCGAACAGCCATTGCAACAGGCGGCTCACCGCGCTGCCTGCGCGCGGGTGTCGATGCGGGCGATGACCTCAAGGTTGGTGTAGCGCGCGGCGATCAGGGATGAGGCGTCATCCAGCGCGACCATCACGGTGATCACCCGCGCATCGGTATTGGCCGCCGTGTCATCCGCGACAAGACCCTGCCGCCCGACCATCAGCCCGATGGATTGCACCCGGCCCTGCAATGTCTGGCCAATGGCCGCCGCCGCCAGTTCGACCGGCTGGCCGATGCTGACCTGTGCAATGCGATCCTGATAGATCTCGACCTCGGCCATCATGCGGTCAGTGTTACCCATCTGCATGATGCCATCTGCGGGGGGGCGTTCGCCGGCGCGGGCGTTCACGTCAAGCACGGTGCCCCTGATGGGGGCCATAACGGCGGCGCGCGCCAGATCGCGCTGCGCCCGTGCAAGCTCCGCCTTGGCGGCATCAAGGTTGCGGGCCGCGACGATGACATCGGGCTGCATGTCGGCCTCCTCGGCGGTATAACGTGCCAGCGTCGCCTTGGCTTTCTCAACCGCCAGTCGGGCTTGTTGATCGGCGGCCACGGCGCCATCCAGCACCGCCTGCGTGGTGACACCGCGCTGAAACAGCCCTTGGGTGCGGGCAAGGGTGCTGGCGGCCTCGACTGCGGCGGATTGGGCCTGCTCGAATGCAGCGCGGGCCTCGTCCTGACTATTCTGAACTGCCGCGCGGGTCTGGATCAATGCCGCCTCGCGCACCGCGACATTGGCGCGCGCGATCAAAGCCGCACTTTCCAGTTGATCCTCGTTGTCAAGCCGCGCCAACACCGCACCCTTTTCCACCCGGTCGCCGACCGCCACCAGAATTTCAGCGATCCGCGCATCGCCCGCGCCGTACGGGGCCGCAACGATCGACACGTCCCCCTGTGGCATCAGCCGCGCAAGGCCGACCACATCACTCGGTTGCATGGTCTCGGCCATGTCCTTTGGCAGGACGATTTCGGGCGGCAGGGCAATCGGCGAAGACGATCCGCCCCCCGGTTGCAGCCCGGTCAGCGCATAGAATTTCTGCAACCCCATCGGCTGGAAATACAGGCCGATCACCGCGCCAGAGAACATGAAAACCGGGATCAGAAGCACCAACAGATAGCTGCGCCGAAACCGCATCCGGCGCGGGGGCGCGCCGGATGGGTCTATGTCACGCGGGATAACCTGCAAAGGCAGGTCGGAGGCTTGCGGGTCAGACATGGTGCGTTCCGGTTGGGTTGAACAACGATACCGCGAAGACCAGGGAAGGTTCCCGCCCAAAGGGGGGTGACCTGCGCCTAGTCGCCGCAGGTCTTTTTTTGTGCTTTGGTTAGAATGACCAAAGCACGGTGTCGTCCTTCAGCATGGCACCCGCCATCTCTGGCGGCTTGGCGACGCCGACGCCATCAAGCAGGACCTCGGGGCCGACACCGCGACCGGGCAGATAGATCGCGCAGACCTCGACCGTGGCACCCGCCTCCATGATCTTCTGCATCAGGCCTTGCGGGCTCATGTCGCGGGGTGGTTGCGGCGCGGTGACGCTTGCCGGGGCGTCCTTGAGGGCGATGTCACCGCCCGGTCCGCACAGCAGGATACGGGTTTGCGCGCCTTGCTGCACGGCCTGCATGGTCAGCACCATGGCCATGAGTTGCGTCTGCGGCTCGGGCGAGGTGACGACGGTCACGAGCGCCTTTTCCGAGGCCTGTGCCCCCGTGGCAAGGCCCGCCACGGTCGCGGCGGCGAGAAGGGTCTTTTTCATGAGTATCTCCAGTCATGAGGGTCAGATAAACAGTCGTATGAGGGTGGCGACGGCACCCAACGCGCCGATGCCAAGCAGCCAGAGCAGAACGAACCAGCCGAAGTGCCGCAAGATGGGGGACATCAGTGATACCCCTCTCCCGGACGCACCTTGCCGCGAAACACCCAATAGGCGTAGGCGGTATAGGCAAGGATCAGCGGCACAAGAAACAGCGTGCCGACCAATGCGAAGGCCAGGCTTTCATCGGGGGCCGCCACCTGCCAGATGGTCAGCGAAGGCGGCACCATCATCGGATAGAAACTGATGCCAATCCCGATAAAGCCCAGCACGAAGAGCGACAGCGCCGCCAGAAACGGGCGCAGATCGCGGCTGTCGTTCAACCCGGTAAAAAGCGCCCAGGCCGCGCCCAGCACCAGCACCGGCATGACGATGCTGAAGGCGCTGCCCGGCAGGTTGAACCAGCGCTGGAAATAGACCGGCTCCAGAAACGGGGTGGCAAGGCTGACGATCCCCATGAAGCCAAGCGTGGCAAACCCCAGCCACCATGCCCGGCGGCGCATGCCCAGTTGCAGCGGCCCGTCGGTCTTGAGCACCAGCCAGGTTGCGCCCAGAAGCGCATAGCCCGCCACCACCGCCAGCCCGGTCAGCACCGAGAACGGCGTCAGCCAGTCCCACCAGCCGCCCGAATAGGCCCGGCCCGTGACCTCTATGCCCTGCACCAGCGCGCCAAGGACAATGCCCTGACAGAATGCCGCAACCAGCGAGCCGCCGAAGAAGGCGTGATCCCACACCCGTTTCCAGCGCCGCGTTTTCCAGCGATATTCAAACGCCACGCCGCGAAACACCAGCGCCAGCAGCATCAGCGTGATCGGCATGTAAAGCGCCGGCATCACAACCGCATAGGCCAGCGGAAACACCGCGAACAGCCCGCCGCCGCCCAGCACCAGCCATGTCTCATTGCCATCCCAGACCGGGGCGACCGTATTCATCGCTGTGTCGCGGTCGCGTTCCGATCCGGCTAAGGGAAAGAGGATTCCGACACCCAGATCGAAGCCGTCCAGCACCACATAGGTCAGCACGGCAAAGGCGATGAGCCCGGCCCAGATGAACGCAAGATCGAATTCCATTGTCAGTTCTCCTTACTCGCCGGGAACAAAGGTTCTGGCATGCAGTTGCGCAACGGGTGTGATCCCGGCGGTGCGGGTCGGGCCATGATCATCCTCGCCGCCCGTATCGGGCGCGCGATTCATCAGCCGCAGCACATAAAAGGTGCCCGCGCCGAAGACGAAGAAATAGACCACGATGAAGGCAATGAGCGAGGCGGCGACCGCCGGGGCCGCGACCGGTGCCAGGCTGTCAGAGGTGCGCAAGAGGCCGTAGACGGTATAGGGCTGGCGGCCGACCTCTGTCGTCACCCACCCCGCCAGCACGGCGACAAACCCCGCAGGCCCCATCGCCACGGCGGCACGGTGCAGCATCGCACTGTCGTAAAGCCGCCCCTGCACGCGGCGCAAACCCGCCCAAAGGCCGATGCCCAGCATCGCAAAACCGATCGCGATCATGATGCGGAACGACCAGAACACGATGGCCACCGGGGGCTGATCTTCGCGCGCCACGGTATCGAGGCCAGCCAGCGGCGCGTTCAGATCATGCTTGAGAATCAGCGAGGATAGTTTCGGGATACCAACCGCGTAATCGAGCCGCTGATTGTCCTGATCGGGGATACCGAAAAGATAGAGCGGCGCGCCCTCGGGGTGGCTGTCAAAGTGCCCCTCAATCGCCATGACCTTGACCGGCTGATGCTCCAGCGTGTTGAGACCGTGGAAATCGCCCGCCACGATCTGAAGCGGCGTCACGATCACCGCCATCCACATCGCCATCGAAAAACCGCGCCGCGCCGTGGCGCTTGTGCGGTCGCGCAAGAGGTGCAGCGCGCTGACCCCGCCGACCACGAAGGCGGTGGTCAGATACGCCGCCATCACCATATGCACCAAGCGGTAGGGGAAGGACGGATTAAAGACGACCGCCCACCAGTCCTCGGGCACGAACTGGCCATCGGCGTTGATCCCATAGCCCGCAGGTGTCTGCATCCAGCTGTTGACCGACAGTATCCAGAAGGCCGAGGCCAGCGTGCCGACCGCCACCATCGCGGTGGCGAACATGTGCAACCGGTCGCCCACCCTCTCGCGCCCAAAGAGCATGATGCCAAGAAACCCGGCCTCGAGGAAAAAGGCGCTCAGCACCTCATAGGCCATCAGCGGGCCGATCACCGGGCCGGCCTTGTCGGAAAACACCGCCCAGTTGGTCCCGAACTGATAGGACATGACAATGCCCGACACGACGCCCATGCCGAACACCACGGCGAAGATCTTTTTCCAATGCTCGAACAGCGTCAGATATGTTGCGTCGCGCGTGAGCAGCCACTGCGCATTCAACACCGCGAGCCAGCTTGCCAACCCGATGGTGAAGGCGGGAAAGATGATGTGGAACGAGATGGTAAAGGCGAATTGAACACGCGCCAGTGTCTCGGCGCTGAAACTGTCGAACATGGAACACCTCCGGTTATGCAGGGTCGGCCCCGCCGGAAACCCGGCGGGGCACCTTGATCAAAGGGTCGTGGTGCGCAGGTAGGGGCGCAGTTCGTCAAAGCCCTGCGGGAACAGCTTTTCGGCTTCGGCATTGGGGATCGAGGGCGGGATGATCACCTTGCCACCGGGCACCCAATCGGCCGGGGTGGCGATGCGGTTTTTGTCGCCGGTCTGAAGCGCGTCGATCACACGCAGGATCTCGTCGAAATTGCGCCCCACGCTCATCGGATAGGTCATGGTCAGGCGAATCCGCTTGTTGGGGTCGATGATGAAGACCGAACGCACAGCGGCGGTTTCGCTCTCATTCGCGTGGATCATCTCGTAAAGCCGCGCGATTGCGCAGTCAGGGTCGGCGACGATCGGGAAATCCACCGTGGTGGATTGCGTGTCGTTCACGTCCTTGATCCAGGCCTGATGCTCTTCGACGCCATCGGTCGACAGGCCAAGCGGCTTGACGTGGCGCTTGGCAAATTCCGCAGAAAGCTGCGCGGTGCGCCCCATTTCGGTGGTGCAGACCGGGGTGAAATCTGCCGGGTGGCTGAAGAAGAAAACCCACTTGTCCCCGATCCAGTCGTGAAAACTGATCGGGCCGGCCGTCGTGTCGGCGGTGAAATCGGGGGCGGTGTCGCCGATATGGATACCCATGTGATATGTTCCTTCAGGGTTGCGGGCGGGGCGACCTGCCCCAACCGGATAGCAGACATTTAGAACGATTCTTGATCATAAGATATAAGTAAAATATACTTTTGGTGCGGCATTCTGGCGCTCCATTGGTGGGCTGGTCGCCGAACCCTACACCGCCATGACAGTTTTTCTGGCTTTGCTTGAAGAAAAGCTCTACGGGAATTAGATCAATGAAAGGAATTCGATGCCATGCGGCTGACCAGCTATACCAATTACGCCCTGCGCTCGCTGCAACTGGCGGCGCTGAAAGCGCCTGCGTTGGTGCGTGTGGATGATGTGGTCAAGGTGCATGGGCTGGCGCGCCCGCATATCGTCAAGATCGTGCATGAACTGGGCAAGGCCGGGTTCATCGACACGCAGCGCGGGCGCGGTGGCGGCTTTCGGCTGGCCCGTGCGCCCGAGACGATCCGCGTGGGCGAGGTCGTGCGCCTGACCGAGGGACCGTTCGACGTGGTGGAGTGTTTCAACCGCACCACCAACACCTGCCCGCTGATCGGCATCTGCAAGCTGTCGCAGACCTTTCAGGCAGCGACACGGGCTTTTCTCGACGTGCTCGACGGCGTGACCATCGCCGATATCGCGTCCAATCGCGATCAGTTGCTTGACCGCATCCTGCCGCTGCAAGAGGGCATCGTTTCCCCCAAAAGGGCGCGCGCGTAACGGTCGCGGACCGGTCTGCGCGGGCTGATCCGGCAGAGGGCTGGCTGCGTTTTCGCACCGCTTGGTGACTTCATCACATACGCGTTCCGTGAAAACCTCTATTCAGCAGTTAACTTTAACCGGAGGACCGTCATGACTGCCAATATCGGGTCTGTCGACCGCATCATTCGTATCGTTCTGGGCCTTGCCCTGCTGGCGCTCGCCTTTGGCGGGTTTTCGGCGATGTTTGCCGCAGGCGCGCCGAAATGGATCGCCGCAATTGCGGGCATCGTGCTGATTGCCACCGCAGGCATGCGCTTTTGCCTGCTCTATCGCATCCTCGGCATCCGCACTTGCAAGCTTTGATCCCCAAAGACCGGAGGAACATCATGACCGCTTATCCTGTTGACATGACCATCCGCCCCGAGGTCGAAAGCTTTTTCGACGAGGCGACCAATACCATCAGCCATATCGTCAAGGACCCGGCGTCAGACGCCTGTGCGATTGTCGATTCGGTGATGGATTTCGATCCCGCATCCGGGCGGATCAGCTTTGATCACGCCGATATGCTGATTGCGCGGGTCCGCGAACGCGGGCTGGCGCTGGACTGGATTCTGGAAACCCATGTCCACGCCGATCACCTCTCGGCCGCGCCCTATATCCAGCGCGCATTGGGCGGCAGGATCGGCATCGGCGAGAACATCCTGACCGTGCAGGAGGTGTTCGGCAAAATCTTCAACGAGGGCACCGAGTTTCAGCGCGACGGCAGCCAGTTTGACGCGCTGTTCAAGGATGGCGACACTTACACTGTCGGCACCATGCCCTGTTTCGCCCTGCACACCCCCGGCCACACCCCAGCCTGCATGACCCATGTGATGGGCGATGCCGCCTTTGTCGGTGATACGCTGTTCATGCCCGATGGCGGATCGGCGCGGGCCGATTTTCCGGGCGGCGATGCGGGCACGCTCTATGACAGCATTCAAAAGGTGCTGGCCCTGCCGGACGCAATGCGCCTCTTCATGTGCCACGATTACGGCCCGAACGGTCGCGATATCGCGTGGGAAACCACCGTGGCCGAGGAAAAGGCCCACAACATCCATGTGGGTGCCGGCAAGACGCGCGAGGATTTTATCACCTTCCGCACCGAACGCGATGCAACGCTTGGCATGCCACGGCTGATCCTGCCGTCCTTGCAGGTCAACATGCGCGCGGGCGAGGTGCCAAAGGACAGCGATGGTCGCCCGATGCTGAAACTGCCGGTCAACGCGCTGTAAACACACGCCCAAGGGGTGAACCATGGACATCAAGACAATAACCGACGCGCTGTCGGTCAGCCCTCAGATTGCCCCCGGCGATCTGGCGGCGATCAAGGCGGCGGGGTTTCGCGCGGTGATCTGCAACCGCCCCGATGGCGAAGGCGCCGATCAGCCGAATTTCGAGGAGATTGAGGCGGCGGCCCACGCCGAAGGGCTTGAGGCACGCTATCTGCCGATCACCGCCGGAATGGTGCGCGATCAGGACGCGGGCGATTTCGGGCGCGCCTTGCGTGAATTGCCCGGCCCGGTTCTGGCCTATTGCCGCACCGGCACACGCTCGGCCACGCTCTGGTCGCTCTCTGAGGCCACGCGCCGCCCGGTGCCCGAGATCCTCGCCGCGACCAAGGCGGCAGGCTATGACATGGCGGGCGTTGCGCGGCGCATCATCAACGGCGGCAAGACGCCCACCGACACGGGCGATGCCAAATTCGACGTGGTGATCGTGGGCGCTGGCGCGGGCGGCATCGCCGTGGCCGCCAGCCTGCACGCGCGCAAGCCCGATCTGGACATCGCGGTCATCGACCCGGCGGATATCCACTACTATCAACCGGGTTGGACCATGGTGGGTGGTGGCATCTTTGACGCACCCGAGACGGCCAAGACCATGGGCGCGCTGATCCCGCGCGGCGTGCACTGGATCAAATCCGCCGTGGCCGCGTTCGAGCCTGCGGACAACGCCGTGATCCTCGATGGCTGCCGGGTGGTGAAGTACGACCGCCTGGTGGTCTGTCCGGGGCTAAAGCTCGATTGGGCCAAGGTTGAGGGGCTGGAAGAAACGCTGGGGCGCAATGGCGTCACCTCGAATTACCGCTACGATCTGGCACCCTATACATGGCAACTGGTGCAGGGGTTGAAGGCGGGCCGCGCGCTCTTTACCCAGCCGCCAATGCCGATCAAATGCGCGGGCGCGCCGCAAAAGGCGCTCTATCTCTCCGCCGATCACTGGTTCCGCACGGGTGTTCTGAACGATATCGACATTCATTTCTGCAATGCCGGTGGCGTGCTCTTCGGGGTCAAGGATTACGTGCCCGCCCTGCAATCCTATATGGACAAATACCGCGCCAATCTTGATTTCTTTCACAATCTTGTCGCCATTGACGGCCCGGCCCGCACCGCCACCTTCGAGGTGAAGAAACCTGATACAGCGCCCGAGCGGATCACCATGGATTTTGACATGATCCATGTCTGCCCGCCGCAATGCGCCCCCGATTTCATCCGCGTCTCGGCCCTGGCCGATGCCGCCGGATGGATCGACGTGGATCAGGCGACACTGCGCCACAAGACCCACGACAATATCTGGTCGCTGGGTGATGTAATGAACGCCCCCAATGCCAAGACGGCCGCTGCGGCGCGGATACAGGCCCCGGTGGTCGCCGAGAATATCGTCGCTGACATCGCGGGCCGCGAGGCGGTGGCGCAATATGACGGCTATGGCTCCTGCCCGCTGACGGTGGAACGCGGGCGTATCGTGCTGGCCGAGTTCGGCTATGGCGGGGTGATGAAGCCCAGCTTTCCTAAGTTCCTGATCGACGGCACAAGGCCAAGCCGCCTTGCCTGGCTGCTCAAGGAACGGCTGCTGCCGCCGATCTACTGGAAGGCAATGCTGCGCGGGCGCGAATGGATGGCCAAGCCCGAAAAGATCACCGCAAACGAAAGCACCTGACCCCGACCACGCACACTCGATCCGGGCGGGGCGAAACGGCCCTGCCTGACCTGCATTGAAAGACCTGCCCCATGCTCCGACCGCTTGCCCGCTATCTACCCATTCTTGACTGGGGCCGCCGCTATGACCGCGGCGCGCTTGGCAATGATACGATGGCGGCGGTGATCGTCACGATCATGCTGATCCCGCAATCGCTGGCCTATGCGCTTTTGGCGGGCCTGCCGCCCGAGGCCGGGATCTATGCCTCGATCGTGCCGATCATCCTTTACGCGATTTTCGGCACCAGCCGGGCCTTGGCCGTGGGGCCGGTCGCGGTGGTGTCGCTGATGACCGCCGCCGCCATCGGCCAGGTGGCCGAGGCGGGCAGCATGGGTTATGCCGCCGCCGCGCTGACGCTGGCGCTGCTGTCGGGGGCGATGCTGCTGGCGCTGGGGCTGCTGCGGCTGGGCTTCATCGCCAATTTCCTAAGCCACCCGGTGATCGCGGGCTTCATTACCGCCAGCGGTCTGCTGATCGCCACGAGCCAGCTCAGGCACATCCTCGGCGTGCCTGCGGGCGGGCATACGCTGATCGGGATGCTGGCCGGGCTCGGGGCGCAGCTGGGCGCGGTGAACGGGCCGACGCTGGTGATCGGGGTGCTGGCGACCGGGTTCCTCTTCTGGGTGCGCAAGGGGCTGAGGCCTTTGCTGCTGCGCGCGGGGCTCGCGCCGCGCCTGGCCGATCTGCTGGCGCGGACCGGGCCGGTGGCGGCGGTCGCGGTCTCGACCCTTGTCGTCTGGCTCTTCGGACTGGACAGGCAGGGCGTGGCCATCGTGGGCGCCGTCCCGCAGGGCCTGCCGCCGCTCACCCTGCCGGATCTGTCGCCCGATCTCGTCTCGGCGCTGGTGCTGCCCGCCGCGCTCATCTCGCTCATCGGCTTTGTCGAATCGGTCTCGGTGGCGCAGACGCTGGCGGCCAAACGCCGCCAGCGCATCGACCCCGACCAGGAACTGATCGGCCTTGGCGCGGCCAATATCGGCGCCGCCTTCACCGGCGGCTATCCGGTGACGGGGGGCTTTGCCCGGTCGGTGGTGAATTTCGATGCCGGTGCCGAGACGCCCGCCGCCGGGGCCTTTACCGCCGTGGGGCTGGCCATCGCCGCCGTGGCGCTGACGCCGCTCGTCTTCTTCCTGCCCAAGGCGGTGCTGGCCGCGACGATCATCGTCGCCGTGCTGACGCTGGTCGATTTCTCGATCCTGCGCAAATCCTGGGGCTATTCGCGTGCCGATTTCGCCGCCGTGCTCGCCACCATCGTGCTCACGCTGGGGATGGGGGTGGAGGCGGGCGTCTCGGCGGGGGTGCTGCTGTCGGTCGCGCTGCACCTCTACAAGACCTCGCGCCCGCATGTGGCCGAGGTCGGGCTGGTGCCCGGCACACAACATTTCCGAAATGTGCTGCGCCACCGGGTCAAGACCGTTCCGACGGTGCTGACCCTGCGGATCGACGAGAGCCTCTATTTCGCCAACGCGCGCTTTCTCGAGGACATGATCCAGGACCGCGTGGCCGAGGCTTGCCCGATCCGGCACGTGGTGCTGATGTGTTCGGCGGTGAACGAGATCGACTTTTCCGCGCTCGAGAGCCTCGAGGCGATCAACGACCGCCTGCGCGGCATCGGCATCACGCTGCACCTCTCCGAGGTCAAGGGCCCGGTGATGGACCGCCTGAAACGCAGCCATTTGCTCGACGATCTGACCGGCCGCGTGTTCCTGTCGCAATACGATGCCTGGTCCGCGTTGCAGGATCGCGCGGCGGAATAGCCCCGGAGTAAAAAAGGACTGCAACGTTAAGGAACGTCTGAGCACCGCGTCCGGCTGTGGCGAGATGGTGGGCTGATCGTCTTGTCGGGTATGAGACGACATGTTGGGGGCGGATTTCGCCGTTTCAAGGTTCGCCGCAGGGGCAGTTTCCCGACTTCTGGGTAGACTCGTCCACATGCGATCCGCCTTAGTCGGAGCAGCAAAAGGTTGCCACGGGAGAAAAGCGTGAAGAGTTGAGCGCAGTTCTTGGCGAGGCCCCGGTAGCGGGTCTTCATATGGCCGAACTGGCGTTTAATCACCCGGAACGGATGCTCGAACTTGGCCCTAACTAGTTCACCCTGAACAGCTCTTATCCTGCTGATTTTGCGTGATAACGCAGCATTTTCCTTAGGTTTTGGATGCAGCGTTTGATATTATTTCAGCAGGATAAGAGCTGTTCAGGGTGAACGAATTACAATCGCCTTGGCCCCCGGCTTTGCGGGCAGGTCGGCCGTTATGCCCATGCCCGGCAATTCAAGCGGATGCGCAAGGCCCTGCGTCGGCTCAAGGGCTACACCGGGCGCGTGCTGCGGGACATCGAACGGCAGATGGACAAGGTGGCCGAGGGACCGCTTAAGCTGCGGCTGCAAGATCTGGTGGCCTTGGCGAAGCGGCTGCTGGCGCAGAAGCCGAAGGACCGAAAGAAGCTTTACAGTCTGCACGAACCGGCGGTGGACTGTATCTCGAAAGGTAAGGTGCACAAGCGCTACGAGTTCGGCACGAAGATCACCGCCGCCACCACCACCGAAGGCGGCTTCGTCGTCGGCATGCGGTCACTGCAGGGCAATCCCTATGACGGACACACCCTGCACGAGGCGCTGGAGCAGGTGGAGACCTTGACCGATCAGCGCCCGGACATGGCCTTTGTCGACCGCGGCTACCGCGGCCACCCGCGCATGAAACCGAGCAGAAAGCCCGCCGGCACCCGGGCATTTCCCCGCGCGCGGTTGAAGGCGAGAAAGCGGTCCCAGATCACTTGCGTATCGATGTTCCAGCAGGGCAAAGCCGTCTTGGCTGCCCTGATCAGCGCCGCCCAACGGGTCTGGAAGACGTTGGAACCGGCATCAATGTTGATATGCCCGGAAAATATAGTTTTGTTAGAATCTTCTCTATATAGTGATGTGTCGCCTGTGCCTGACTCACCATCCTGTGGTTCGCCGTCGTCCTCGAAGGCCGCGAACCGGAATAGCCAGGGCGCATATTTGCCGTTTGGCTTCTCGCGGCGCAACTTCAGATCGGAGGCTTCGAGTTCGCCCAAGAGCACGGTCAGATACTGGCGCGCGACGCCCATCTTTTCTGCCAGGCCCGCGAGGGTGAAGGCGTCCGTTCCGCGCGACAACCCGTTGTAGCCCTCCTTCCAGGCGATGCCATCGAGAATGATCGTGGCCAGTTTGTGGGCGGATACGGAAAGCTCGGTCTGAGTGATCCGTCGCAGGATCAGGCCGCTTGTTGGTTCCATGATCGGGTCTCCAGCGAGAGCCGACGCCATGCCGCGAGGCAAATACACTCTTGCCAGCAAAACTACATTGCGGGTTGCAGAGGTTGGGGCACCGCGCTAAAAGAACCTTGTTCAGGGGTTTTCAGCGCGGCCTCAGACTTTACGGTCTGGCGTTTTTTGTCTTTTTTGTTGTTCGCACAGTCTCCGGTGCAGGGCTTGGTGGGGGCGGACCCGGTGCGTGCGGATCCGCAAGATGTCAGTAATCGACCTGCTCGAAGCCGTAGCCGCCGTTGTGATCCAACCATTCGACAAAAACCGCACGGACGGCGACACCGGGGCACGTCGTCCCGAACCCTTCGTCACCGCGAAACGCCGACGGCAGCGCTGCTGAGGAGCCATCACGCCAGTGATATCGGCCGTTGGCATCATAGCTGCCATGCCTGATCCGCGCCGTTCGGCGGCAATCCTCCCCCTCGCCGACCAATCCCTGGCGCAGATACACATCAAAGACGTTGATCGAGCGGATGAACGCGAAGGTCGGACCGCTGATATCGATATCGGCACCAGCGCCGACCGCTTGCGCAAGGTGCATTGCGTCGGGTTCTGGCAAGGAGGACGAGTGGGGTTCCGCCTGCATCCTGGCAAGCCTGAGAAGACGATCGACGGGCTCGGGATTCTCGAAGGATACACCCATTGGACAGCGCCAGATTTGCAGAGGTGGCTCGATCGGCCAAGGGGTGATCCGCCGGATGAACACGGCGCGCGCATGGGCACAGGGCGCGGAGGCAGGCCAGCCGCCAGCCAGGCAGAGCAGGATCGCGCAATCGACCGGATAGGCGTGTGCCGGTGTAGCTGACCCCGAGAAAGTCGATACGGTGACGACCGCGGCGGCGGCCAGATTTCGAACCACGTGCTTCAAGATACCAACTCCGTCTATAATGGTGCGGCGACACAATGCCCTACTCGTGCTATCAAGAGGATTTTTTCGAACGAACCCGAAAGGGCTGATCATCGCTCGTCACTGGCTTCGTCTCGAGCCAAGCACCAGATATCAGCAGTATCCGCTGCTGTATGTCATCATGTGCGGATGCTTGGTGATCTGTCGGCAGAGATTGGCGACATCGAGACCTCAGAAATGCGCCTTCCCGCCAAAGCGGGGAATCCGTCACTGAAGCCCGCGCAGGATATCCGCCGTGACCGGACAGCGCGAAAGGCTCGCCGTGATCCGCTCACGCCAACGAGGTCCGCGTGAGACGGCATCTTGATAGGCCTCCATCAGATCATCGGGCCGATCCTCGGCGAGGACAGAGACAAGGAACGCGGCCTGGCCGAGATCCTTTCGCGCCTTCGCCTGGTCGGGGCCCCCGCGTCTGCGATCCGCCACGATCAGCTTGTGGATCGCAAAACGTTCCGGTCGCGGGATTTGAACCAGCACACCGGAGCGATAGAGCGCCACGGCTTGAAGCGGATCCGCAATCAGGAAGTTCAGATAATTCAGCGCCTGCGCGCTCACCCCCAGAGCCGGCAGGGGTTTGACGCGCTCGTCTCCGAACGCGGGCGTCAGGAACTCCACCATGGCCTCGCCCCGGGTCTGGCGCCACTTCCAGACCTGTCGGTCGTGCACCCCGGGCACGGGATCGAACTGCATGGCTTTGAGGATCTCGCCGGGATGTTCCTCAACCCGGTCGCCGAGGGCGACCGACAGCCGCTCAAAACTGGCAAAATCAATGTCGCCCGTCTGTGCGAGCTCATCGGAATCAAACCTTACGCCGAGTTCCCCTTGATAGAGACCGTAAGCGCTGGTGCCAACCAAAGTGCCCCCGAGTCTGAACACTCCGGCCCGCGCGAAGGCCAGCAGCATCGAGCCGGTATCGCGGTCGGTTGCGATGAATCCTTCCGCGCGCAGTGTGCGCGCCAGCCGCGACATCCGTTTCTTGCGCTCTTCGCCCTGCGCCTTGAGGTCGGTCGTCCGGGCCAGCCGCGCACGCAATTCGGGAGAGTCTTCGCCCAGATATCGGCTTTTCATCTGCGTGCCGATCCGGAACTTGTCGTATAGGTAGATGCGCCCGTTGCGATGACGCTCCTCAATACTGCCGACAACGCCCGAGGCGGCCTCATCGAGGTGCAGCCTGAGCAAATCCTGATAGGCCACTTGCGCGGCACGCGAATGCGATAGGGTAGTCATGCGATTCTTCTCACGGGGCGTGTGCAGCAAACACCTTCATGATGCACACAAAGTAAATGTGCAGCAAAGTATTTTTTGATGCACATGAACGCTGCCCGCGTAATACCTGCTGACCGACCCCGTCATTCAACCGCGCTGACGAAACGCCCGTACTCCTCGCTCACCTCCCTGGCTTCGACAAAGGCCCGTGCGCGTTCCTCGTCGAGGCAGCGGACGTAGTCCTGCACATCGGCGATGTAGCTCTCGAAATCCCCCCGGATCAGATCCGCGTAGGTGCGCATGTCCTCTCTGGACGCAGGCAGGAACGGCCGCTCGGGTGGGATGCAGGCATGTGCCGGACCAGCCACCACGAGCACGGTGATCAGCAGCATGAGGGGGATGTTGCACGCATGGAGAATGCGCAGGGCAAAACTCCTTTGCCGTCTTTAAGATCGCAATTTTGTCGGCTATCATTGTTATTGGAGCAAGGCGAGCTTCGTCAAGCTTTTATTATTGCTTTGACATCGTTCATGTTGTTTTGTATCGCCCGCGGTGTCACGATCCCGTGGGCCCGAAACTGCACCTCAGGCAGAAGAAAGACCCAAGGGAAGGCCATGATAGAAGAAGCACCGAATGTGGTTACAGAAGACGGGCTGCGCGGCCTCCTGGCCGCAGGCTATCTCATCGAGGTGGTCTGCAAGGAAGGCGCCGAGAAGCGTCACAACAGCTGGTACGGCTCTTGGGTCATCCGGGCCGTCGCCCCGGACGGGCGGGACGACAAGATGCTCGTCACCAGCCGCAGCGTCCTAAAGCTGCGCGATTTCAAGACCATCGTCGGCCTTGTCAGCTTCCTGGCCGACATGGGCTGCACAACCGCCAGCATTCCGCTTGTCGAGGGTGCCCGCGAACGCCATGCAGCACCCGGACGCACACCTGACACCCGGACCGGCCCGGTTCTGGTCAAGAACAACTGACCGCGCGTTTGCGCTCGTCGTTGCATTGGGTGGGCATAGGCCGCCGCGATGCCGAACGCATCCACGTTCTCGTAGGCGGCACGGTTCTGCGCCCGTGTGCATCCCATTTCCAGAAGGGCCGGATCGCGGGTCCCTGCTGCACCACCATGGCGCGCGATCTGACGATCATGAACAACGTGCAAGGCGGCCAGCGGAACCCAGACCCAATCGCTCATGCAAGAGCTTGCAGAAGATCGCGGTTCTCATCCATGACGATCTCGGCCGCCGCCAAGGCCGCCTGCAGTTCGGGGTTTTCCGTCATCAGCTTCAGCCCGCCGTCATCCGTGCGCACCGCATAGAGGGTATCCCCTTCATTGGCATCGAGCAGCGCAAGCATCTCGGTGCTGAGCGTCATGACGGCGGAGTTGCCGACTTTGCGGATTTTGGCTTTGATCGTTGCAGGCCTCGTGGGGTTACACGGATGTACATACGTGGCGCGCGCGCACTGTCAAGAACGGCCCCGGCGCATCGCGTCAATCAACGCCTGCGCGGCCTGCATCGCTTGCGTATGAGGTGTCGCGGCGCGCGCATCGTCCAGCGCATCCTGCACCTGCGCGCGAAACCAAGCTTCATACGAATTGACTTCAGCGGCCACGGAAACGCCCCTCGAGACAGAGGTGCTGCCCATCCTTTTCCGTCTCATTCATCGCGCTTTCTCCGACCATATTATCAACCGATGCTACATTTTCCAGCGTGGCGTCGTAAACGATAATGCCATAGGGTCACAGCAAGCTGGCCCACTTACCGATCGGGCACCGCTTCAAGGGACGTTTCGAACCGCTTGTGCGCCGCCGCCGCTTCTTTCAGGAGTGCGTCAAAATTGTCAGGTGGATTGCCATCTTCCAGCATCCCTTTGAATGTTGCATAGGCATCCGTCTTGCTGCCATAGGCGCGCAGGGTCTTGTCGTCGTTCACCCAGGCCACCACGATGACCTTCGCATCGCTGTTGAACCGGTAGAACAACCGATACTGCTGGAAGAATTTTGCCCGAAACCAGTGCTTGCGGTGATCGCCGAGTGTTCCACCTTGCCGGAAAGCGGCGGCACCGGGATCTGCCGGTATGGCCTCGGTGACCAGCTTGAAGATGGCGGCCAGCCGTTTCGTGCAATTTTTCTTGCGCCAGGTCTTGGGATCGCGCGATTTGCGCGCCTCGACCTCCAGGGTCAGCCCTTCGATCTGGTCCAGAAAGAGCGGATGCGCATAAATCGACCATCCGTTTACGACAAGGGGCGCTTGGGCGGGCACGCTATCGCCGCTCATTCATCCTCGAGCGATAGCGGCGCATCGAGATCGACGTCGACGTCTCCGACCAGTGCTGCAAGACGGTCATGCAAAGCCCCATCGAACGCCCGAATGCGGTCCGGATGCGCCTTGATATCGGCCTCGACAAAATCGAGAAACGCGCCGAGCACGGGATCTTCCTCGTCGCTGCGCACCGGCTCGATATAGACCCTGCCACTCGGCTCGGTGCAGTAGCGAATCTGGTCGCCCTTCCCCAGCTTGAGCTGCTTGCGCACACCCGCCGGCACGGTCGTCTGATACCGATCCGTGAGTTTCGAGACATCTTGTGCGAGCGCGGTCATGGCAGTCTCCTGAAAGAAAAGGGTCTTTGCTGCCTGCAATAGGTAATGCATTTGCATTGCCTTGTCAACCCAAGCCGCAGGATCTGCTGTCGCCGGCAGGTCGATCAACGGTCCGGCGCAGCACCTAATCTCGCCCCGCCAGGAACTCCGCCAGCACCGGGCTGGCAGCACCTTTCGCGGAGTTGAGCACCTCCGAGCCACGAGTGTCGCCTTCGACAGCCGCACGAGCCCACCGGTTTCCTCGATGCGGTAGCAGCGGCGTTTCTGCCGACCCCGCCTGTAGTGCGTCGCGGTGACGATCTGGCAGGTGCTGCCATCGGTGAGCGTCACAGGGGCCGCGAGCTTGATCTTGTCGCTTTCCTGGTAGTCCGGAATCGACGCCCAGTCCCGGCAGCGCTGGCGCCAGTCCTGGGCGTAGCTGTCGAGGTCCTTCAATTCGGAGAGGAGCGCGATCAACGCAAGGGGAGCGCGAGACTCGTTCGGGCCAGCGCTTTCCTCCATGTCCTTGTAGCCCCAGCAGCCGTCATCATATCGGGTGACCGCATCGGCCCTGATCGGCTGGCGCTCTGGATCTCCATGCGCCTGTCCGGAGTTCAGGACGACACCGCGGCGCTCGCTCGTATCGGTTGGGCGGTGCGCCGTCTGACAGACGGTCCCGACCCAGAGGTCGACCTGTCCGCATTCCTCGACCGCCGCGCCCCCGCGACCCTCGGCGATGAGGTAGAACCCTTCGCGGATCGCGCGGGCGGTTGGCTGGAACTGATGGCACAAGCCGCCGTTCTTCACCCGATCACCCGCGCCTGCATGGGCTTTCACCTCTGGAGCCTCGCGGGCCTCGGGCAGCAGGGTGATCGAGTGGAAGCGGCCGTCACGGCAGCGCGGACCGCGGCTAGTGAAGGCAAGGGCGCAGTCTTTGCACCTCTGGCCATGGGCGGGGCAGGGGGGCTGCGCGCCGCTGGCCCAGCGGCTGACCGTCTGGCGCGTTGGCTTGAGGGGATGGAGACCGCATGTTTGACCGCAATGCGGCACCTCGACGACATCGAGGCCTGGTCAGCGCGGGCAGAGGCCGAGACGGCATCGCTTTCTGGCCGCACGCCCCCGGCCTTGCGCGCCGTACTGACCGAATGGCCCATCATCTCCGCCCCGATGGCCGAGGCCCTGACCGGCGCCAGCCGCGCCGCCGTCCAGCGCAACTTGGCCTGGATGGAAGCCCGTGGTCTGATCCGCGAGATGACCGGGCAGGGGCGGTATCGGATGTGGAGCGCGGCGAACTGAAGGCCGCGGTAGACTTCACTTCATATACGGAAAAGTCAGCAGTAGACGCAGAGAAAGCCATCATGAACACACCGGCATCTTCCGCCGAGCCCGCAGGACGCGGCGATCGCGCGCGTGAAACCTCGCGCCCTGCCCTTTATTGCCGGGCTAAACAAGGTGCAAGAAATCACCTCGGCACCAACCTGCATCAGTCTTGCGCCAGAGAAAACCGGGTAGGGGTCTTGGTGACGGCAAACTCATTAGCCGTCGGACGTTTGTTACGAGTGCCGACAAGGTTTCCTGCCGGGGCAAAACCGGTCTTCAGCCCGGCCCGGCGGGGAGCTTTGTCAATTCGTACAAACACTTGAAAGGATCCATACCATGGACTCGAAAACACCTGCGCCGAACACAGCCGACAAGATGAAGAGCGTCAAGGCCGCCTGCGACAAGGCCACTGCCGGACCCAAGAAGGACTCGGCGATGAAGCATTTCCACGCAGCCGAAAAGGCGCATACGGCGAAGAATGACAGCGACTGCAACCGCGAACTCGACGCGGCCAGGCACGCGCTGGCATAAGCTGCACTGCGGCCGGAACGGTGCCCCTCCGGCAAAGGCCTCGCCGGGGCGGTGCGTCAGCGCAGAAGCGGCCCGTCATGATCGAGATAGTCGGTATCAAATCCCGCAAGGTCCCGGAGCCGGTCGATATCGTTGAAGACCACCTGGCCCTTTCGGAAGGTGACGAGGCCGTCATCGCGCAGATGACGCAGCACGCGATTGACGTGCACGGCGCTCAGCCCGAGCGCGTCGGCAAGGTGGTACTGCGTCAGAGGACAGGCATAGCCGGTCTTGTCGCCCATCCCCACAAGCATCAGACGTGCCCCGAGTTCGAGCAGGAAATGCGCCATGCGTTCCTCGGCCGACCGACGCCCCAGATTGACCAGATGCTCGACCACCATCGCCTCGTCGCGTGACGCCGCCCACAGAACGGCGGTGGCCAGACGCGGCGCATGCGCGAAGGCATCGAAAATATCCGAGGCGAGAACCTCGGAGGCCTCGATGCGCGTCGCGGCCTCGATGCTGTGATCGGCGGTGCGGAAGAGGATGCTGCGCAGGCCGAGAAAATCACCCGGAACCTGGAAATCCACGATCTGCCGCTCGCCATCGGGCAGCACCTTGTAGGACAGCGCCCAGCCCTCGGCCAGGATGAAGGCCGATGCCTTGGATTGCCCTTCATGGATCAATTCATGCCCAGGCAAGAAGGTTCGCCGCTGGCGGTGAAAGCGCTTGAGCGTTTCAAGATCGACATCGGACAAGGCGACGAACGCCGAGAGTTTTCTGGTCAACGGACTGTCCAAGGGCAATACTTTCGCTTCCATTGCCAACGCTGGCGAGGGGCTCACTGATACGGATATCCGGAAAATGCGCGGACAAAGCTGCTTTGCATCAGTCCAGAGTAACCGAAGACGCTTATGATCGCACGATGTTGCGGGTTCATGAGAACCGCGCATCTATCCCGAGTTGAAAGTGAACCTGACATGTCCCCACCCGTTGATACAGCCGGAACCGCCGCGCTGGCCATTTGCGAATCACTGCTGCTCGCGCTCAATGATCGCAATATCCTGCCCGAACAGGAGATCGTCGGCATTCTGAAGGATGCGGCGGCCGCGCACGAAAACGCACCGGCAGGCGATCAGGATGCGCTGCACGCGGCGGTGGTTGTGCTGATCAAGGGCATTCTGGCCGGCGGCAATTCCGTGCGTCGACACTGACGCCAACCAGGCAGCGACTGCGAGAGTCATGATTTTTCCCGATCCTCCATCAGCCCCTTGATGCCCTCGTCCACCAGAAAGGTCGGCGCACAAAATGGCAGATGACCAACCGGAACCGGCATTGATTGCATCAAGTCCAAAGCCCAGGGCATTCGGGAGCGGGGGATGGTTCTCCACGCTCGGGCTTGGCACGTTGCAGACGGCGTTTCTCGGAATCATCGCCGGGCTGATGACCCTGGCCGCTCTGGATGCAGCCAGTCTGATCGCCGTTCCCACGGTTCTGGCGCTGCTCTGCGCAATTGCTCTTGCGCCAGCGGTCCGATGGCTGGAACGCACGGGCGCGCCCGGCTCTCTCTGCGCGGCTGTTGTTGTCGGCGGCCTTCTGGTTGGGATGGCGGCCACGGTCTATGCGTTCGCGCCCTCGGCAGAGGCCCTGACCACGAGCGGGCCGGAGATTCTGCGCAAGGCGGAAGTGCGCGCCCGCCAGCTCATTTCGGACCTGTCGCCGTTGTCGGAACGCGGGTTTCCTGTGGTGGTGGAAAGGAGCCTGGTCACGAATCCCGACAATCCTCCCCCATTGGATACCAACGACGGAAAAGCCACGGGCGACGACGCCGTGGACAAGCTGGTGGACGGAGGGCAGCGGCTGCTGGCCGATTGGGCCATCGCGGCGCCGGGCGTCGCGGCAGGAGCCTTGTTGTGGGCCATGCTGACGTTTTTTCTGCTGCGTGATCGCGTCATGCTGGCGCGTCAGGGCCTGTCGCTGATTTCGCAGGCATCGACGCGCCGGGCGGTTGGCCGGGCGATGCGCGATGTTCGGACGAATGTCGCGCGCTACCTTCTGGCCATCACGGTTGTCAACCTGAGCCTCGGGGCCTTGGTTGCGGCGGCGTTCCATCTGATCGGCATGACGCATGCGCCTCTCTGGGGTGTCGCTGCTGCGCTCGCAAACTTCATGCCCATTATCGGGGTTGCCATCCTGGCGGTTGTCACGCTTGCAGTAGGCATCGTTTCCTTCAACGATCCGGCCGTCGCTTTATTGCCCTTTGCCGTGGTCGTGGCGCTGAACGCGATTGAGGCCAATGTGATCACACCCATGATCGTGGGCGCGCGCATTCGAATGGCACCTATCGCCATTTTCGTGGCCATCGCTTCGGGTGCCTGGCTCTGGGGTGCCGCAGGTGCGCTGATCGCCACACCGGCGTTGATTGTCGCTGCGGCCTTCGTGCGACGGCTCAACTCGGCTGGGCGGCCCCCACCGTCCCGATACCAGCAGAACAACCGGAACCAGACGGAGTGACACGGACTGCGAAGCTCTCCTGATGTCGTCTGCTCATGCGGAACGCGAAGCTGACGCCTGCCGGTGAACGATACATCTCATTGGCCTGCATGAGGGTTGCAGAACGAGACGCCGCCATGTCACTGCCCGCTTTGCCGCATGAGCGTCGTGATCCGGCGGACGGCGACGCGGCGGTTGACCCGTTCGGCCTGCTGCGTCCGGATTTTCAGGAAGCGTTCGCCATATCCCTGCACGACCATGTTCTCGGTCGGCACATCGAAATACTCGTTGAAGGCGAGCGCGACGGATTCAGCGCGCCGGTCAGACAGCAGCAGGTTGTAACCCGGCTCTCCGATCGCATCGGTATAGCCTTCGATCAGAAACAGTTCGGTCGGATCCTCGGCGATGACGTCACGCATCAGCATGCCCATCTGGCGCAATTGCTCGGCCTGCGAGGGCTGGATCGCGGATGAGGCGGTGGCAAAAGTGACATTCCGAAGGTTGATCTCGGGGCTCAACTGTCGCACTTCACTGATGTCGCGCACCTGTTGCAGGCTGAAACTGCGACCGATGTCGCGCCGGTCGGCAGCAAGCAGGGCCGCACGCAGGCTCTCGCCGTCGCTGGCCGCCTGATAGTCGAACGTCTCAACGGCTGGCTTGGGCAGGTCGCGCACCACCACCGGCGCAAAGGTCTGGGTGTCGTCGAACAGCACATATTCGCGCCCGTCCGTCTCGATCAGAACGCGTCTCAGAACACGCCCGTCGGAATCGCGGATGGTGACGATCTCGGTGCCATCGCTGCGCAGGACATTGGTGCGCGTGGAGCCATCGCTGAACCGCTGCGTGCGGACCTCCGAACCGGGCTGGCGCAGCAACGCGTCATCGTCCTTGAGGATCCGGTAATCGTTGTCATCATCAACCACAACAACCCGGTCGCCGGTATTCGCTGCTACACGCTGACCGTTCAACAGGATCGCGCCCACCACGACCGCACCAAGCGCCACCAGACCGGCCTTTTGCAAATCGCTCATTCCGTTCCTGGATTTCGAGTTTTGCGCAACACTCTGTTGGGTTGTGGTGCCGCCCTGATTCTCAGGGCGCCATTCCTCGAATTCTTCACTGCTCGCGCGGCTTGTCTGCTCCGTGACGGTCTCGGTTGTCACGTCACCCGGGGTTTCGGTATCCGCCGCTGTGGCCAGCGCTTCAAGCGGCGCACCGGTCAGTGTTTCGATAACGCCCTGATCGGGTGTCGCGGATTCGGTCTTTTGTTCTTCCGTGGATTTTGCGTCCGCCGCAGCCAGAGCCGCGGCTTCTTCTGCCGCTACCGCTGCCGCCTCTGCCTTGGCTTGTGCTACGGCCTCAGCCTCTGCCGCAGCATCCCCTACCGCCTGAGCCTCGGCTGCCGCTGCCGCCGCCGCTGCATCGGCTTGTGCCACGGCCGCAGCCTTGGCGGCGGCATCCGTCTCGGCCTGAGCGTCCGCCGCAGCCTGAACCCTGGCAGCCTCTTCCTCAGCCGCGAGCGCCACCGCCGCAGCGTCGACCTCGGCCTGAATCCTGGCGGTCACTGCGTCTGCCAAGGCGTCAGTCTCAGCTATGATCTCAGTGAGCGCTTCGGCACCTGCGGCGTTTCCATTTGCGTTGGGATTGGATTGCGCCAGCAGAGGTCCCGGCTGCAACAAGGACATGATGGTAAGAATTGCGGTGGTTGATTTCAGAGAATGATTCGTCATGTCGTTTTCCTCTTAAATGGCGCAGCAATCTGCGGTCAGAATTAGTGTCGCGGATATCATTTCGGCAACTTGACAGCGGTCGGGTAACGAGCGCGATCATCTCATGGGACGCGGCTATGACACCCACACTCGAATTTCATTGGCTTTCCCATGATATGCTACGGCGATATCTCAGGCCGCTCCTGCGCGGGACCGGGGCAAATACGAGGCATCGTATTTCCTACAGGCGGTTCCGCGATCTGAGTTTTCAACTGCGCAACTCCTAGATCAAAAACGGTGTCGGCACGCTGATGCAGGTAAGTGCCGAGGGACGTATTTCCTGCGACAAGCAACGACCGAGCAGACAAACCGACATGACGCTCGCAGTCGTTCACATTTCACATCCAGACAGGGACTGTGCGACCCGCCCGTCACGGCGGTGCGCAGGTATCTGTCGATGATGATGATAAAACCAAGGACACTCACGATGAACCTTCTCAAGACTACAGCCCTTTGCAGCATAGTCGCACTGGCCGCCGCCGGCCCCTTGGCCGCATTGGAAAAAACTCTTTCCGGCCTCGAGGTCACATCCAACCTCACCGCCTATGAAGACAACAATGTCCTCAAGTTCTGGCCGTCTCTGGACGAGGATATTGCCACGGCCATCGCCTCGAAACTCACCATTGATGACAAGGCCGACGCGCCGCGGATCTCGGTCGAGATCAACAAGGTTTCGATCGACGGCGATACGGTGCTGCCGGATTCGGGCGAATTCAACACGCTCGAGGGGACCGTGACCACCCATGCGGGAGCAAACAATGCCGGTTCGAATTCCAAGGCAACAACCACGGATGCTCTGACTGGCAGTTATCCCCTCTACATGACGGCAGTCAGCGGAGAGCGCAAGGTTCCCGATGACTGGGTCGTGGTGGCACCGTCGCAGGACGATTTCTACAATGCCCTGATCGACGCCTACGCCACGGCGATCGTCGAGCGCATCGCGGAATAATCGCTGACATGAACCGCCGGTCCGCCAAATGGCAGACCGGCGGTTTTTAACTCGGGACAGGTTTCCGACAGCAACGACCGGCGCAGGGGCCATCTGCTGCAATGGAAAGCACGATGAAGGATTGAACCATGACAGATGAAGACACGATCTGGGCCATGGAAGAGCGGTTCTGGACGGAAGGTGCCGACAGCGCCCGGCTGATGACGACCAAAGACGCGGTCTTTGTCTTTCCATATCCGGTGGGCATTCTGCAGGGCAATACAGTCTGGCGGGAACGCCAGGTCGCACAGCGCTGGCGTTCGGTGGTTTTCTCGGAACGGTGCTTTGCCCGGGAAAAGGACGTGGCCGTTCTGGCCTATCACGTGTCCGCCGAACGCGACGACACCCCGATCCATGAGGCGCTGTGCACTTCGTCCTATGTCAATGATGCCGGCACATGGCTGCGGATCGTGCACCAGCAAACGCCGTCGTCCTGACCTCGGCACCTCTGCGCCCTTCGCCGCGCGTTGCACGGACGTTGAAACGGCCTCACACACGGCACGCCCCCTAACCTGGATCAGCCGCGCGAATGTCGATCCGTGGCACTGTCAGCCCGGTCTGGTGTGCCCGCCTCACAGCTTCCTGTGCTGGCCGCACGTTTGAAGGGACACGCGGGACGGCCTATCATGAAATGACCATTGCAGCGGATGCGGCGATCTTGCGTGCCGGTCATGGACTCGTGGCCCCGCCGCACGAGGTAAAAAGCGGCGGGGCCATCCGGCGCGGGGCCGAGCTTTGCACAGTGCGGCCCGGTCCCGTGCCGAATACCTTCTCTAGGATGCCTCCGGGTGCGCGAGCCGTCTGTCCGCCCGCCCGGAAAAGCGCATCACTCACCAACAGCTTGATCTGGCGCGACGGCCCCGGCACTAACCTGGATCAGTGCAGGGACCATCGCGGGGGCCGGTCAGGACCGGCGCGCCAGAATGAAGGCCGCGAGAAAGGCCACGAGCGGCAGGAGTGGACGGGCTGACCGGGTCAGCGCTATTGCCAGGGCGATATCGGCCTCTGTTCGGGAGCGCGCCTCGACAACCCGTGCCTTCCGTCGGGCCACAAGCGCACGCCCGATCAGATGCATCGCGAAAGCCAGCATCGCCACGAGTATCGCCCCCAAGAGTGCCGCAACCGGAAAACCGAACCGATCGGTCAGCGCGGCCAGACCCGATGCGAGCAGAAGCAGCGCCGCCAGAACAACCAGCGCGGCCGTCACGGCCGCCATCGCCGCCCGGACGGCGGCAGCGCCGGTTCGGGCCACAAGGAAATCACGCAGCGGCGCAAGGAGCGGAAGGCCGGTCACGGATCAGCCCTTTCGCGCGACCAAGCCAAGCAAGAGGCCGATACCGGCGGCGATACCGATTGCGGTCAACGGATGACCAAGCACCGCATTGGTGGCTGTCGCCTGTGCGTCCCGACCGGTCTGGCCGATCTTGCGTCCGGCGGTTTCGATTCCGTCGGACACGTCTTCGGAGATCATGGCGGTCAATCGCGCAAGATCGGCGCGCAAGGTCTCGATCTGCTGGGCGATGTCGTGCTCGGGCAGCGCGGTCTTGGTGTTCAGGGGGGCGGATGTGCTCATAACAGGTCTCCAGACGTGGGGCGGGTACCACGGGTCGTGCCGTGGTTCACTTCGGCATGGTCGGATGCCCTCGGACTGGCCGTTGCACTCAGCGCAATCCCAGAAACCCCATGACAAATACGATGACCACAATCAGTCCGATGATGTAGATCAGCCGGTTCATCGCGATGCCTGTCCATTCCCGGATCGCCGAAATTGGCGTCCCTTCGAGCAATGTATCACCCCGCCCAAAAGGCGGAACAACATGGATCAGTATCGGCGCAATCAGGTTCACGAAGTGTCTGTGACGGCGCGGGCGGTTCCCGGAGAGACTGATCCATGTGAGTGCCGTCGCACGGGAAACCGCCATACTGCGCGCTCGCCGCTGCATCTCACGGCGGCCAACGGTCGGGCCCTTGCCCCTCCCGAAGCACATTCTTGCGGGGAGAGACCCGTCTCTGGAGATCACATAATGACACAGTCGAAAATCATCGGCCTCGTTGCGCTTGTCGTCGGTGCCGTGCTGCTTCTCTTCGCCTGGAGGGGAAGCAACGCTCCGGCGGATCAGCTATCCGAGGTGATGACCGGTCGATTCACGGGAAACACGATGTGGTTCATGATCGTCGGCCTGATCGGTGTCGTCGCGGGGGGCGCGCTGTTCTTGCGGGGCCTTGTTCGCTCCTGATCCGAGCGCCGATGCATCGGAGTGCATGCAGTCACAGGCTTCGCCCGGTCGCTCCGCCGACCCACGCCCATGGGCACAACACAAGGAAACCATTCATGTCATTACTCAATCTGATCGTCACGCTTGTCGTCGTCGGCGTCGCCCTCTGGGCAATCAACACCTACTTGCCGATGGACCGCAAGATCAAGTCGATCCTGAACGTGGTCGTCGTGATCCTGGTGGTCGTGTGGCTGTTGCAAGGCTTTGGTCTTCTGGGTGATCTGGGCGCGATTCGGGTCGGTGGCTGACACAAGAGAACGCGCATTTCTGAACTGATGCAGGTAAGTGCCGTCCTTCCGTAGGAAGGGTATTGAGGATCGAAGAGATCGCGGCATTCGCCGCTCGTATCCCGGTATCAGGAGAAACAACATGAAGACGCCAAGGATTGCCACGGTGACGATGATTGCAACCGTTCTGGCTGCGTCACTTTCGCTTCAAGCCTGCAACACGACCGCGGGCATCGGTCGGGACGTATCGGCCGGCGCGGATGCGGTAACCGAGTCCGCCGTGAAGAACAAGGGATACTGACATTGGACAAGGACCGGATCGACGGATCGGCAAAACAGATCAGCGGCGCGATCCGGCGTTTCTTCGGGCGCTTGCTGGGCGATCGAAAGATGCGCATCGAGGGCCTTGTCGAAGAAGAGGTCGGCAAGGCCCAGAACGCCGTGGGCGGCGTGAAGGATGCGATGCGAAAAAAGTGATGTCCTCACCCAACCCGCCCTCTTCGCAATCTATCGCCAGCCGTGCGGCCCTCCGCCCGACACGGTGCCTTTTGGCATGCGACCCGGGCGAATGTTCGCAAGGCCCTGAACCGACTACCTACCCTGCCTGTCCCGCCCCCCATCACCAAAGGATGACAAAGTGACCAGACCTATCGCCGGAATACTCGCCGGGCTGATCGCCACCGCGATCCTGTCCCTGCTGATGCTGCTCAAGGGGATGATGGGGCTGATGCCCGATCTCGACGTGATCGGCATGATTGACGGCATGATGGGAGCCGGGTTGGCCATGGGCTGGGGCGCACATTTCGTCATAGGGGCGCTCTACGGCCTCGTTTTTGCGTTTGTGTTCGGTAACATCGAGACATCAAGCGCCGTGATCCGGGGGATCGTGCTCGGGCTGGCCGGATGGCTTTTCATGATGGTGGTCCTCCTGCCGATGGCAGGCGGCGGGCTGTTTGGCGCGGCGATGCCATCGGGAATGATGGTGCCCGTTGCAACGCTGATGCTGCACGCGATCTTCGGCGCAGCGCTCGGGGCAAGTTACGCGGCGCTGCGCAGCTATTATCCCGTGACAGCGTGAACGTTCCGGGCACCGATGCCGTCTGCCCCCATGAAACACGAAAGGGCGGTCCGATGACACACCCCAACCCGACCCACCGTTTCGCGATGGTCGAAGGCCACCGCATCGCCTATCTCGACGAGGGCGCGGGCCCGCCCCTTGTCCTGCTGCACGGCATCCCGACGTCGAGCCTTCTGTGGCGCGAGGTGATCCCGGAGCTGGCAAAGTCCCGTCGGGTGTCCGGACCATCTCGGCCCGGACAGCCAACCATCATGGGGGCGATGCATGTCTCTCTCCGAAACGATCTGCATCATCACCGGGAGTGCCGGTAGCATCGGGCTGGAAATCTCCTATACTTTCGCCAAGGCACGGAATTCACGGTTTTGGAGGATGTCGCGCAGACGGCGCTCTTTCTTGCCAGCTTCCCCAGCAACGCGTTGACCGGGCAACGCGTCGTCGTCAGCCACGGCTGGCGGGTGGGCTGACCCGAGCCACCCGAACGATCGCACCGCGACAAGGAAAACCCACGCATGACCAGAGATGAAATCCTCTCCCTCGCCGGAATGCCGCCGGGCAACCCGAGCTATCCGCATGGCCCGTATCGGTTCATCAACCGGCAATATTTCAACATCATCTACGAGAGCGACCCGGACGCGATCCGCGCCATGGTGCCCGAACCGCTGGAGCCTGACGGATCAGGCACGGTGGTCTATGAGTGGATCGACATGCCCGACAGCTCCGGTTTCGGGGCCTATCAGGAATCGGGAGTTGTGATTCCCTGCCTGCTGGATGGCAAGCCGGTCAATTACACCGCGATGATGTTTCTCAACGACGAGCCGCCGATCACGGCGGGGCGCGAGATCTGGGGCTTTCCCAAACGCTGGGGCGAGCCGGACCTGCGGGTGGAGCGGGACACGCTGACCGGAACGCTGGCCTATGCCGGGCAGCGCGTGGCCATGGGCACCATGGTCTACAAGCACGAGACCATGTGCGACGACCCTGCCGACTGCGCGGCGAAGCTGGCCAAGACCGCCGTCAACCTCAAGCTGATCCCCTGCGTGACCGGCAAACCGCGTGTCGCCGAACTGGTCGCCTTCGAGATGATCAATATCACCATCAAGGGATTCTGGCGTGGCCGCGCCCGCCTGCATCTGGTGCCGCATGTCAACGCGCCGGTCGCGGACCTGCCGGTGCGCCGCGTGATCGAGGGCCAGCACATCATCGCCGACCTGTCACTGCCCTATGGCCGCGTCGTGCACGACTATCTTGCCTGAAGCGCTCTTGCGGGCCCCGTCTGTCCTGAAAGGACCAATCCGATGGCGACCAAACCCAAACTCGTGAACCTCGCCCTGCAGGGGGGCGGTGCGCACGGTGCCTTCACCTGGGGAGTGCTCGACGGCATTCTCGAAGACGGTCGGCTCGCCATTGCCGGTGTCTCCGGCACCTCGGCGGGCGCAATGAATGCCGTGGCCCTCGCTGACGGCTATACCCGCGACGGGCCGGACGGCGCGCGCGCCGCCCTCGATCATTTCTGGCGCTGCATGAGCGAGGGTGCCAGGAACAGCCCGCTGAAACGCACGATTTATGACAAGCTCACCGGCTATTGGGGGCTGGAACACAACCCGGTCTATCACGCGATGGATGCGCTGACGCGGCTGGCCTCGCCCTATCAGCTCAACCCGATGAACCTCAACCCGCTGCGCGATTTGCTGGAGGAAAGCATCGACTTCGAGATGGTGCGCAACTGCACGGCCTTCAGGCTCTATATCTCGGCCACCAATGTAAAGACGGGCAAGGTCAAGGTCTTCCCGCGCGAGGAACTGACGGCCGATATGGTCATGGCCTCGACCTGCCTGCCGACGATGTTCCAGGCGGTCGAGATCGAGGGCGTGCCCTACTGGGATGGTGGCTACATGGGCAACCCGGCACTCTTTCCGTTCCACGGCCAGACCGGCACCGATGACATCGTGGTGATCCAGATCAACCCGATCGAGCGCGAGGGCACCCCCAAAACGCCGCAGGACATCCAGAACCGGATGAACGAGATCAGCTTCAACGGCAGCCTGCTGAAGGAATTGCGCGCCATCGACTTCGTTGACCGGCTGATCCGCGAGGGCAAGCTGTCCAGGGACGATTACCGGCAGGTGCGGGTGCACATCATCGAGAACCAGGCGGAGATGAATCCGCTGGGGGCGTCGTCGAAGATGAACACCGAATGGGCATTCCTGACCAAGCTGCGCGACATGGGCCGCGAGACGGCCGCGCGCTGGCTCGACGAGACGTTTCCGTTCATCGGCGAGCGCGGCACGGTCGATCTGCGTGAGATGTTCGAGGGCATCGGCGGCCAGCATCAGGGATAAGTCGTTGTCGCGTTGCTGTTAAATCTGAAGTAGATAATCCAATAAAAACAATGCCGTCCCTTTGCCATTAAATATGATATTTTCGCCTTAACTGCGATATCGTTGCCCATAATGCTGAAACAGTGCTTTAGCGGGCTGGGTCAGCTAAAACCTTTAAAGTCATGTTGTTAGCTCGGTCATCTCATATTTATGGGTAAGATTTTGGGAACAAAAGGGCTGCCAAAGCGTTCTGTCTCGTCGTTAACGGCAACGCGAAACGAGGCGCGGTCAGCGCGGTTGGAAGCCGAGATGACTATGCTCTCGGGTAAAACGCCCCCAGCCTTGCGCGTCTTGTTAGCTGAATGGCCGCTTGTCTCCACCCCGATGGCCGAGGCTCTGACCGGTGCGAGCCGCGCCGCTGTCCAACGCAACCTCGCCTGCATGGAAGCGCGGGGCCTGGTCCGCGAGGTGACCGAGCAGGGAAGGTATCGGATGTGGCGGGTTGCAATAGGATGAACCACGCTGGACCGAGCCTTTCAGCAAACTGCAACGCAAAAGTCGGCTCTCATCGTTCCCGTATCCATCGTATCTACGCCAGTGATTCCGGGGAGCCTTTAAAATGGGCGTTGCGTCGTGGTTCTTTGAACGTGTTATGATCATCCCATTGCGCAAAAACTCAGCCAGTAGCGGGCGAGACGCGGAAATCTTACATACAGTCGTGAATGTTTCTTGTCAAAACGGAACGCCTGTGCTGTGCTCACTCCGAAGGGGCATGTGATGATGGCGCAGCAACGCAAATCCGCAGCCGGTCGCACCGGGGCACCGCGCCGCCGGACGCAGGACGAGCGCTCGGCCGCGACCATCGACACCCTGTGTCAGGCGACGGTCGCGCTTATCGCGGAGGTCGGATATGCCAATATCACCACCACCATGATCGCAGAGCGTGCGGAGATATCGCGGGGCGCGATCCTGCATCATTTCGAGACGCGAGCGGACCTCGTGAAGCGCGCGACCGGCGTCATGTGGGCGGCCGTGGTGGAGGCCGCTGCCGCGATACGCGCCGATCACATGGCCAGGGGTCTGACGGCGGAGAACGTCATCGAGCGCGCCTGGACCGGGCTGATGACCGATGCCTATGTGGCGGTCACCATCGACATGATGTCCGCCTCGCGGGGCGACCCGGACCTGCGCCAGCATGTCGAAAGCTGGATGCGCCGCATGTTCGAGAGCTATCGCGAGACCGCGCGCGAGGTGTTCGGCGCGTCGGGTCTGTCCGCACGCGATGCCGAGACGCTGATGCTGGTGGTGACCTCCTGCCTGCGCGGGCTGCGCGTCGGGCAGATGATCGAACCCGATCCGGTCCGGGCGCGGGCGACGCTTGCCCTGCTGGCCGACCTGATCCGGCTGAGGTTGTCGGAGGCGGAGCAAACATGACCACCTTGCTGCAAGCGCGCGGCATGAGCCGACGGTTTGGCGGCGTGCAGGCGGTGCGCGAGATGTCGCTTGACGTGGACCGGGGCAGTGTCACCGGTCTTATCGGCCCCAACGGCGCGGGCAAATCGACGCTGTTCAACCTGCTGAGCGGCGTGGTGCGCGCGGATGCCGGTGAGGTGCGTCTCAACGGGCAGGACGTAACGCGGCTGGCCCCGTGGCGGCGGGCACGGTTGGGGATGATCCGCACGTTCCAACTGGCCCGCGAGTTCCAGCGCATGACCGTGCTGGAAAACCTGATGCTTGCGCCGCAGGCCCAGCTTGGCGAGCGGCTCTTGCCGATCTTCCTGCGGCGCGGCGCGGTGCGGGCGCAAGAGGCGGAGGTGTATCGCCGCGCCTGCGAGGTGATGGACATCGCCACCCTCAGCCATCTGCGCGACGACTATGCCGGCGATCTTTCGGGCGGGCAGAAGAAGCTTCTGGAGCTTGCCCGCGCGCTGATGATCGACTGCGACCTGATCCTGCTCGACGAGCCGGGGGCCGGGGTCAATCCGGCGCTGATGAACACGCTCACCGACATGATCCGCCGCCTGAACCGGGACCACGGCAAGAGCTTTCTGATCGTCGAGCATGACATGGACATGATCGCGCAGCTCTGTGACCCGGTGGTGGTGATGACGCAAGGCAGCCTGCTGACATCGGGGCATTTCGACGACCTGCGCCGCGACCCGGCGGTGATCGAGGCCTATCTGGGGAGAGCGGCCGATGCCTGAGACGGTGCTTTCGGTGGCAGATCTCAGTTCGGGCTATGGCAAGGCGGTGATCTGTCAGGACGTGTCGCTCGCGCTGTGCGCGGGGCAGATCACCTGCATCATCGGCCCCAACGGTGCGGGCAAATCGACCCTGCTCAAGACCATCGCGGGGGTGGTGCGCCCGATCTCGGGCAGCGTGCGCATTACCGGGCGAGAGATCGCGGGCCTGCCCGCCTCGGTGATCGCGCGCTCGGGCATGGCCTATGTGCCGCAGGAGGCCAACGTATTTCGCCAACTGACCACGCATGAAAACCTGACCATGGGGGCGTGGACCGATCCGGGGCGCGCCGCTGATGCCTGCGCACGGGTCTACGCGATGTTCCCCGATCTGGAGCCGTTGCGCCGGGTGCGCGCGGGCAACCTCTCGGGCGGGCAGCGGCAGATGGTGGCCTTTGGCATGGCGATGATGCTGGAGCCGCGGGTGCTGTTGCTCGACGAGCCGTCGGCGGGGCTGTCGCCGCTGATGGTGCGGCAGATGTTCGACATCGTGCGCCGGGTCAACGGCGATGGTGTGGCGATCCTGATGGTCGAGCAGAACGCCATCGAGGGGCTGCGCATCGCGCATCGCGGGGTGGTCATGGCAGCGGGGCGCGTCGCGCTCGAAGGCAGCGCCGAATCGCTGCTGACATCGAGCGACGTATCGGAACTCTATCTGGGAACACGGGCATGAGCCTTCAGATGATCGTCAACGGGCTGGTCAACGCCGCGCTGATCGCGCCGCCCGCGATGGCGTTTTCGCTGCTCTTCGGGATCCTGCGGTTTCCGAATTTCGCGATTGGCGGCTATATCACGGTGGGGGCTTTTGCCGCCTATACGCTCAACGTAGCGCTGGGTCTGCCGCTGCCGCTGGCGGCGGCGGGGGCGATGGCCTTTACCGCGCTGGTGGTCTGGGGGGCGCATGTCATTGTGTTCCGCCCGATGGAGGGGCAATCGGCGATCACGTTGCTGGTGGTCTCGATCGCGGTGACGCTGATCCTCGAGAATGTGATCCGGCTGATCTATTCGGCGGATGTGCGCGGGTTTGACATCCCGCTGCAACGCCCGTGGAAGGTGTTCGGTGCCCGCATCACCCCCGAGCAGGTGGAGATCATCGTCTGGAGCCTTGTGATCGGTGTCATGCTGCATCTGCTGCTGGCGCATACCCGCATCGGGCGGGCGATGCGGGCGGTCGCGGACAACCCGACGCTGGCGGCGATCCGGGGGGTGAACGCGGCCCGCGTGACGGCCTTTACCACCGCGCTTTGCGGCGCGCTGTTCGGGCTGACAGGGGTCTTTGCCGGGCTTGATCTGGTGATCGAGCCGCTGGTGGGCTGGAACCTGACGATCCCGATCTTCGCCGCCGCGATTCTCGGCGGCATTGGCTCGCCTTACGGGGCGATCCTCGGCGCGGTTCTGGTCGGGCTGGCGGAGGAGGCGACGATCCTCGTGCTGCCTTCGACCTACAAGATCGCGGTGGGGTTCGTCATCATCGCGGTGCTGCTGCTGGTGCGCCCGCAAGGCCTGTTCGGGACGGCGGAGATCAAGAAATGACCGCCTATCTCGTCTCCATGGGCACCTATGTGGGGTTCTTCATGATCCTCGCGCTGGCGCTCAACCTGCAATGGGGCATCACCGGGATGGTCAATTTCGGCATCGCGGGGTTCTATGCGCTGGGGGCCTATACCTCGGGGCTTCTGACGGTAAAGCTGGGCGTGCCGGTGGGCCTTGCCATTCCGGCGGCCTGTCTTGCGGGGCTGGTCTTGGGCGGCGCGGTGGCGCTTTTGTCGGTGCGATTGCGCGAGGATTTTCTTGCCATCGTGACGCTGGGCGTGGGCGAGATGATCCGGCTGATCGTGCTCAACGAGGATCAGATCACCGAAGGCCCGCGCGGCTTGCGGATCGAGGCGCGCCCCTTCGGCACGGTGATACCGCCGGAACACTATCCGCTGTTCTATCTTGGCCTTGTCGCGGCCTGCGTGCTGCTGACCTTCGTCATCTGCGAGGCGATCCGGCGCGCGCCGATGGGCCGCACGCTGCGCGCGATCCGCGAGGATGACGTGGTGGCCGAGGTGCTGGGCAAGAACGTGCTGCGGCACCGCGTGCAGATCTTTGCCGTGGGCGGGTTCTTCATGGGGCTCGCGGGCGCGCTCTATGCCCATTACGTCCAGAATATCAGCCCCGAGGTGTTCATGCCTGTGGTGGCGATGTTCATCTGGATGTCGGTGATCGTCGGCGGCGCGGGCAATAATCGCGGCATATTGCTCGGGGCGGGCGCGGTGATGGTGTTCCTTGAGGGAACGCGATTTGTCGGCGATTTCACCGACGCGCTGGATGCCGAGAAGATGTCGGCGCTGCGGATCATCGCCATCGGGCTTTTGCTCATCATCACCCTGCGCCTGCGGCCGCGCGGCTTGCTGCCGGAGCGGAAATTCCACGTTTCTACCGACTGAAGCGCCCGACAGAAGGCGCCTGACCCCACCCATCAAGGAGAGTGCCATGACAACCGAATGGACCAGACGAACGCTTCTCGCCAGCGGCGTGGCCGCGCTTGCGACACCGTCGATCCTGCGCGCGCAGGAGGGCGATATCGCCATTGGCTCGCTCACGCCCAATACCGGCGGCGGCGGGCCCTTTGGCCCCAATATCACCGCCTCGCACAAGCGCGTGGCCGAGGCGGTGAACGCCGCAGGCGGTATTCTGGGCCGTCAGATCCGGCTTTATCAGGAGAATTCCGAAACCAATCCCGAAACGGCGGTGCGCGCCGCCGACAAGCTCATCAACGTCAACCAGGTGCTGGCGATCCTCGGCACATGGTCATCCTCGGTCACGCTGGGGATCATGCCCAAATGCCAGAGCGCGGGCGTGATCCAGATGTGCACCTCGTCCAGTTCCGACATCCCGGTGGCCGATGAAAAGGGGCTGGTATTCAACTTTCAGCCGCTCTCGCCGATCTGGGGCCGCGCCATCGCCGATCTGGTGCTGAGCCGGGGCATCGAGAGCTATGCGCTGATGGCGCTCAACAACGATTTCACGCGCTCGATGATGGACGGCTTTACCGAGAAGGTGGGGCAAGGCGCGCTTGTGCAGGAGCCGTTTTATTACAATGCCGGGCAATCCTCGTATCGCTCGGAGGTGACGCAACTGATCGCGAAATCCCCGGCGGCCGTGTTCATCCCGTCCTACGTCACCGATTTCACCGCCGTCTACAAGGAACTCTACCGGCAGGGATATGAGGGCATCGTGATCACCACCTCGCTCTCGACCGGGGATCAGTTCAAGGAAGCGGTCGGCTCGGCGGCAGACGGGATCATCCACGGCTTTCCCGTCCCGGCGATCAACTCTCCTGCCTACAAGGAATATCTGGGCGAGGCGGGGCTGGAAGATACCGGATCGGTGCAGCACCCGTTCGGCACCGCCGGGCGCGACCAGATGTCGGCGCTTTTGCTGGCCATCGAGAAGGCCGGCACGACCGACCGCGCCGCCGTGGCGCGCGCCGTCTGGGACGTGACCACCGGCGAGGGCAAGACCACGGTCTACAACATCGCCGACGGGCTCGCTGCGCTGCGGGCGGGGGAGGAGATCAACTATTCCGGCGCGTCCGGCAGCCTCGAATTCGACGAGGAGGGCATGGTGCTCGGGCGCGATTTCCAGCTCTCGGAAATCAGCGACGGCAAGGATGTCGTCCTGCAACGTCTTGAATTCTGAAACCAACAGGAGGGGGGGCGCGGCCCCTCTCCCAGCCATAACGGAGGAACCATGGCCCGTGTAAGAGATGTCGGCATCGACGAGGTGCCCGAGGAAATCCGGCCCGTTTACGAGCGTTTCGCGCGCGATTACGGTCCCTTTCTCAATCAGGTGAAGGTGTTTGCCCACCGGCCCCCGGCGGTCAAGCATATCATGGGGTTGCTGCTCGAACTCTATGATGAGGCGGTGCTGCCGAAACGCTATCTGGAGATCGCGCTTGTCACCGTCTCGACCATCAACAAATGCGAATATTGCATCAGCCACCACGCGCCGCGCGCCGTAACGCACGGACTGAGCGCGGCGGCGGTCGAGAACATCCTCGACGAAAGTCCTGACGGGTTCGATACGGTCGATCTGCTGGTGCGCGATTACGCCGTGCAGGTGACCAATAATTTCAACACCATGCGGGACGCGATCTTTGACGAACTCAAGCGCCATTTCACCGAGGAACAGATCGTGGAACTGACCCTGCGCATCGCGCTGTGCGGGTTCTTCAACCGGTTCAACGACTCACTCCAGATCGAGATGGAGGACGGCGTGGTGCCGATGATGGCCTGAGCGACGGCGGCGGGGGCATTCGGAACGGTCGATCACCTCAAGCGCAGGCTCTGGATCGCCGCCACGACTTGACCCGCCGCCGGTTCCCGTCAGTGTCCTCGACAAGCGGCGTATTACGAAAGACTTGGCATGGCGCATCTGCACGATATACCCCCACGAAGCCGTGCTAGTATTGATCGTCTGGAATGTCCGGGTTTCGAAGAAACACGCTTTGTTTCCGGTCCGCCGCTGAACCGGCGTCGCGTTGCAGTGATATCGACAGCAGGACTACACTACCGTGATGATAACGGATTTTCAGGGTCATCCTCAGTCTGTGTGGTTGAGAGGTAGCATCGAACTCTGAGCAGTTTCGGTCCTGCTCTTCCGTACATTGCCCGTTTGGGGGCCTTCAGCCGGTTGATCTGACCTTCGGTTTGGCCGTTGCTCCACGGCATTTCGATGGTTTGGATCGACAGCACATTAAGCCGAACCGCGTCAGCTCAGGCGCATGTCGTTTCGCCCTGTCCGGGGCAAGCCTCACGCAGCTTGGTGAGGTTCTGCTTGGCGTGTTCCAGAAATGCCGTGGCGGCGGGGGAAAGCGAGCGACCGCTCTGGTGAACAAGGCCGATGCGGCGTTTGGCACCGAAGTCGCGGACGGGACGCTGCACCAACCGCTCCATCGGCAGGACCGGCAGCGTAAGCGTGGGCAGGATCGAGATGCCAAGCCCCTCTGCCACCAGCGCCCCCGCCGTGGCAAGGTGAGCCACCTCGAAGCGCGGCGCAAGGGCGACGCCACCGCGTTGGCAGGCGCCGTCGAGCAGCTCGCGCACGCTGGTGCCCACCTCCATGGCAATCACCGGCATGGCGACAAGCTCTGCCATTGCATAGCTTCTCTCTTGGGCCAACGGACCATCGGGCGCACCGACGGCAACGAAAGGATCGTCAAGAAGCGGATGGAAGGCGAGGCGCTGGCGTGCCGAGACCGTGTCCGCCGTAAAGCCGATATCTGCCCGTCCGGCCTCGATCGCGTCTACCACGCTTTCCGACAGCGCATCGACGATGCGCAGGTCGATTCCAGGGTAGATCTCGGTAAAGTTCTTCAGCAGCCTTGGCAGAAGGCCGGCGGTGACAGAGGGCAATCCAGCGATGGTAAACCTGCCGCGGCTGGCCGAAAGGTGTGAGTCAAACTCTGCCATGACATCTTCGGCAGTGTTCAGCATCCGCTCCGCCAGACGCGCAAAGGCCCGCCCGGACACGGTAGGAGAGACGTTGCGGGTGTCGCGATCAAAGAGCCGGGCACCAAGTTGCGCCTCGAGCGCCGCAAGCTGGCGCGAGAGGGCCGAGGGCGACATGCCGAGGGTTTCCGCGGCGGTGCGAAAGGAGCCCTGATCTTTCAAGGTCAGGACGGTACGGTAGTCGGTGAGCGATGGACTGTTGTTCATTATGCATCAATTATCACAAAAATCGCAATTCTCGCAACAGATGAGTTCTGCCATGGTGGGCGCAGACCCCGCTATGCGGGCACCAAGGGAGGATAGTCATGAAACATCTCGTTCACGCCCTGTTGGGGGCGACCCTGCTGGCCGGGCCGGTGGTTGCGCAGGATAAGGATCTGCTGATCGGCTCCACCTCGGCGTCGTCCAGCCATTACGGCTATTTCGTCGCCGTCGGCCAGTTGATCAACGAAAACGCCGAAGGGTTGCGCGCCTCGGTCGTTGAGACCGGTGCCACGATGGACAACATCCGCCGCATGGCCCGCAATCAGGTTGACCTTGGGCTGGTCACCACCAACGTTGCCCAGCACGCCGTCGCAGGTACCAACGCCTTTGACGGCAACCCTCAGGACCTCAGGCTGCTCTGGGTCTACACCGGCGCGCCGCAGAATGTCGTGGTGCGGGCCGACGCCGGTGTGGGAACGCTTGAGGGGCTTAAGGGCGTGCGCTTCAATCCCGGCATCAAGGGCTCGGCCACCGAGGCCACCACCGAGGCGGTATTCAGCACCCTCGGCCTGAGCGCGGATTACGTGCGCGGCTCGACCACCGATGTGGTGGGCATGATCAAGGACAATCGCATCGCAGGCTACGTGAAATCTGGCTCGGGCAACAAGCTCGACGGCTCCACGATGGACATCGCCACCTCGACCGACATCGCCATTCTGGGCCTCAGCCCTGAACAGGCCGACAAGCTGCGCGTCGAGATGCCCGATATCTCTGTGGTCGACATTCCCGAAGGGGCCGCCGACGGCGTGCCTGCCTATACCACATGGAGCTTTGGCGTGGGGGTCGCCGCGCCCGCCGCGATGGACGAGGACACCGCCTACAAGATCGTCAAGGCGATCATGGAGGACGAGACCGCGCAGGCCAATGCCATGGCCAGCCTGAAGGGGGCCAGCCTTGCCGATATCACGCTTCAGTTCGGCACGGTGCCGCTGCACCCCGGTGCGGCGCGCTGGTTCACGGAACAGGGCATCGACCTGCCTGCCAAGCTTCAGCCGTCCGAGTAAGCGGGCTGCCATGACAGCCCTGCGCATCCAGAAGGGGCTGGCGATCCTCGTCGGTCTCTTCGTTCTCTACACCGCCGCGACCGGCCCTTTCGAAGGGTTGATCCAGCGAGCGCTGTTTCTTGCGCTCGTCATCGCCCTGGGCTTTGCGCTTTACCCGCTGGGTGCGGGCAAACCCTGGCGGCCTGTGGGGCTGGCGGTGGACCTTGGGTTAAGTGCCGTGACCGTGGCGGCCTGCGCCTATGTGGTGGTGAACTATGACCGCATCATGACCGAGCTGCCCTGGGCCAGCGGGCTTGATATGGCGCTGACGGCAGGGCTGGTGCTGGCCGTTCTGGAACTCGGGCGGCGCACGGTCGGGCTGATCTTCCCCATCCTGGTGCTCGCGGGTCTTGGCTATGCGCTGTTCGGCAACCTTCTGCCCGGACCGCTGAGGCATCGTGGCTTCGGGGTGGATTTCGTGACCGAAACCATCTTTCTCGGCGATCTCGGGATCTGGGGCATGCTGACCGGCGTCGCGGCCACCGTGATTGCGGCATTTGTCCTCTTTGGCGCGCTGCTGCTGCACACCGGCGGCGGACAGGCCTTCATGGATCTCGCCATGCGGCTTGGTGGCCGCCAGCCGGGTGGCGCGGCCAAGATCGCAACCATCGCCAGCGGGCTTTTCGGGATGATCTCGGGCTCTGCCGTGGCCAATGTGGCGACCACCGGCAACTTTACCATCCCGATGATGATCCGACTGGGGTATCCCCGCCCCTTCGCCGCCGCAGTCGAGGCTGTGGCCTCTACCGGCGGGCAGATCGCCCCGCCGATCATGGGCGCGGCTGCCTTCGTGATGGCCGAGATCCTCGGCGTGCCCTACCTCACCATCATCATCGCCGCGATCCTGCCTGCTGTGCTCTTTTACCTTTCGGTGTTCATGACGGTGCATTTCGTCGCCCTCAGGCGCGGCCTTGCCGTGGTCCCCGAAACGGAAATGCCGGAATGGCACAGCATCCTCGCCCCGCGCCGGGTGCTGCCGATCCTTGCCGCGCTTGGTGGTCTGGGCTTTGGTATCTGGCTCGGGCGCTCTATTGCCACCTCGGCTTTCTACGGCGTCCTTGGCCTGCTTGTCGCCTTCATCAGCACCGAGACCGGGCGGCTGTCGCTGCGCCAGATGGCGGGCAAGCTGGTCAACGGGCTGGAGGACGCGGGCAAGGGGCTGGTGATCATCGGCGTGCTGCTTGCCGGGGCGCAGGTGCTGGTGTCGATGATCAATCTCACCGGAATCGGCGTAACCCTCTCGTCGTTGATCGTCTCGGCCGCGGGGGACAGCGTGGTTCTGGTGGCGTTGATCGTCGGTGTGGTCTGCCTGATCATGGGCATGGGCCTTCCGACCACCGCCGCCTATGTGCTGGTCGCCGCCGTGCTGGCACCTGCGATGACGGCTGTGGGGGTGGACCCGCTGGCGGCCCATCTCTTCGTCTTCTACTTTGCCACGATCTCGGTGATCACCCCGCCGGTTTGCGTGGCGGTCTTTGTGGCCTCGGGTATCGCCGGTTCGAACTGGCTGCCTGCCTCGGGCGAGGCCGTGAGGCTCGGCGCGGTGACCTATATCGTGCCTTTTCTGCTGTTGCTCTATCCCGGTATGCTGCTTGGCGGCGGGCCGATGGATATTCTTGAGGCAATCGCGGCCGGACTGGCGCTGGTTGTCGCGGTGCCCGCCCTTCTGGCCGGGATGTCGCTTTTCGGGCAAAGGCTCCTTGATACCACGATCTATATGGTGGTTATCGCGTTGGCGATCTACCCGCACCCGGTCACGCCCTTCGTCGCTTTGGCGCTTCTGGCTGCCGCCTACCGGGTCGGGCGAACCCAGCGGAGGGCCGTGGCATGAGCGTGATCCGGATCGGCACCGGTGCCGGCTTTCAGGGCGACAGGCTGGCACCTGCAATCGACCTCGCCGAGCGTGGCGCGCTTGACTACCTGGTGTTCGAATGTCTGGGCGAGCGCACCATTGCCCTGGCACAGAAGGCCCGCATCGGCGATCCGTCCCGCGGCTACGACCCGCTGCTGGAGCGGCGGATGCGCGCGGTGCTGTCGGCCTGTGCGCGCGGCGGCACCCGGATCGTCACCAACATGGGGGCGGCCAATCCGCTTGCTGCGGCAAGGAAAACCGCCGAGATCGCGAAAGAGCTTGGCCTGATCGGGCTGAAGGTCGCAGCGGTGACCGGCGATGACGTGCTGGACCGGATCGGACCCTGCGTACTGGACGAGACCGGTGCCCCGGCGGCGGCCCTGGGGGCCCGTCTCGTTTCCGCCAATGCCTATATCGGCTGCGGCGGCCTCGTCGCCGCGCTGGAGGCGGGGGCCGATGTGGTGATCTGTGGGCGCGCGTCTGATCCGGCGCTCTTTCTCGCCCCGATGGTGCATGAGTTCGGCTGGGCGCGTGACGACTGGACGCGGCTTGGCCGCGGCGTGCTTGTCGGTCACCTGCTGGAATGCGCGGCCCAGATCACTGGCGGATACTTTGCCGATCCCGGCGTGAAGGACGTGCCGGACCTCGCGCATATCGGCCACCCGCTGGCCGAGGTGGATGCGACGGGCAACGCCGTCCTCACCAAGCTGCCCGGCACCGGCGGGCGAATCTCGCGCGCCACCTGCATCGAGCAACTGCTCTATGAAATCCACGACCCGGCGCGCTATCTGCAACCCGACGTCGTCGCCGATTTCTCGGGCGTCACATTCGACGAGACAGGCCCCGACCGCATCGCCGTTTCCGGCGGCACTGGCCACCCCGCAACCGGCCATCTGAAGGTCTCGGTCGGCTACCGCGACGGCTGGCTGGGCGAGGGGCAGATAAGCTATGCCGGGGCCAATTGCGTTGCCCGTGGCGCGCTTGCCATCGAACTGGTGCAGGCACGACTAAGCCCGCTTGGCACGGCCATCCGCGAAACGCGGAGAGAGCTGATTGGCGTCAACTCGGTCTGGGCCGAAGGCAAGGCCGTTGCCGGGGCACCCGAGGTTCGGATGCGCTTTGCCGCCCGTTGCGACAGCGTTGAGACGGCCCGCAGGGTGAGCGAGGAGGTTGAAGGGCTCTATCTCGCCGGGCCAGCCGGGGGCGGCGGGGTCAGCGCCAGCCAGCGCGAGATTCTGGCCATCGCCTCTACCCTGATACCCGCCGAGCGTGTCAAAACCGTTGTCGAGATGAAGGAGGTGCTGGATGAGACTGCATGACATCGCCCACGCCCGCACTGGTGACAAGGGCGATATTTCGAACATTTCGCTGATCGCCTATGACCCGGCACACTGGCCGCTTATCCGCGACACGATCACGCCTGACCGCGTGGCGTGTCATTTCGGCTGCTTTGCCCCGGACACGATCACCCGTTACGAGTTGCCCCAGCTCCACGCGCTGAACTTCGTCATTCGGGGTGCCCTGACCGGCGGGGTGACGCGCTCTCTCGCGCTCGATGCGCATGGGAAATGCCTCGCCTCAGTCTTGCTGGAGATGGAGATCACGCCGCAGGTCAGGTCATGATGCACAGGCCCGAAAGGGCGCGCCCCGTCGGCCCTCAGCGGTTCGTGACAACATCCATGACGGCCTGCGACAATTCGATCACCGCGCCATTGCGCGTTGCAAAATCCGCATCGGCGTCTGACAGGAAAACCGTGATGAAGTAAGCGGCCTGATCCGGCGGCGTCACCATGGCGATCACGTTGCGGTTGAAGTTCCCGCTGCCCGACCGGTCGGCGATCAGCCAGTCTGCCGGTGTGCTGGCCCGGATCAAGGGGCCGGTGACGCCGCCATGGCTCATCCAGTCGGTCAGCTGCGCACGCGACCGCGCCGAGAGGGCATCACCGGTCAGCATCGTTTCCAGCGTCGCCGCCATCGCTTCGGGCGTTGTCGTGTCGCGGGGATCGCCGGGGGCAAATGTATTCAACTCAGGCTCGCGCCGGTCCAGGCGGCTGATCGGGTCACCGATTTCGCGCATAAAGGCCGTCACGGCCTCGGGGCCGCCGATGCGGTCGATCAAAAGGTTGGTCGCGGTGTTATCGCTCATGTCGAGCGCGGCAAAACACAGATCGCCGATTGTCATCGTGTTGCCGATCATGGTGCGCGTGACCGGCGCATACTCGAGAATATCCTGCGGGTGGATTGCGATGTGTTCGTCCAGATCAAGCATGCCGTCATCCGCGAGCTTCAGGACGGCACCGCAGAGCATCGGCTTGAACGTGCTGGACATCAGAAACCGTTCATCCGCGCGGTGGCTGATCGACCAGTCAGAGCCGCTGTCACGGACCAGCAATCCGACGCGGGCATCAAGCCTTTGTTCGATATTCTCGATTGCCGCGAGCAAGCGCAGCTCTGGATCTTGGGCAATGGCGGGTGTGACATTCAAAATACCAAAGACGAGGCTGACAAGCATCAGCGAGCGTAAAGCAGGGTGACGAAACATCTGTTCATCCTTATGGCGGCGGACTGTGCCGCGTCTGTATCGGTTTGAGGAACGCCTGGTCAACGGCTTCGGCTGCGCCGATTTCCCGGATTCAGGGCCTCCGCGCCGACGGTTCGACGGACTTTGGGCGGACTCGTCCTCATGCCGTCAGCTTGCGTCGCAGCCGGAACAGATTGCCGAGGGCAAAGAACGTGAAGAGCTGGTAATGTCGCAAAGTTTCCGGTTCCGTGGTGGCCCCGAATATGTCCGCATTGTCAGTGAGTTGGTGAAAGGCGGTTGACGTGATCGAGTTCAGAGGCGTCCACTGTCCGAAGTCTGTGATCCCGCACGCAGTATTCTTCTACCTCCGCTACGCCGTGCCCTGCCGTGATCTTGAAGAAATTCTGGTCGCGCGCGGCGTCACGGTTGACCACGCCACCCTGAACCGCCGGGTGGTGAAGCTCGCGCCGCTCATCGCCGCCAGGGCGCAGTCACCACAGGCTGACCAGTAGCACGGTGACGGTTGCAGTCAGCACCGCGAGCAGCACCTTGCGGAATACCGCCTCGGACAATCTGCGTGCCAGCACCCCGCCCGATGCGACGCCGATCAGGAGCGGCGGCAGAAGGATGAGCGCTTGCGCGAGCGCGGCCGACCGGAAACCCGACAGCGCTACGTAGGACAGGGTATTGGCCCCGTAGGCGAAGATGAAGAAGGCGAGGATGGTGGCGCGCACGGCGTCCTTGCCGAACCCGCGCAGCGACATCCACGTGGCGGCGAGCGGGCCAGGCATGGCCAGCAGCCCGCCCATGATCCCGGCAAGCGCGCCGATGCACGTCACCTCGGTCGTGGCGCGCCTTGCGGGGTCAGCCCCTGTTCGGGCGCGGCGCATGTCGGCCACGAGGGTCAGCGCGACGAAGGCCACCATCGCCGCAGCGGTCAGCTTGAGCGCCGTGACTGACAGCGCGGATTGCAGCGCCAGCCCCGCCCCGATGCCCGCAGTGCCGCCGAGTACGAGGAGCCCGAGCACGCGTCGTTCCACCGCGCCGCGCAGCGTCGGCACAAGCAGGATCGCGATGAGGAAGTTGTGAACCGTGCTGATCTGGATCGCCTCGGCCCCGTTCAGCGCCACGAGGAAGATCGGCCCGGCGATCACGCCATAGCCGATCCCGGTGGCGGCCTGAAGCATCGACGCCCCGAACACCGCGAGGGCGAGACCTGTGAGGAGCGCCGGGTCCATTTCTGTCATCCGGGAAAAGGGCCCGAGCATGAAGGCTGATCCGGCCACGGGAAAGGGAAGGGCGGTTCAGTCGAGCGAGACGCGGTTAGCATCTAACCCCGAGAGAAAGCTGTCGTCGATATAGGCCCCGATCGACGCAGCAGTAGGCACGTCGCCCTTGATCGAGCCGCGTGCGTTGATCCAGACCCCCTCGTCGACCATCAGGTCGAGCAGGCCTGCGTCGAGATTGATGTGAAAGCGGTAATTCCCCGAGGCTGACGCCACGTCCTCGGGCTTGAGCGTGCCGCCCAGCACCCGCGAGACCGCCCGGTGCGACTCGGCAGGATCGGAGAGCACCACGCCTTCGGCCTCGAGCAGCGCGGAGAGCGCGGCGGAGACGGCGTCGGGTTTGTCGTCGATGATCGTCTGCGTTGCCACGAGGATGAAGCGGGTGTTGTAGCTGGAGATCGGGATTTCGCGGTAGCGATCACCCAGCGTCGTTCGTGCGCCGCCGTAGAAGGAGGGGAACATCGCCCCGGCGAGTATGTCGCCGCGCGCCAGTGCCGGCACGATGTCGGGCGGGCCGACCGAGACGATCTCGGCCTCGATATTCGCGGCTTCGAGTTCGTTCTCGAGCCAGAAATGCACGTTGGTGCCCGCCGTCACCCCGATCCTCTGACCCTCGAGTTCGGCCACGGTGTCGATCTCGGCGGGGCCTGCGTGGATGATCCGGGTAGCGCGGTATTGCGACAGTTCGGCGACGACCTTGAACGGCTGCGCGCGCATCGCGCCGATCACTGCAGGAAACTCCGCCATTACCGCCATGTCGAGCTGTCCGCCGAGCAGCGCCTCGAAGGCGGCACGGCCGGACTGGAACGGGATCACGTTCACGTCGAGGCCGTGGCGGGCAAACAGCCCGTGATCCATCGCCACCGAAAGCTGCGGGATGTCGGGATAGGCGCCGCCGCCGAAGGTGATCCTGGTATCCTGCGCCGGGGTGGCGGTGGCGATCGCGGCGAGGCCTGCCGCGAAAATGCCTGATCTGAGGGAATGGAACATCGTGTCCTCCTGTTGGATTGAAGGGTGTCAGTGATCCTCGGCACCGGGCTGCCGCAGCAGGCCGATGACATGGTTGCGGTTATTGAGGAAACTCTCGGATACCTGGTGGGCGCGGCGCGGACGCTCATCGTCGATGTCGAGGGTCTCGATGATGCGACCCGGCCCGGCGCTCATGATATGGGCCTTGTCCGAGAGGATCAGCGCCTCGTCCACGTCATGGGTGACGAAGATCACGGTGGCCTTGTGCGCCTCCCAGACCCGGAGCAGGATCTCGTGCATGACCACCCGCGTCTGGGCGTCGAGCGCACCGAACGGCTCGTCCATCAGCAGCACCTTGGGCGAGGTCACGAAGGTCCGTGCCAGCGCCACGCGCTGGCGCATCCCACCGGACAACTGGCCGGGATAGGTGTTCTCGCGGCCTTGCAGGCCGACCTCTCGCAGCGCCTCGATGGCGCGTTCGCGGCGTTCCTTTTTCGACATCGGGAACCGCTTGAGCGCGAACATGACGTTGCCCAGAGCGGTGAACCACGGAAACAGCGCGTATTGCTGGAACACCACGCCCACGTCGGGGTTGATGCCGGTCACCGGCTCGCCATCGAGCCGGATGCTGCCGTCCGACAGTGCGACGAAGCCGCCGACGGCGTTGAGCAGGGTGGATTTGCCGCAGCCCGACGGACCGATCAGCGAGATGAACGATCCCGGTTCGATCACGAGGTCGGTGGGTGCAAGGGCCTCGATCCTCTCGCCGCCGGGCCCGGTGAAGGTGACAGAAGCGTTTTCGATGTCGATCCGGCCGACCTCGGTATTGGGCATGGTTTCGGTTTCCTCAACGATTTTCAGGGCGGCTTGCATCACGCGCTCTCCCAGTGGACCAGCCTGCGGCTGATGATGACGAAGACCGAGTCGAGCAGGGCACCGAGGATGCCAAGCTCGATCAGCCCCACGAACATGCGGTCGGTCTGGATGAATTGCCGGGCATCCTGAAGGCGAAAGCCGATACCCGAAGACGCGCCGCTCAATTCGGCCGCGACGAGGCTGAGAAAGGCCAGCGCCGCGCCGAGCCGCAGCCCGACCACGATATGCGGCGCGGCGGCGGGCACCACGACCTCGAAGAACTCACGGAACCGGTTGGCCCCGAGCGAGCGTGAGGCCCGTATATAGGTCTCGGCGACGCCCGCCGCTCCGGCATGGGTGTTGAGCCAGACGGCAAGGAACACGGTGTAGGAGATGACGAAATACTTCGACCCCTCGCCGATCCCGAACCAGACGATGGCGATGGGCACCAGCGCGATGGCCGGGATCGGACGCAGAAGTGTCAGGAACGGCTCAAGCGCCAGCGAGAAGACAAAGACCCGTGCCGTCAGAAGCCCGATCAGCACGCCGAGCGTGGAGCCGATCGCAAAGCCGATGGCCGCCCGCGTGAGCGAGATTTTCAGGTCACTGATGAGCACGCCGTCGCGGTAAAGCTCAACCGCCGCCGCCAGCACCTGCGGCGGGGCCGGGAACAGCGTCGGGTTGACCAGGCCGAAGCCCGATACCATCCACCAGACCGCCACCACGCCCGACAGCGAAATGACGAGCTGGGCGTATTTTTTAAGCTGCGCTTCCATCCCGGATACCTCCCTTCATTTATTGCGGAACTCGGTCGAACGGCCATGACAGCGGACGATAGGTGCGCTGCTGACGGCGTTGTGCGCGCGTTTCCTGTTGGCTTCGAGAAATGCCGTCGAATCCCAGCCGACGGGCTGCGAATGTTCCATGACGGTCTTGCCGTCGATGATCACCGCCTCGATCTGGTCGCGATTATAGAGCCGGACCAGTTCCCATTCGAAATCCCATGACGGGATGACCTCGGGCTGGCGGCGGTCGAGCACGAGGAAATCGGCGCGCCACCCAGGCTTGAGTTCGCCGGTCACACCCGCGAGGCCCGCCGCGTCGGCGCTGCCGCGGGTGGCGGCGTCGATCCATGTCCAGGCCGCACCACAGGAAAAATCGGCGTTCTGCATACCCTGCGACAACCGCTGCGCGGTCTCGGCGCTTTCGAGCAGCCGCAGAGCGTCCGAGCGCGTGCTGTCGGTGCCGATGCCGAAACGCACACCACGCGCGGCAAAGGCCAGTGCGGGGGCGACCCGGTCGCCCTTCCACGCGCTCGCCAGCGGATTGTAGCTGACCGCCGAGCCGGTTTCGCGCAGGATCTCGATCTCGCGATCGGTCACCAGCGTGCAATGATGATGCAGCGTGTGCGGCCCCACCGCGCCGTGCTCGGCAAAGAATTCCAGCGGTCTCATGCCGTGGGTGCAGACGCTCCAATGCACCTCGACATGGTGCTCGTTGGTGTGGATCTGGAAGAGCACGCCGGTCTCGGCGCTGTAATCCGAGAGCGCGCGCAGCATCGCACCGGGGGCGGACTGCACGGCGGGGACGCACAGCGATGGCGTGATGAGGGGATGAGCCTTGCAGGCGGCGATATGCGCCTCGGCGCGGCGCAGCGCCGCCTCGGTCGCAGTGGCTATGTCGCAGGGGCGGGGCGTCTGCACTCCGTCGAGCGGCAGCGCGGCCCCGGTGGCCGATACCAGCCTGATGCCAACATCCACCGCCGCCTGGTGCAGCGCCGCAGCCTTTTCGCCGTCTAGCACAGCAAAATTGACGATGCCGGTAAAGCCGCCGCGCAGCGCCTCGAGAAACATCCACTTGGCCGAGACATGGACCGTTTCGGCGTCGTAGCTGGTTTCCATCGGGATCCAGATGCGCCGCCATATCTGTGCCGGCTCTCCGCCCGTGATCGCCTTGCCGAAGGCTTGCCCGAGGTGGGTATGCGCGTCGATGAAGCCGGGCACCACGGCGCGGTCGGGAAGCTCGGTGATCGTGGCGGCAGGCGATTGCGCCTCGAACTCGCGGCGTGGGCCGACGAAGGAAATGGCCCCCTCGGTGACGGCGATTACCATGTCCGGCTCTGCGCCGCGTGGCGTCAGGAGGATATCGGGCGCGAGCGCGAAGCGGGTGGCCTGCGTGATGTCCGACAGTGCTGGCATTCTCGGGTCCTTGTGCGTTCTGGGCCTTGGCGACTCGCGAGGCGCGGTGGCTGCATGGAGCGTAGACAAGCCTATGAATAGAAGATAATACTAAATACTGCTATGTTCATAGACATAGGCTATGAGGTTTGCCGTGATCAATCTTCGCCAGTTGCAGTGTCTGCGTGCCATCATGCGGTGCGGAAACATGACGCAGGCGGCGGCGATGCTGGGCATTGCGCAGCCATCGGCCAGCAGCCTGATCGCCAATCTGGAACATGCGCTGGGGTTTTGCCTGTTCGAACGGGTCAAGGGGCGGCTGGTGCCGACGCCCGAGGCGCGGTTTCTGATGCCCGACGTGGACCGGACGCTGGAGAGCGTGGAACTGACCGAACACCGTGCCCGGCAGATCCGAGACAACCGGCGTGGTGATCTGACGATCGTGTCCTTTCCCGATATTGCCATCGACGTCCTGCCCGGGGCGCTGAGCGCATTCCTGAAGGACAGGCCATCGATCCGGGTGCATCTTCAGGCGCGGCGCTCGGAGATGATGACCGGCCTTCTCCAAACCCACGACTTCGATCTTGCCATGTCCACCCGGCTGGCCGAGGGGTGCGCGCTGGATGTCCGCGAATTCATGATACCCTGCGTGATCGTGTTTCCGCGCGGGCACGGACCCGCGGGCCGGACCACGCTGCAACCAGAGGATTTACTCACCGAACGGCTGGTCTGTGTGAGTTCGACCCATCCCACCTCGATCCAGCTTTCCGAGCGGTTCGAGCAACACGGCCTGTCTTATCCCGGCGCGACGGTGGAAACGCAAACCTTCGAGTCCGTGTGCGGTTTCGTGCGTCGTGGCTTTGGGGTCGGGGTGGTGGATGCGATGACGGCGCGGCGCTACAAGAGCGAGCTCGACATCTTCGACTTCGCGCCCTCTATCTGGCAAACCGTCTACATGTTGCGCCCGCTCGATCGACCCGCCTCGCGGCTTGCCCAGGAATTTTCCGAGGTTATCGCCGCGTGTATCACCGACGGCGGCGGGCGGGTCGGGTGAGGATAACTGTTCTGACGGCATCTCTAAATTGTTCGTCGGTTGTTAACGAAGTGGGCAAGACTTGGGGCAACCCAGAGGCAGGTGAACGCCAGTTCCGATACCACGTCCCGGGATAATCTCCCCGATCGGCTCGAAGCATTTGAAGCGTGGACATCCGCAGCGAGTGCCGCTTGATGTAACATCGGCATCACAATTTGCTGACTGCGCGACTTACCGTGAGACCCCCCGCCAGCATAGGCGAGCATCCTCAGATTTTGCCCGTTCACACCCGCTAAACTATCGCGATCGGGGTCACGGGCGATCCAACGGCACCCGGCAAACGCAGCGGTGGCGCGGTGAGAAAGAAAGCCGAGCGCCCGTTTTCCCGCAACCACTTGGCAAGACCCCCGAAATGCCACAATTCGCCCAAGTGGATACCGAGCTTGAAGAGACAATGATTGTGCAGGGGCAAGGCGGAGAATTTCTCGCCGTCCGGCGTGCGCGACGGATAAGCTTCCACGGCAAAGTTGTCCGCGCAGATCGCGACGATCTCGCTGTCGGTGATCCAGTTCAGCAGCCGGTCATCCCGCCCGTCCAGCACCGCGCAGGAATTGGCAAGAACGTCGCCATCCGGTTTCTTCTTCATCGACAGGATCAGGTCTGCAAATCCGGTATTGAGGCAAAGGAAGTCGCCTGACGTCACCTCGACATCCATACCGTCCATCGCTTGCATGAGCGCATCATAATCGACCAGTTTGCGCGCGCGCCCGTAGCAACGTTCCAGATCGACCATGACCCCGCGGCCCTGAACCCCGCAGGTTGCGAGATTCTCGATGCCAAGGGCCGCCGCGCCGTGGTTATCCCCGTCATCCGGCCCGACAATGTCGCTGCCGCCGCGATAACCGTTGTAGTAGACCTTCTCGGCCTCGCCATCACCGTCAGCGTCAAAGCGCATACCGACATGCGAAAGCGCATCCCATTGGGTTGAATACTGCGTGTAAAGCGTGACCGCATCATCCGAGACCACATCGCAAAAACATGATGACAGGTTGGACATGTCGAAGTTGAAATTGTGCCCGTCGCCGCGTCTCTCGTGATGAAAGACCGGCTCCTTGCGCAACGCGAAGAGCACGTTGCCGCCGGGATAGTCGAGCGGCAAGGACAGGCAGAACGAACGGCCCTCGCGAATTTCCCGTGCGCCACGCAGCCGCGCTTCGGGGGTGAGAAGGTTCATGCGACCGATCTGATCATCTGGCCCGAAATCCCCCCAGTTCGACCCCTCGGGTCGATGCTGCCAGCGTTTTTCCGTCATGGCCTTTTCTCCTTGTTCAGTGACTTGACGCGTTCAGACGGCGGCAACACCTTGCGCTCCTGCAATTGGGTGATGAGGCTTCGGAACATGTCCTCTGTGTCCACGCAGCCGCCGAATCCCGCCTGGCGCAGCTTGATGGTCGATACGATCACTGGCGCGGGCGGGCGTTTGGCACCGGTGGCAAACGTGAAATCGGCATAATGGTGCGAGCGCCCCATGAGGGCCCCCAGATCCTGGCAGGCAAGCCCTTCCGCCTGGGCAAGGCTTTGCCACGCCTTGGCGCGGGGCGGCATGGTATCGACAAGCCGCTGCGGCACCTCAGGGCCCGGCGCGGCACCGAGTGCCTCGGCGATGACAGGCCAGACATTGCGCCAAGTATAGACATCGCCATTTGTGATGTTGAAGGTCTCGTTACGCGCGGTGGCGGCGCTTGTCGCCCACAGCAATGCATCGGCGATCAGGCGGGCGTCCACGGCCTCCAACACGTAATCCGGTCCGCCGGGCCATGAAAACTGGCGGCCTTCGGCGGCTTCGAGTGCGGCGAAGGCCCCGATCACAGGGAGCACGTTCATAACGGCACCGATGGCGTCGCCGAACACCACCTGGGGCCGCCAGATGGTAAAGTCGAACCCGGCCTTGCGAGCCGCGTCGCGCAAAAGGTCTTCTTGCAACCAGTAGAAATTCGCGTGGTCGTGACGTGGCCAGCTCTCCCGCGCGGGAACGGGGAAAGGGCGAATATGCACACCGTAGGCCTTGGTGCCCTGAAACGCCGAGACATGGGTCAGATGGCCTGTAGCGGCCAGCGGCGCGACCACATTCTCCATCATGGCGCGGTTGATTTTCATCTGCGTGTCCGAGCGCCAGCCGCTGACAAGATCGGGCTCCTCATAAACAGCCGCGTAGACCAGATGCGTCACCGGAGAGAGCCCGGCCAAGGCCACCGCGCAGGCGGTCGCGTCGGTCAGGTCGATCGGCAGATGTTCATAGGGACATTCAAGTGCCGGGTCGCGCCGCGAAAGCGCGCTGACTTTCCAGCCAGCATTGGCGAAGCGCGTGACGGCGGCCCGACCTATAACGCCAGACGCCCCCGCAATCAGAACATGCGGTTGTGCCATCTCACCCCCTTTGGTTGAAGCGACGACCGATCAGCCCAGCCGCGATATTGACCTTCTGGATGTCGATCGACCCGCCCGCAATGCCCCAGCCGAAACTGTCGCGCACCCTGCGTTCCATGCCGTATTCCCTCGCGTAGCCGTAACCGCCCATCAACTGCATCGCGGTGGTGGTCACCTCGCGGGTCATTTCATTGGACATGCACTTTGCCATTGCGGCATCCTGGCTTTCGGGCAGACCGGACCCGGCCCGCGCGGCTGCGCGATGGATCATCAGGCGCGCAGCTTCCACCTTTACAGCCATTTCCGCAAGGCGCAGTTGAACAGCCTGAAAATCGACGATTGGCTTGCCGAACTGTCGGCGTTCCTGCACGTAGTGCATCACTGCCTCCAGTGCACCCGAGGCGGTGCCGAGCGCCATGGTCGCATTGCCCAGCCGTTCGAGGTTGAAAAGGCCCATGAGCTTGCCGAACCCTCCGGCTTCGACAATCAGGTGTTCGCGCGGCACCCGCACATTGTCAAAATTCATGTCCGCCGAAGGCACACCGCGAAACCCCATCAGCCGCTCTTGCGGGCCAAAGCTCAGGCCCTCGGTGTCGCGGTCGACAAAGACTGCACCAATGCCTTTTGCCCCTTTCGTCCCGTCGAATCTGCAGAATACGACGTAACCGCCGGAATGCCCCGCGCCCGAGCACCAGCGCTTGGTGCCGTTGATCACGATCTCATCGCCGACGATGCGGGCCGTCGTGCGCAGATCGGTGAGGGCGGTTCCGGCATCGGGTTCGGACATGCAGATGGCCACGAGCATTTCTCCGGCCACCGCCTTGGGGACGACCCTGCTGGCAAGGTCAGGATGGCCCAATGCCTCGACAATGCGGACCGGCCCGGCGCAGCACTCAAAAACGGGGAAGGCAACGCCGACCGAGATCTTGGCAAACTCTTCCATCACCAGGAACGCATCGAGATGCGGCAGGCCGAGACCGCCATGGTCTTCGCGGGTATTCACGCCGAGAAAACCCATCTCCGCAAAGCGTTTCAGCCAGTCATGGGTCACAGGCTCGGCGGTTTCCTCGACCTCCCTCGCGAGGTCAGGCAATTCGGCCCGGGCGAATTTGCGCGCCGCCTCCTGCAAAGCCTTTTGGTCGTCTGTCAGGTCAAAATTCATGGCGCTCACGTCTCCGTGCTATAGTCGAATTGACCGTTTTCCAGAATGATCGCTTCCCGATCCCGGACGCGAAGCTCGAAGGCGATGCGCCCCGGGCGTTCTGTCCAATAGTCGATGCTCAGGGTCTCGCCGGGAAAGATCGGGGCCGAGAAGCGCCCCGCCATGTATTTCACGCGCGTCCCGTCCGCGCCGCAATGTGTTGCCATCAGTCCCCGGCAGGCGATGCCGAACGTGGAAAGTCCGTGCAGGATGGGACGCTCGAATCCGGCCTTTTGCGCCACGTCGGGATCGGCATGGAGCGGATTTAAATCACCTGACAGGCGATAGATAAGAGCCAGTTGCGGCGGCGTCGGGATATCCAGAGAGCCGTCGGGCGCGCGCTCGGGCGGGCCGGACAATGTCTTGCTCTGCGTCGGGCTGCCGCCGAAGCCGCCCGCGCCCCGACAAAAAATGTTGTGATTGATGGTCGCGATCGGCGTGCCTGTTTCGGCATGATGGATCTGGCGTTCCGTGACGATCAGTGCCCCTTTGCCGGGGCCTTTGTCCACCAGTTCGGTGATGCGGGTCCTGGCCCGAATACGTCCTTCGACGGGTAAGGGGTTGTGCAGCCGCATCGCCTGCTCGCCATGCACAACTTTGAGGTAATTCACGCCGGTGTTTTCTTCGTCGCGCAGCCAGGTACCGTCATATCCCAGCACGTTGACCATGGCGGGCATGGCCTGCATCTGCTGCGTTTTGTCGAGAAACCGGAGTTGTCGCCTGTCGAGAGGGTCATCGCCGTAGCCCAGTCCCAACGCGTAAATTGCCGCGTCCTTCCACGTCCAGGCCTGCACGATCTCCTCGCGGTCAAGCGTCAGCAGGTAATCCGGGTTCAGGGGCATCAGATAGGATCCCACGATATGACATCGGCTGAGCGCTCGAGTGGAGTGAGGTGCGGGCCGAAAGCCGAGGCCATCTCGGCGATGCTCTCGGCAGTCCATCCTTCGCTCCTGTGAAGGCTGCGCACCGGACGCGGTTGTGAAAAGAGATAGATTTCGTTATTGCGCACCGAGAATATCTGCCCCGAAATATGCGTCGATGCATCCGAGCCGAGAAAGGCCACCAGCGGCGCGATCTTCTCGGGTGTCATGCGCTTGAGCTTAGCGACCCGGTCCCTGTCGGCATCCGTTTCGGTAGGGATCGAACTGACCATGCGTGACCATGCGAAAGGTGCGATGCAGTTGGAGCGCACGCCATAGCGCTTCATGTCCATGGCGATTGCCCGGGACAGCCCGACGATGCCCATCTTGGCAGCCATGTAATTGGCCTGCCCGAAATTTCCGATCAAACCGGCGGTCGAGGTCATGTGCACCAGTGAGCCAGTCTCCCGGTTGCGGAACACGGCTGCGGCGGCGCGGCTGAGATTGAAGCTGCCCATCAGGTGCACGTCGATGACCGCACGAAACTGGTCGGCGTCCATCTTGTGAAAAATAGCGTCCCGCAGGATACCGGCATTGTTCACCACGAGATCGAGGCCACCGAAACTGTCCATGGCTGCTTGAACCATCTTTTGAACGCCGTCCCATTCGGTGACCGACTCAGTGGATGCCACGGCCTGTCCCCCGACATCACAGATGCCTGCTGCCACCTCATCCGCTGCGTGGACGTTCTCGGACTCGCCCGTGAGCGTGACGCCGATATCGTTGACCACCACGTTGGCACCTTCCTTGGCGAGGCCCTCTGCGATGGCTTTGCCGATGCCTTGGCCGGCACCGGTGACGATAGCTGTCTTTCCTTCAAGAATACCTGACAATACTGTCTCCTTCTGTTTACAGCCCGGTCATAGCGTGGTTCCCGTTCCGAGGATCGCGGTGGCCTGGCTTGACAGGACCCCGCCATTCGCATGGGCGAGGGAGATTTCCGCCCCCTCGATCTGGCGCTCGCCGGCTGCTCCACGTAGCTGGATTACGGATTCGATCAGCGTGAAAAGCCCGTACATGCCGGGGTGATTGCAGCTTAGCCCGCCGCCGTTCGTATTGACTGCCAGATGCCCACCCGGCGCGATCGCTCCAGAGGCCACGAAAGCGCCGCCTTCGCCCTTGGGGCAGAAGCCCAGGTCTTCGAGGAACATCAAGGTGCAGATGGTAAACGCATCGTAAAGCATCACATGGTCAATATCGCCGATGTTCACGCCGGCCTCTGCCATTGCCGCCGCACCGGACCGCTTTGCCGCCGTTTCCGTAAGCGAGGGCATCGCGGCGATCTGTCGGTGACTCACGGCCACGCTGCAACCCAGCACCGGTACAAGCGGTTGTTGCAGATCACGCGCCCGCTCGGTCCGGGTCAGCACGACGGCGGCACCGCCATCGGTCACGAGACAGCAATCGGCCTTGGTCAGCGGATCACTGATCATGCGTGCCGATAGGACGTCCTGCACGGAAAGGTCAGCCTGTTCATGGGCGGCTGGATTTTTCTGCGCCCATTTCCGGGCCGCAACGGCCACGTTGGCAAGCTGTTCGCGAGTGGTGCCGTACTCGTACATGTGCCGTGCGGCGGCCAGTGCATAGCTTGAAATCGGGTAAAGCGCCTTGTAGGGGGCCTCGAAAGGTTGCGGGTCCGGCATGGGCGTGAGCTTGCCGCCGGCACTGCGCTGGTTGGAACCGTAGCACACGAGCGCCACGTCACATTGTCCGGTGGCCAGCGCCGACATGGCCGAACGCAGATGGAACAGAAAGGACGCCCCGCCCACCATCGTGCCGTCGGCATGACGCAACTGCGCGGCAATGCCGAGCCGTTCCGCCACGTTGAGCACGGGAAGCCCGCTGGTCGAATGGGCGCAATAAAGGGCATCCACATCGCCCATGCCAAGGCCCGCATCTTCAAGCGCGAGGAAGGCGGCCTCCTGCAACTGATCGAAGGCGGTCCGGCCGGGGGCGTTCCACCGTTGGGTATTGCCTATTCCGGCCACGGAAATGGCTCCGCGCAGATCGCTCATGCCAGATCCCCCGCAACATCGAACACCACAAGTGGCATCTCACCATCCGTGTTGATCCGTGCCCTGACGGGTTGACCGATACGGACATTCTCTGCTTCGACACCCTCAACCCGGCTCATCATGCGCGGCCCTTCGGCCAGTTCGATGATCGACACGTCATAGGCCGCCTCGCGGGTCCGTACCGTGGTCGTGGCATACACCGTCCCGATACCCTTAGCCGGGATCAGGACAGGGTCCGGCGCACCGCAAGTCCGGCAGGTCGTTACGGGCGGGAACTGAGCGGTATCACACGGGATGCAGTGCTGGACGGCAAAAACGCCGCGCTTCAGCATCTCGGTCCATCGGGCCTCTGGCCCAGGGCCATCGAATCTCGGGTCCGTGGTGGTCATTCAGTTTTGTTCCTGGTTGAGATGGATCAGGGCCGCGAAACTCACGGCTTCTTCGAACGGAAGCTCGGCGGCGGCCACAAGAGCCGTCTTGTGCGCTGCCACCACGTCGGCCTTTGCGCCGTGCAGGACGCCCGCCCGTTTCAGCGCCCGGAGCGGAGCGGGTTCGGCTAGAAAAGCGCGCGCGGCGACCTGTCCGAGCCGCGTTGCCGCCAAAACCGCGAGCAGCGGGACGCGGTGGGCAGCTTCCTGAGCCGACGCGTTCGAAAGTGTTACCGCGTCGGCCAGCAGGGCAAGCGCCAGGCCGCGTGGCCCGACCTCACCGGAAAGCGTGACGGTGACCGGCGAACGGGCACGCGCAAGGGTCCCTATCCAGGCCTGCGCTCCGGTCTGAAGCGCGCGCCCCACCGCACCATCCATGATGAGCGCATCTCCTGCTCTCAAAGCCTTGTCCATCGCCTTGGCGAGGTCGGCATCGTTCATGTCGTTGGAAATCATGAGAACTGTCATGGTTCAGGTTCCCGTGAAGGTGGCTTTGCGCTTGCCGAGGAATGCGTCGATACCTTCCCGCGCGTCAGAGGAGGCGAGCAGGTTGGCCATCAGTGTCACCTCGTGATCGAGGGCCGCGCCCGCTGACATGCACCAACGGGCGCGCATCGCCGACTTTACGGCGCGCACGGCCAAGGGTGCCTGGCATGACAATTGCACCGCTTCGGCGGCCACGTAGGACAAAAGAGCTTCTTTTGGTACGATCCGGTCAACCAGCCCGATGCGACGGGCGGTGTAGGCCTTGATGAAGCGCCCGCCCATAGCCGCCTCGGCCTGCGCTCCGCGCCCGGCACGTTCCGCCCAGAGTTGGGTGCCGCCTGCGCCGGGGATGATACCCAGATTGATCTCCGGCTGGCCGAAAATGGCTGTATCGGACGCGATCACGATGTCGGCGGCCAGCGCGATCTCGCACCCCCCACCGAGACAAAAGCCGGACACCGCGGCAATCACGGGCAGTCGTGTCTCACGAATTCGCTCGAACCCGAAGCGATTGGGCGAGTGCACGTAACTGGCGGCTGTTTGTCCTGACAGCATGTCGATATCAGCCCCGACCGAGAAGGTCTCGGCACCGCCGGTCAGAACGATGACCCGCGTTTCACCGTCCGAACCGGCGGCCTCCACGGCATCGGCCATGCCGGCGAGCACCGCCACGTTGAGAGCGTTGCGGACCTCGGGCCGGGTGATGGTTATGGTCGTAACTCCGGCTTCGCGGCTCGTATGAATGACACTTTCGATCGCCATCAGTCATGCTCCCTTCTCGCCGAGAAGCTGACATACCCAGTGGTATGCTGGCAAGTGAAATCGAGAGATTTTTGTCCAGATCGTGATGATGCACTGAGGTCAGATGATGCTGTGGTCGCTCAGGCATGCGAGAAGAACGCGGAGGCAACTTTGAGATTCTACCAGAATCAAGGCCGCAGATTTTACATAATAGCCTTGTAAACAAGGGTATTTTGGCGATCAAATAGGTAGTGAATGCTTCGATGTGTAATGCGTCGGGCCGTCCTGACGGGATGGGTGCGCCTCGCCCCTTCTGTTCGGGTGTGATTTTGAACGGGTTGACGCCACAACATACCAAATAGTATGCTTTCGGTGTTAGGGAGGACTAGACATGCACAAACTCATCAAGACAATTGCAGGCGTCGCACTGGGTTTCGGCCTGGTGGCAGGCACTGCGTTCGCGCAGGACGGACCTGTCAAGGTAGGGGTGATTTTCCCCTTCAGTGGCGGCGCGGGCCCGCAGGGCAATCACGTAAGCTGGGCCATCGAATCGATGGCGGCGCTGATCAACGAGAAAGGCGGCGTCCGCGGGCGTCAGATCGAACTTCTGATGCGCGATGACGAGTCGACCCCTGCCGTGGGCGTCTCACGTGCTAACGAGTTGATCGCCGAAGGCGTGGAAGTGATCATCGAGGGTTGGAACAGCCCTGTAACCCTGGCCATGCAGCCAGTGATCAACCGCGCCGACATTCTTGACCTGACCGCTATCTCAAAGGCGGATCCGATTCTGTCCGGGGAGGGAAATCCGCTCGCCGTGCGCTTCAACAGTTCCAACGCGCAGGATGGTGAGGTGGTCGCAAGATACATCGCCGACAACGGTTTCACCCGCGTCGCCTTCATGACGCAAAACGATGCCTACGGTAACGGTGCGCAAGCCTCAATTCAGGCGGCGCTTGAGGCCATGGGTCATGAATATGAAGTGGTCGCGGAAGAAAATTTCCCCTTCGATCAAGCCGATTTCCGGGTGTCGCTGTCCAACGTGAAAGCGGCAGAGCCTGACGTGACCATCGCGATCAATGCGAATGAAGGTCTCGGCATGCCGGCGTTGATCCGGCAGCATTCGAGGTCGCGCGTTCCGGGGCAGTTGATGGCGGCCGTGGGAACCGTGGCACCCAGTGTCATCGGGGTGGCCGGTGATGCCGCGAACGGGCTGATCGGGGCAGACATCTACTTTCCGGCGGTGGAGCCCTTCTCCTCCAACGCGGCAAATCAGGCTTTTGTTGCCAAAACGGAAGAGATGCATGACTACACTCCCGACAAGTTCATGGCGCTCGGCGCGGCGGCTCTCCAGGTCTGGGCAATGGCGGTCGAGGAGACCGGCAGCTTCGACAAGAAAGACGTCGCTACGCGCATTCGCGGCGGCAGTTTCGCGGGCACGATCCTCGGTGACATCACCTTCGGCGAGAACGGGCAACTCAACTCGAACCACTACCTCTTCGACGTGGTCGACGGCGAGATCGTCGTCCGCACCGACGGCTGAACAGCGGGGCGATCGCCAAATGACGGAACGGGCAAATATGGGGCGGTCGCTCACCGTCGAGGGGCTTCGGGTGAACTTCGGTGCGCTCGTCGCCCTCGACGGGGTCTCGTTCACCGCGAGGCCCGGCGAAATCCTGGGCATCATCGGCCCGAACGGTGCCGGCAAGAGCACCTGCTACAACGCCACCACGAATATGGTGACCCGACAGGGCCGGGTGCTGATCGGTGACCGTGACGTGACCGAAGTGCCCGCCCATGACCTCGCCGCGCTAGGTCTGCGCCGGGCGTTCCAGCAGAATGCGTTCTTTTCCAATATCTCCGTTCTCGACAACATGATTGCGGTGATGCAGCACGCATTCGGCTCATCCCTGGGGCAGACGATCTTTCGTCCCATCGCGTCGGCGCGGCGCGCGACAGCCGCTCGTGAGGCGGCGCATGAGGCGCTGGTATTGATGGGAATCCCGGAAGAATTCCACGCCAGCTTTCCCACGCAGATTCCTTATGGCACGCAACGCTCGCTTTCGATCGCGCTCGCGAACGCCACTGGTGCAGACATCCTGCTTCTGGATGAGCCCGCCGCGGGGCTGGGTGGGGAAGACATGAAAAACCTTGTCGACCTCATGATCACGCTCAGGGACAAGGGCGTCGCGCTCGTCGTCATCGAACATCACATGGACCTGATAATGAGCGTTACCGATCATATCGTCGTGCTCGATCAGGGACGCATGATCGCCAGCGGCACGCCCGCTGAAATCCGCAAGTCACCTGCGGTTCTCGAGGCTTACCTGGGGCGCGCGGAATGATGGATACTGCAAGCTCACCCATTCTCGAAATCGAGGGCCTGACCGCCGATTACAATGGCAACCGCGCGCTGGACATCGATCATCTCGCGCTCTACGAGCAACAGCTTCTGGGCGTTGTCGGGGCCAACGGCGCGGGCAAGTCCACACTGGTGGGTGCCATTCTCAACTGGTCGCGCGGCGCGCCGCGCGTATCTGGCCGGGTGGTGCTCGATGGCGAGGATCTGAGCCGTCTCGACACCACGCAGCGCGTCAAGAAGGGCTTGCTGCTGATCCCCGAAAGCCAGCTCATCTTTCACTCCATGAGCGTGGCCGAAAACCTTGCGCATCATGCCAGTGAGGCGGACGCGGGCGGGCGACACATCTACTCGCTTGACGATATATACGACCTTTTCCCCAATCTCGCGGAGCGGCGCGCGCACCTAGGCGCACAGCTTTCGGGCGGTGAGCGTCAGATGCTGGGTATCGCCCGAGCGCTCCGGCTCGCACCGCGGGTACTGCTGCTCGATGAACCCTCGATCGGTCTTGCGCCGAAGCTTGTCTCGACCGTGCTGACGACGATCCGGCAACTGGCAGATAATGGCCTCGCCGTGTTGCTTATCGAGCAGAACGTGAAGGCGGCCATCGAAGTGGTGGACAGAATGACGTTGATCGAGCGTGGTCGCATCCTGGCCGAGGGCTCGGCCGCCGAGATGCGCGACGACCCGCGCATTGCGGAATCGTATTTGGGGGTGCAGACCAGATGAACTTCACCGAACAGGTTATAAACGGGCTGGTACTCGGCCATGCCTATGCCCTCATCGCCATCGGGTGGACGGTGCTTCTTGGCGTGGCGCGGCTGGTCAATTTCGGCCATGGTCAGATGTACATGCTGGGGGCCTTCGTCACGTGGTTCGCCATGACCGGGCTCAATCTGCCCTATCTGGCGGCCATTCCGCTGGCGATGATCGTGGGCGTGGGCGTGGGCTACATGATGCAGCGCACAATGCTGAGCCTCACCATCCGGCAGGATCTTGTTTCGGTCATGATTGTGACGCTCGGTTTCGGCTACGTGATCGAAGGCGCTGCCGCGCTCACCTTCGGGTCGACTGGACAGATCCTCGACACGCCGCTTTCGCAAAAAGACATCTACTGGGGCGATATCTGGCTGACGTGGCAGGACTTGGCCATCGTGATCGTGACGATCGTCGTGTTCATTTCTCTGAAATACGTGGTTGAGCAAAGCCCGGTAGGCCGCAAGGTGCGCATGGTGGCCGAAGACCCCAAGCTCGCGCAGCTCGCCGGCATCTCCATCAAGCGTGTCTATCTGGGGGTCTTCGCCTTCGAGGGGGCTGCGGTGGCGCTGGCGGCGGCAATGGTGGCCCCGCGCACGCCGATCCTCACCTCGATGGGGTTCGAGGAGGTGATCATCACCTTCGTCGTGGTGGTGCTGGGCGGGATCGGCTCGGTTACGGGCAGTTATCTGGCGGGGCTGGGCTTGGGTCTCTTCACTGCATTCTTCGGTGCCTACGTGTCCTCGGCCTATGCCACGGCGGCGATGTTCGTGGTGCTGATCGCGGTGCTGGTCCTGCGGCCGGGCGGCATGACGCAAAAGATGGGAGGGCATTGAGATGCACAGCGCACAGTTCCGCAAGATCGCATTGCCCCTGTTCGGCCTCGCCTTTCTTGCCCTGCCCTGGCTCAGCGGCGGAGCCAACGTGATTTTCTCGGCCTGCGTCATCATCGCTATCTTCGCGGTCATGTCCTACGGGCTGGATGTCATCGTCTCCGATCTGGGCGAGGTCAGTCTGGCGCACCCGGTGTTTTTCGCGACCGGTGCCTATGTCACGGCAATCGCGTCGTCGCGGGCAGGGCTTGACCCGCTGACGACTCTCGTCCTGTCAATTCTCATTGTTGTGGCACTTGCGGCGGTCATCGCCTTCGTGACCTTGCGCCTGCGCGAATTTGTCTTTTCCCTCGTTACCTATGCTGTTTCGGTGGTGGCCATGACCGTTGCGGCCAACTGGGCGTTTCTTGGAGGCTCCGACGGGGTGACCGGCATCCCGGCTTTCGAGCTTCTCGGTTACCGTGCCCTGACCGACAAGCATCTCTGGCCAATCGCATGGGGCCTTTTGGTCGTCACCCTCTACCTTGTCTCAGCTTTCCGTAGATCGCGCCTCGGCCATGCGGCAATGACGGTGCATCTCAACCCGGCGCTGGCGAGGATGTCGGGTATCAGCCCCGAACTGGTGCGGATGAAGGTGTTTCTGGTCTCGGCTCCGATCAGTGCGGCGGCAGGTTGGCTTTATGCCTATCAGCGCGCCTATATCAGCGCTGATGTGCTCAGTCCCTATTTCCTGATCCTGATGCTGACCGCCGTTGTTCTGGTGGGGCGCCGCATCCTGCTGGCACCTTTGGCGGGAGTTGCTCTCATCATCCTGCAGGAACGGTTCCTGTCCTACGGTGCCTATATCGACCGTATCATATTGGGGACGCTTCTGATCGTCGCACTCTCATTTCTGCCACGTGGCCTATACGGGTTGGTGCCGGACGCCATTGCGGCTCTACGCCGTCCAAAAAATCAATCGCTGAAACAGCAGCAAGAAAACTAGGAGGCAGTTATGTCCATCATCTGGTCCCCGAAACTCGATGCCAACGCGCAGGCATGGTTCGATACCGCTGCGGTCTTGACGAAAGAGAAATTCGCGCCGCTCGCGGAGGAGCTCGACCGTGAGCAGCGCTACCCGTGGGAGAGTATCGATGTGCTGGTGAAGTCCGGCCTCGCGGGCGTTTTCATCCCCAAGGAGCATGGGGGGCAGGGCGCGGCATTGTCTTCGACCATCGCCGTCGTGGAAGAGGTGGCCACCGGCTGCGCCACGACCGCCGCTATCCTTTGTGCCTGCCAATTGGGTGCGTTCCCTGTGCTGTTGGGGGGAACGAAGGAACAGAAGGACAAGTATCTGGGCGAAATGGCCAACGGGACCGGAACCAGTTTCGCCCTGTCAGAACGCGCGACCGGCTCCGATGCCGCCGCCATTACCGCAAACGCGGTGCGCGAAGGGGATGGGTGGCGCATCCGGGGTGAGAAGTACTGGATCGGCAATGGCGGGGTGTCACGCTATTACGTGGTCTTTGCCAAGACCGACCCGGAGGCGGGCGGGCGAGGCATCTCTGCCTTCATGGTCGATAAGGAGGACGACGGCGTCATCATCGACGAGGTATGCGACAAGATGGGCATTCGCGGCACGCAGACCTCGAACCTCAAGCTTGATACCTGGGTTCCTAAGGAAGCAATGGTGGGTGAGGAGGGCAAGGCGCTTCGCCTCGCGTTGAAGACGCTGAATGTCGGACGGATAATGGTGTCGGCGCAATCCACCGGACTGGCGTTGGCCGCCTATCGCACCGCCGCCGAACGGGCGGTAGAGCGGCAGGCCTTCGGCAAGGCAATCATTGACAACCAAGGCATCGGTTACAAACTGGCCGACGTGGCGACTGAACTTTCCGCCGCGCGGATGATGCTCTACGAGGCCGCGCGCGCCTATGATGCTGGCGAAGACGTCCAGGTGCTCGGCGCGATGGCCAAGCTCTACACCTCGGAGGTGTCGCACAAAGCCGCCGATACGGCCATGCAGATCTGGGGCGGGTATGGATATTGCAAGCCTAACCTGGCCGAACGTCTCTACCGTGATCAGCGCATCCTGGAAATCTATGAAGGGACATCGGAAATACAGAGACTGGTCCTTGCCCGTTCGGTTAAAAACAGTGTCGAGGCTGCTGCGGCGGACCCGGCGAACCGGGGCATGAAATGAGCGACACAACCATGGACAATGCGGCCACAGATCAAGCACATCCAGACGCCGCGAAGGATGCGAAAGCCGAGATTGTGCGCGCAGCGGCCGATCTTTTCATGGATTACGGTTATACCGCCACCAGTATCGACGCCATCGCCGAGAAGATGGGCGCGACGAAGGGCCGTATCTATCACTATTATCGCAGCAAGGCGCAGATATTCTTCGACATCCAGCGCACCGCGATGACCAACCTGTTCCGCGCGGTCGAACCCATTGCACGCGAAAGCGGTCCGCCGGAAGACAGGCTACGGCGCATGGCCTGGGCTCATCTCTCGCTTATGTTGCGGGAGATGCCTATCCAGAAGGTCGCCGTGCAGGGACTTGAGAAATACCTCTTTGAAGCCGAGGGGTTTCGCCACTCCAAGACGCTTGCCGAAATAAACGCGCTGCGCGACGACTATGAACAGATGTTCGCCGAGGTGATCGACGCCGGAGCCCGGACGGGCGTCTTCGTGAACGACTCGCCGCGCCTGCTGACGAAACCGTTCTTCGGCACGATGAACTGGGTCACGGTCTGGTATCGGCCCCGGCGTATCCAGTCGGACGAAGACATCAATTCGATCTGCTCTGCGCTTGTCGAGTACGCCATGCGCGGGTTGCGTGACCCCAATGGAGGAGCTTCATGAGGACTGCGGCCAGAACACCCTTTTCCGAGACAATCTGGGACGAGGTCGAGATATGGTCTCGCGACCGGATCGAAGCGTTTCAGACCGATGCGCTGCAAAAGCAACTCGCGTATGTGGCAGGCACCAGCGCCCATTATCAAAAGCTGTTTGACACGCTCGACTTCGAACCGGCGGATATCAAGAGCCTCGATGACATCCGCCAGCTCCCGCTCACGAGAAAGCAGGATTACGTGCGCGGACTGGCCGAAGACCCGCCCTTCGGCACGTTTCGCGCCGTGACCGCTACCGAGGCCGCTCGGGTTCATTTCTCTTCCGGCACCACCTCCAGACCCGCGCCCGTTCTGTGGAGCCATGACGATCTTGATCGCTGGGCCGATCTTTATGCGCGGTTTCTCTATGCGCAAGGGCTGCGGGCCTCGGACGTGTTCCATTGCATGTTTGGTTATTCGTGGTTTGTTGGGGGGCTCGGTGCGACGCGGGCGGCGGAACATCTGGGCGCGCTCGTCATTCCGGGCGGGTCCGTTGATACCGAACGACAGATTGACACCATCCTCGAATACCGACCGCGTTGCGTGATTGGCACGCCGTCCTTCATGGCGCATATCGCAGAGGCTGCCTATGCGCGGAGCATCGATTTACGCGAAAGCAGTGTCGATATGGTTTGCGTGGGTGGCGAGCCTGGGGCGTCCATCCCCGGCACTCGTAAAAGGATCGAAGCGCAGTGGGGCGCGAAGATGTTCGACTGCTACGGGGCGCTCGAATGTCAACCAATCGGCTGGGATACCGCGCTGCAACTGGGGCCGACGCTGGCTGAAGATTTCATCCACGTCGAAATACTGGACGCAGAAACGGACGAGCCGGTCCCTGATGGACAACCGGGGGTGCTGGTGTTGACCCATCTCGACAAGCAAGCCTCCCCGCTGGTGCGCTGGTGGACTGGCGATGTCGTGGTGCGGGACAGCACGGTGGCCCCTGATGGCCGCACCCATGCCCGCCTTGTCGGCGGCGTGCTGGGCCGTGCGGATGATATGCTCATCGTACGGGGTGTGAACCTTTTCCCCTCCGCGGTAGAGGATGTCGTGCGCGCGCATCGCGGCACGACCAACGAATACGCGCTTGTGATCACGGATGACATGAAAGACCCCGAAACCGGGTTTCTCAAACGCGTGCTGCTTCGGGTCGAGCGGGCCGATATCGGCGATGACGGGCTGGCCGAAGACCTCGGCGCGGCCCTGCGAACCAAGCTCAACGTGCGCTTTGACATCGAGGTATTGGCCCCCGGCACGCTGCCGCGTACCGTGCACAAGGCAAAAAGGCTGTTACGGGAATGATTGGCAGCCCACCTCGACCCCTTGCGGGAAAACGCGTCGTTGAATTCGCGCAGTTCATTGCCGGACCGACGGCAGCGCAGATGCTCGCAGACTTCGGGGCTGAGGTTGTGAAAGTGGAGCCCCCCCAAGGGGATGGCTCCCGCGCCTTGCCTGGCGGCGCGCACGGATCGGCCTACTACCGATGCTTCAACACCGGCAAGCAAAGCCGGGTGATCGACATGCGCAGCACCGCCGGGCGCGCCGCCTTCTCCGCGCTTTTGTCCGATGCTCACGCGCTGGTCTGCAACGTGTCGCCGCGCGCGCTGCGCAAGCTCGGTCTCGGTCCCGAAAGCCTGAGGCGCGATTTCCCCGATCTGGTCGTGACGCTGATCTCGGGTTTCGGACAGGATGATGACCGGTCATGCATGGACACGATCGCCCAATGTGAAAGCGGATTTGCGTGGATGAATGGCAATTCCGACGGGACGCCCCGTGTTTCTGCCTCTTGGCCGGTGGATTTCTATTCGGGGCATTATGCGGCGATGTCCACCGCCATGGCACTGCTCGACCCCAAGCGTGATGGCGGGATGATCATCGACCTTTCGATGATGGAAGTGGCCTCGGCGATGTTGCTCGGACCGGCGGCCATACTCGCCGCGGAAGGCGACGTTCTGGGCAAGCCCTCGGGCAATCGCGATAGAGCCTCGGCCCCGTCCGGCATCTACGAATGTGCCGACGGGCATGTCTATATTTATGGCGGGCTTGATTGCTACTGGTCCTCGATGGGCAACGTGATTGAGGCCCCGCATGCAAGTGCCGCCGAGCGTCTGGAGCGGGCCGAGGAATACGATCGCTATGTCGAGGACTGGACCAGGCCGCGCAGCGTCGCCCTTGTGCTTGAAACAATGGCGCGGCTTCGCGTCCCGGCGGGTGCGGTGCGCAAACCCGGCGAAGGCCTCGAACGCATCCGTGCGCTGCGCTTTGGTGCCGGGGTGACCGAGGTTGGGGATGGACAGATGATCCCTGCCTATCCAGCCATTTTCAACGGTGCTCGCATTGGAAGACGCGTTGCGCCCGGATTGGAGAAACCCGCGCAGCAAACGAACAAGGCACAAGGGGATGAAACATGACGATTGGCGATCTGCAAACAGCGGTGTCGGTATTGAAAGACGGGATATTTGCAGGGCAGGGCGCTGTTGTCAGCGGTGCGGGGACCGGCATTGGCCGGGCGATTTCCACGCGCCTTGTCGAACTTGGCATGAATGTTACCGGTCTGGGTCGCCGCGAAGAGATGCTGGCGGAAACCGCCACGGCCGTTAGCGGTATGGCAGGGACCTTTCGATACACGCCTTGCAACGTGCGTGACACTGCGGCACTGGAGGCCGCCATCGTTGCAGCCGGCGACGCACACGGCATCGACCTTCTGGTCAACAACGCTGGGGGCCAGTTCTTTGCTCCGGCGACCAAGATCAGCCGTCGCGGCTGGGATGCGGTGATCGACCTCAACCTTTCGGCGATCTTCACTGCGACTCAGGCAGCTTATCCCTTTCTCAAGCTCTGCGGTGGCGCTGTCGTGAACATGTCACTTTCAGGCGTCGAGCGCGGGTCAATGGGCTTGGCGCACTCGATCGCTGCGCGTGCCGGCGTTCTGGGGCTGACACGGTCCCTCGCGCTGGAATGGGCCACAGACGGCATCCGCCTGAACTGCCTTGGACCGGGCACAGTGGTCACGTCCGGATTGTCCGACGAAGCGGCGCGGAGCCTGCTGGATGGTCTGCTGGAGGCCACCCCCATGCATCGCGAAACCAGCCCCCAGGAAGTGGCGGAACTGACGGCCTTTCTCGCAAGCCCGGCCGGCAAGCTGATGACGGGCCAACTCATTCAGATCGACGGCGGCGCGCATATCGGTGCGGGGCTTCACATGATCGGGGCGGCGTGATGACGACACCTCTTGATGGCATCAAGGTTCTCGACCTCAGCCGTGTTCTGGCAGGGCCGAGCTGCACGCAGACTCTTGCGGACCTCGGGGCCGAGGTCTGGAAGATCGAACCGCCCGACAGGGGCGACGACACGCGCGGCTGGATGCCCCCGGAAGTGGCCGGGGAATCCACCTATTTCATGTGCTGCAACCGATCCAAGAAATCAGTGGCGCTCGACCTGAAAAGCGAGGACGGGCGCGCAAAGGTGCAGGCGCTCGCACGCAAGGCCGACGTTCTGGTAGAAAATTTCCGTCTCGGTGCGCTGGACGCGTTCGGGCTTGATTACCCCACGCTCATCAAGCAGAATACACGTCTGATATACTGCTCGATCTCGGGCTATGGGCGCACCGGCCCGCGCGCTTCCGAGGGTGGTTATGACTTCACGATCCAGGCCGAAAGCGGTCTGATGGCGATCACCGGTGACCCCGAGGGAAGCCCGATGAAGCTGGGCGTGGCGATCACCGATCTCGCAACTGGAATGAATGCCGTTCAGGCCATCCTCGCGGCCTTATTTGCGCGAGAACGCACTGGCCGTGGCCAGCATCTTGATCTCGCCTTGTTCGACAGTGCCGTGGCGCTTCTGGCAAATGTCGCTTCGGGCTATCTGCAAACCGGTTGCGAACCGCAGCGCCATGGCAACGCCCACGCGACAGTAGTGCCCTATCAGCTCTTCGATACGGCTGACAGGTCTCTCGCCTTGGCGTGCGGTAATGACGGTCAGTTCCAGGCGTTGTGCAAGGTTCTGGGACGGGAGGACCTCGCGGCGGATGTGCGTTTCGTGCGCAACCGGGACCGGGTCGAGCATCGCGAAAGCCTCATCCCCGAACTGCAAAGGACCTTCCGCGCGCGTGGAGCAGAGGAATGGATCAGCCTATTGCGGGGTGCCAAGGTGCCAGCGGGATCGGTACGCTCGGTGGCGGACGTCTTTACAGCGCAAGACGTCCTCGAGCGCGGTCTGGTCGTCAGCGTGCCTGACGAGGTGCACGGCCAAATCAGGCTCGTGCGATCACCGCTTCGGTTTTCCGAAACACCCCTGCGCGAGCCGGAGGCCCCGCCGCGATTGAGTGAGCACACGACTCAAGTGATCGCGGCGCTGTGATTCAGGCTGCCGCGTCGCCAAACCGGCCTTTTGAGCATCGCACGTCGACTACTCAGCACACACTTCTGCGGCAAGGCTGTAGCCTGCGCCATGCACGGTGCGGATCAGTGACTCTGCGCCGCTCTGCACCGTGATCTTCTTTCGCAGCCGGGCGATATGGGCGTCGATGGCGCGGTCGGTCACCGTGACAGCATGGCCATAGATCGTCTGCATGATCCGGTCACGACTGACCACATCGCCGGCGTTTTCGGCCAACACCCGGAGCAGGTTGAACTCCATTCCGGTCAAGGACACCTGTCGCGCGTCCGGGTCTGACAGTTGTCGCCGCGGCAGGTCGAGCACAAAACCCATGAACCGCAAGACGCGCACTTCAGGCAAAGCGTCATGCGGCATGCCCATGACCTTGGACCGGCGCAGCACAGAGCGCACCCGTGCAAGCAATTCGCGCGGCTCGAACGGTTTGGAGACATAGTCATCCGCACCCAACTCCAGCCCGATGATCTTGTCGAACACATCCTCGCGCGCCGTCAACAGGATGATCGGCAGGCGCGAGGACCGGCGCAATTCGCGCGTGACCTCGAACCCGTCGATATCGGGCAGACCCACGTCGAGCAGCACAAGATCAAAGCTGGCATGTTCCATTGCCAGCCCCATGCGGGTGGCCGATCCGACGCAATGCACGTCAAAGCCTTGCTTGCTCAAAAAGCGGTCGAGAAACCCCGTCATCTGACGGTCGTCATCCACGACAAGAATTCGCTCGGTCATATCAGATGGGTCCCCGCACACTATCTTGCCAGTGTCTGACAACGGCGCGATTGTAGCGGAAGTCCGAAAGGCCAGATATGACCTCGATCAAACGCACCTACAATCTTGCGATGGCCGCAGCACTTCTGGTGCTGGTCACGGTCGTGACCGGTCTTTATCTCGGTGCGCAGACCCGCGCGCAGTTTACCGACATCGCCGAAAGCTGGACGGATTACGCCGAAGACCCCGAGAAAAAGGGCGTCTGGATCAGCTCCCTGCGCGGTTATCTTGGCTATGGCGGGATCATCCACAATTTCAAGAACTATGTCATTCGCAAGGATGACAGCTATCGCGTGCGGATGATGGATCAGCTCACGCAATTCGATGCAGTGATGGCCAGCTATCTGGCCGAACCGCTCCCCGATGCGGAACGCCGCGCGCTCGAGACGATCGTCGCCACCATCGAGCAATATCGCGCGCGGCTCGACATCGCCGAACGCGCGGTGGCAGGCAATTGGCCCGCCGAGCGCACCGACCGGTTGGTCAAAGTGGATGACACCGAGGCGATTCTGGCGCTGCGCAATCTGGAAACGTTGTGGATGGACAGCCGCGCGCGCAGCACCGAACGGATCATTGCGGCGGTGATGCGCGGCGAGACGCTGATCGGTTACGGCTTTCTCGCGATGGTTCTGCTGGTCACGGCCACGCTCAGTATTGCCTTTCTGATTGCCCTGTTGATCCGCGACATGCGCGTCACCAATGCGCGGCTGACAGAGGAGCTTGAGCGGCGGCGCGCGCTGCAACGCTCTGAACAGCGGCTGGCGCAGGCGGTCGAGCAAAGCCCGGCCACGATCCTGATCACCGATACAGAGGGCCACATCCAATACGCCAACCGGCGTTTCGAGGCGCTGTCGGGTTGGGCACGCAGCGAGATCATCGGGCACACACCCAAATTCCTGCAATCGGGAGACGCCCTTGATGAGACCTATACCGATCTGCGCGCCACGCTAGACCGGGGCGAGGTCTGGCGCGGCGTCCTGCGCAACCTCAACCGTGGCGGCGGCAGCTATTGGGTCGATAGCACCATTCTGCCGCTGCGGGCCGAGGATGGCACGATCCACAGCTATCTGGGCATTGGCGAGGATATCACTGAAAAGCGTCAGGCCCGCGAGCAGGTGGTGCGCGCGCAAAAGATCGAAGCGGTGGGCCTTTTGGCGGGCGGTATCGCGCATGATTTCAACAATATCCTGACGGCGATCCTGGGTTCGGCCCATCTCGCGGCGCTCGATGCCAGCCCCGGCAGCGATCTGGCTGAAGAGGTGGAGCAGATCGATATCGCCGCACGGCGTGCGCAGGCATTGGTGCGCCAACTTCTGGGGTTTGCCCGGCGCGAGCCGGGCACCCCCGAGGCGACCGATCTTTGCGCGGCGGTGTCCGAGGTCAACCGCCTGATGCGCGCCGCCACTCCTCCTACAGTCCGGATCGAGGGGGTGCGCGACTGCACGCCTGTCACCGTGCTGGCTGATCCGACCCATTTGCACCAGATATTGATGAACCTCTGCGCCAATGCCTCCGAGGCCATTGGCGATGCAAGCGGGCACATCCGCATTTCCGCGCGCGCCTTTGATGATGCGCCCGAGGGCCTGCCGGCACGTGCCGAGGGCTGGGTTGAACTGGTGGTCGAGGATGATGGGCCGGGCATGTCCGAGGAAACAGCGGCGCGCATTTTCGATGCCTTCTACACCACCAAGCCGCTTGGCAAAGGCACCGGGCTGGGCCTGTCGGTGGTGCAGGGGCTGGTGCAGGACATGGGCGGGCGTATCGCGGTTGAAACCGCTCCGGGCAAGGGCGCGCTGTTTCGCCTCTTCTTTCCCGGTGCTGCGGCGAACGCGACCCCGGACACCCGACCCCAAGCGCCAGAGCGCGGATATGAAAGCCTGCTCATCGTGGATGACCAGACCGAAGTGGCGGCAACGTTGCGTCGCGGCCTCATGCGCATGGGCTATCAGGTCGAGGCCTATACCTCGCCGCGCATCGCGTTGGAGCGGTTCGAGAAGGCACCCTTGCGGCACAACCTGCTGGTCTCGGACGTGGTCATGCCAGAGATGAACGGAATCGAGATGGCCCGTGCCATGCGCCGCTTGCGCCCGGACCTGCCGGTGATCTTTTGCACCGGCTTCAATCCTACGGAGGTGGCACTACCGGGCGGGCCGACCGAGGTGCTGGCCAAGCCGCTCGATCCGGTGGAGCTGGCGCGCCATGTGCGGCGCATGCTCGATGCGCGGCGCGCCGCCTGATCGGGCTGGACGCCTCCGTCACATATCGTCACAACTCTTCGCAAATCGTCACAGTGCCCGCAACAAACGTGCGGGTGCCCACGCCTATCCTCTGGCCAAAGCCAATCGCGCGTTCTGGCCGTGTCACACGGTCACGGCGTGCCCCGGCACAACACTGGACCGGAGGATCAGATGACACGATCAACACGACCATCGCGGCGCGCGGCCCTTGCCGCCGGAATTTCCGCCTTGGCATTGACCTTTGCTGCGCCCATGGCCGGTGCGCAGGAGGCGGCGGCGCTCGCCCCTCTGCCCGAACCGGGTGAGATCAACGCCGCGCGCGCCGATCTGGGCAAGATGCTGTTTTTCGACAATCGCCTGTCTGGCGACACGGGGCATTCCTGCGCCTCTTGCCATGATCCCGAAAAGGGTTGGGGGACCGGAGAGGCCATGTCGCATGGCTATGGAGACCTGCTCTATTTCCGCAATGCGCCGGGTCTCTTCAACGTGGCGGGCCGCAATTTCTTCATGTGGGACGGGCGGCTTGATGGCTCTGACCTTGGCACGCTCGTGCGCGACATGCTGACGGAGGCGCATACCATGAATATGGACAGCCGTCTGGCGCAGGAACGCCTGAAACAGGTGCCGCAATATATGGCGATGTTCGAGGCGGCCTATGGGGCCGAGCCCTATGGCGGGCGCATCTATGGGGCAATCGCTGAATTCCTGAAGACCATTCGCACCGAGAACGCGCCCTTCGATGCCTATTTGCGTGGCCAAGAGGATGCGATTTCGGATGCGGCCAAGCGCGGGCTGGCGCTATTCGAGGGCAAGGCGGGCTGTATTTCCTGTCATTCGGGCGCGATGCTGTCGGATGGCGGGCTGCACGCAACAGGCGCGCCGGATCACCTGGCGCTTGTGGGGGATGCACCCGGTCAGGCCGCAGAGCATAAGGGCCACAGTGCTGCGGCCCCGGCCGATGCGACCGCCGCGCGCCAGATCACCCTGTTGCGCCACTACGCCACGATGGGCACGCCCAATTACATGAACCTGCGCGCCGATGTGGGCCACTATGTCGTGACCAAGGACGAGGCCGATATCGGCAAGTTCACCACGCCGTCGCTGTGGGATCTGGGCCAGACCGCGCCCTACATGCATTCGGGCGTATTCGAGACCTTGGCCGATGTGGTGGCCTTTTACAACGCAGGCAATGACCGGATCGCGCCGCTCGGGCTTAGCCCTAACGAGGCGGCGGATATCGTCGCGTTTCTCGAAAGCCTAACCGGCGACGCGCCTGCCATAACCCCACCTGAACTGCCGGATTACGATCTGCGCGACGTTGGCAAGAACTGAGGAGGTTCGAGATATGAAACGTCCCATCACCCGCATCCTGGGCAGCGCGGCGCTCTCGGCGCTGCTGGGCCTGCCCGCTCTGGCAGAGGGCACGTCGCCGCTGGCCAGTCTGCCGCCCCCGCCTATCCCAGATGACAATCCCATGACCCCGGAAAAGGTCGCCCTTGGCGAAAAGCTCTTTTGGGACGGGCGGTTGTCGGGCAACGGGTCGATGCCCTGCTCGGCTTGCCACCTGCCGGATCTCGGATGGGGCACCGGGGGGGCCATCAGCTTTGGCTATCCCGGCACGCAGCACTGGCGCAACAGCCAGACCATCCTGAATTCGGCCTATTACAACAAGCTCTTCTGGGAGGGCAGCGCCACATCGCTGGAAGCGCAGGCCCCTGCCGCCGCAGGCGGCGCGGTCGCGGGCAATGGCGACGGCTCGATGATGGAGATGCGGCTGCGCTTCGTGCCCGAATATGTCGCGGCGTTCCGCGAGGTGTTCGGCACCGACTGGCCGCATGTGGCCAATGCCTGGGACGCCATCGCCGCCTTTCAGCGCACCATCGTCACCGACGCCACCAAGGTGCCGTTTGATCGCTATCTTGCCGGTGACACCGGCGCCATGAGCGACGCGGCCAAGCGCGGCATGGAGATCTACAACGGCAAGGCGGGCTGCATTTCGTGCCACAATGGCGCGCTGGCCTCGGACCAGAAATTCTACCGGACCGGCGTGCCGGCGGCGGAAGAATTCGGGATCGACCCGCTCTATCAGATCACGCTCAGATGGGAGCTTTACCAGAAGGGCGTGACCGAAGAGGTCTATCGCAAGGGCGACGATGATCTGGGGCTTTACCACGTCACCAAACGCCCCGGCGACAAGCACAAGTTCCGCACGCCGAGCTTGCGCGAACTGCGCTGGACCGAGCCTTACATGCACAACGGCGCGCTGTGGTCGCTGGCCGATGTCGTTGAGTTCTACAACGCCGGTGGTGGCGAGGGGCAAACCGCCGGGCTGCAACCGCTGGGGCTGAGCGCGGATGAAAAGGCCGATCTGGTGGCCTTTCTTGAGGCGATGTCGATGGACGAGCCGATGCTGGCCGAGGCCCCCGAACTGCCCGCAACCGCAACATGGTCGGAGTTTCTGAAATGACCCAAGCCACGAAGACACCAGCCAAGGCGCATGACTGCACGTCCTTCAGCCGCCGCAATTTCCTGATCCTCGGCGGCGCCTCTGTCACGGTTCTGGCCACCTATGGCGGCGGGGCCAGCGCGCAGGATCTGGTTTCCTCCTCCTATGTCCGGCAGGTCGTCGGCAAGGTGTCGGAACTGGAGCAGGGCGTGGCCACCACGTTCAGCTATCCCACCGCTGACATCGAGAACATCCTTGTGATGCTCGATGAAGAGGCCGGCGGCGGCGTGGGCGAAGGGCGCAATATCGTGGCCTTCAACACCATCTGCCCGCATCAGGGCGGCTATATGGGCGAGGCGGATTTCAAGCGCCCGCATTCGGTGCTCGGGCCCTGTCCGCTGCATCTCTCGACATTCGATCTGACCAAGCATGGCATGATCGTCTCGGGCCACGCGGTCGAAAGCCTGCCGCAGATCGTGCTCGAGATCGACGGCGACGACATTGTCGCGACCGGGGTGATGGGGCTGTTCTACGGCTACAGCCAGAACCCGACCGGCGCGTGAGAAAGGACCAGAAAAATGGCTGACACAACTCTCAGAAACCGCGAATTCGTCCCCCTGCCGCCGCCGGATGCAGAGATTCTGACCACCGCCTGCAGCTATTGCATCGTGGCGTGTTCCTACAAGGTCTATCGCTGGCCGGTGGGCCGCGAGGGCGGCACGCAGGCCGACCAGAACGCTTTCGGGGTGGAGTTCCCCACCTTCGGCGCGCCCTGGATCGCCCGCAGCCAGCACAATATCGGCATGCACGAGGGTATCCCGCACCACTTCGTGGTCATCGCCGACGCCGATGCCGAGACGGTCAATCCCGGTGGCAACTATTCGGTGCGCGGCGGCACGCTGGCGCAAAAGATCTACAACCCCGACACGCCCACCCGCGACCGGCTCAAAAATCCGATGGTGCGCATTGGCGGCATCCTGACGCCCGTGAGCTGGGATCTGGTGACCGATGTGATGGCGGAGGTCTCGCAATACGTGCTGTCGAAATATGGCGAGCACGCCTGGGGCATGAAAACCTTCTCCTACGAGTATTTCGAGAATACCTATGCCATCCGCAAACTGGTGGATCGTGCCATCGGCACGCCCGTTCACGCCTGGCATGACAAGCCGATGCGCGGGCCGGATGCCACGGGTCTGGACGATGCAGGGCTCAATTCCTTTGCCGCCACCTACGAGGATTGGGGCAAATGCGACGTGGCGTTCCTCTCGGGCGTTGACCCCTACGAGACCAAGACCGTGCTCTTTACCTCATGGATGATGGGCGGCGACAATCCCGGCAAGAAGATGATTTTCGTCACCCCGCACCGCACCATGGGCGTGGAATACGGCATCAGGAACGGCGGGCTGTGGCTGCCGGTCATTCCGGGCACCGATACCGTGCTGCATCTGGCACTGGCCAAGATCATCATCGACAATGGCTGGCAGGATCAGACGTTCATCGACACTTGGGTGAACAACAAGTGGGAGCTGGAATCGGGCTACGGTCGCGGCACCCGCAACACCGGCTGGCAATGGCGCACCACATGGGGCCGCTGGCAATCGGATTGGGAGGATTTCCAGAAATTCATCGCCAATGAACCCGCCGCCCAGTTGGAAGAGGCCGCGCGCATCACCGGCCTGCCGGCCGAGGATATCCAGCGCTGCGCCGAGATGATCGCCAAGCCGAACGCGGACGGCTCGCGGCCCAAGACATCCTTCATGCTGGAAAAGGGCAATTACTGGTCCAACAACTACATGAACACCGCCTCGCTTGCCACCGTGGGCCTGATCTGCGGCGCGGGCAACCGCCCCGGTCAGGTGATCAGCCGGGGTGGCGGGCACCAGCGCGGCGGCATGGGCGCGGGCCCCGGCAAGGGCTGGCTCAGCCCCGAGAAACACCCGGGGCGGCGCAAGAAGCCGCTTAATGTCGATCGCTGGGTGATGGATGGCAAGGTGCGCTTCATGTGGACCATGGGCATCACCTGGTTTCCCGCCATGCTGGCCAGTCAGGAACTGGCAAGCCGGGTGGCGGATCTCACGATGCGCAACCCCAACCAGCCGCGTTCGGTCGACCGCGATCACCTGATCGAGGTGTTCAAGGCGCGGGTGGATTCGGGCGGCATGATGCTGGTCGACAGCAACATCTACCCCGTCGAGCCGCTCAATACCCAATATGCCGATATCGTGCTGCCTGCGGCGGGCTGGGGCGAGGTGGATTTCGCGCGCTGCAACGCCGAACGCCGCCTGCGGCTTTACGCCAAGTTCAACGATGCACCGGGCGAGGCCAAGCCGGATTGGTGGGCCATCGGTCAATTCGCGCAGAAGATGGGCCTCAAGGGGTTCGAGTGGACCGAGAGCAACGACGTGTTCGAGGAGGCCGCGCGTTTCTCGCGCAATGGCGTGCTCAGCTATAACGTGCTGGTCAAGGAGGCGCAGAAAGAGGGAAAGAAGGGCCATGAAAAGCTGCGCGAACTGGGCACCACGGGCATCCAGACCCCTATCCGCATGGTAAAGGGCGAAATGATCGGCACCGGGCGGCTGCATGACCCCGAAAATGACTGGGGCGAGGTCGAGGGCGATACCAAGGACCAGAAATGGCTTTATGCCTTCTCGACCCATACCGGCAAGGCCAACATCCTCAAGACGCCGTGGGAAAACGACAGCTGGTCGGATTTCTACGAGGCGGTCAAGCCGCGCGCGGAAAAGGGCGAGGTCTGGATTACCAATGGCCGCGTCAACGAGGTCTGGCAATCGGGGTTCGACGATCTGCGCAAGCCTTATCTGGCAAAGCGCTGGCCCTGGCCGCATATCGTGATCCACCCCGATGACGCCGCACCCCACGGCATCGAATCCGGCGATCTGGTCGAAGGGTTCAACGACACGGTCTATGTCCAGACGGGCGAGCCGGTGGGCGTCAAGGACGGCGATCTGAGCTTTGCCAGCCTGATGGCGAACGGCCATATCAAGACCACCACCGGGCAATTCGTCGCCGTCGCCATCGTCTCGGACGAAATCCGCCCCGGCGTGGCCAAGGCGGCGTTCAACTATCCCGGCTCCATGGCCAACTCGGTCTGCCACGCGGTGCCCGATCCGGTGACAGGCAACTACCGGTTCAAGCTGGGGCGCGGCGTGCTGCGCAAGGTGGGCGAAAGCGCCTACAAGCACAACTTCCTGGAAATGTCGCTCAAACCGCGCCCCATCGGCTGATCGCCCGCCTGCCGCCGGGGATGCCCGGCGGCAGGCCCCATTGCTAGAGAAAGAGCCTGCCCATGCACCTTGCTTTCATCCCGGCCACGTCTCGCGGTGCTGTTGACGATACGCTGCGCGCGGTCGCCAAGGACCTCAAGGCAGGCGGCCGCCGCCTCGCCGGTGTCCTGCCAGAGCCCTGCACCGCTCCCGACCACCACCCCTGCGACATGGACCTGATCGACCTTGCCACCGGCGCGCGGCTCCATATCGCGCAGAAACTGGGACGGCACTCTACCGGCTGCCGTCTGGACAGCGCCGCCATCGAGGCGGCGGCGATGGTGGTGGCGCAGGGACTTGCGACCGCACCCGCCGATCTGCTCATCCTCAACCGCTTTGGCAAGCAAGAGGCCACCGGCCACGGCTTTCATCCGGTGATCGTCGCGGCGCTGGAACGTGGCGTGCCGGTTCTGGTGGGGGTCAACACCCTCAACTGCCCTGCCTTTCACGCCTTCGCCGCCGGATTGGCGGTAGAACTGCCAGACGATCCGCGCACCGTGAAGGGCTGGATCGCCCCGCACCTGACCTGCAACGCCGCCTGAGGAGGCCGCCCATGACCTCAGGCCATCCGGGAATTTACACCACCTTGACGGACGTGACCCCGGCGTAGCGTCGCGAAATGGCGTCAATTCGAAACGCCACCAGACCGAAAGTGCACAATGTAAGGCAGGGCGGGTCCAGAATTGTTGCGGGCGCGAATGCTACCTCTCCACCACACAAATTGTGGATGAGCCCAATTAAGGGCTACGCGACGCCAGTCTGGTTTCCCACTCGCTCAGCGAGTGTATGAAATATGGGGACCACATGGCATTGCCGTTCAGCGTGGTGACAGGTCTTTGAGGTGGTCGATCAGCCGCGCTTCGGTCTCGGGCGACCAGTCCTCCGGGGCAAGCGTCTCGGCCCAGGCGGAGATATAGTGGCGCGCGGCATAATCGTGGCCATATCCCAGCGTGCCCACCGAAACGGCCATATCAAACCCCACCTGGAACATCGTCACCAGCGGGATCCAGCGCATCTCGGGGGCCAGATCGGGCGCGCGGTCAGGGCCCAGCCATACGGGGCGTCGCCAGGCGAGGGAATAGTCGAAGAACACGATCGGATCGCTGCCATATTGCAGGAACACCAGACGGATCGGGCCCCAATCGGCATCGAACCGGGCCAGCCCGCCGTATTGATTGGCCGAGCGGATGAGAGAGCCGTTGCCGAATTGCGGCCGCCATGCCGGGCTGTCTGGCCTGCGGCGGTCCTGCACCATCCGCCAGAAATCGCTCAGGAACGGAGAGCCCGTCCAGAGCGCGCCCTGGAACGGATTGCCCAGCACGTCGAGCAGCGGCAAGGTTTCCTGCGACAGGAACGCCCCGAGGCTGAGCCCGTGCAGATAAAGCGCCGGTCGCGCATCCGGCGGCATCTGCGCCCAATGATCGTAGACCAGATGAAACAGCGCGCGCGATTCCTCGATCCCGTGCTCGGGATCGACGATCACCGACATGACGCTGGTCAGATAGGAATACTGGAGGGCAATCGTGGCCACGTCGCCCCGCGTGATATATTCCATCGTGTCGACCCCGCCGGGATCGAGCCAGCCGGAACCGGTCGGCGTGGCGATGACCAGATATTTCCGCTCAAATCCGCCGACCCGCTTGAATTCTTCGAGCGCGAGCCGCGCGCGGTCCTCGGCAGAGCCGGCGGCGGTGAGCCCGACAAAGACGCGGATCGGCTGTTGCGCGGGCGCGCCCCAGAACGCCGCGATCTCGTCCCGGTCAGGGCCAGAGGTCACGTATCCGCGCCCCCAGCGGCCAAGATCCTCCCAGGCGACAAGCGAGGCGGGACTGCCGGGCACCAGGGCGTCGGTCGGCGGCGCGATCTCCGGCGGGATCACCAGATCGGCGATCCGCGACGCGCTGTCGATGCTGCGCAACACCATGCGGAAGGCAACACCGTCGATCACCGTCCAGAAGAGACCCGCCGCGAGGATCAACCCCGTGGCCCGCGCCACGCGTGGCGGCAAAAAGCGCGCGGTGCGCCGGTCCCAGCGTGCCGAGACAAGCAGAAACAGGCGTCCGGCCAACAGCAGGACCGCGAACAAGGCCGCAGTGATCGCGGCAACCTTGTAGGGCGCGGCGCTGTCGATTTCAGGCAGGCTCCACGCCGCGCGGATTGCGTTCTGCCAGTCCGCCCCTTTCCAAAGACCAAAAATGCAGATCGCCAGCGCTGCGGCCAAAGCCATCTTCTGCAACGCCGGATGCAGTCTGACCTCCCTGAAGCCAAGCCAGCGCACAGCCGATCCGGCCAGATACCAGCCCCCGTAGCCAAGCGCGACCAAAACGCCGCCAAGCGCGCCCTGAAGCGCGGGGTCGCGCGGGACCATCGACGGCGTCAGCGACAGCGCAAAAAACACCGACCCGATCAGAACCCCGATGGGCGAGAGCGTCCCGAAGACTGCGCGTGCCGCAGAGGCCGGATTTCTGCTGGTTCTCATGTCCGAGTGGTCCTTTGCGCGCTTGGCCAAGCCTTCATTCCATGGTTGCGCGGCACAATCCAAGCCCAAATCGCGCGGCGGCGGTATTGCAGTGGCGCAACCCGGCACAGCTTGTCGGGGCAGGGGGATCCTGTTACGAGTCGGGTATTCCCGAAAGACGATAGGCCCAATGCGCATTTTCCGAACACCCCAGCGGTTGTTGAGCATAACCCTGCTGGCGGCCGCAATGGGCCTTGCGGCCTGCACGCGCCCTCCCGAGCTGATCGGGATTGAAAACCCGGACATGCCCGCAGAGGCGGTTGAGGGCATCACCCGGCACCGTATCTTCATCACGACAACGCGCACCCCATCGGACGCGCCCGGTGTCTTTTTGACGTCCGACCGCGCGCGCGCGCTTGGCCTTGGATCGGTGGAGGTTACCATTCCTCCCATGCATCAGCTTGCGCAGCTTGAAAGGCCAAGGCAACTGCCGCCCGATCCCACCCGGCATTTCACGGTCGTGACCCCTGTCCGATACGAGAGCGACCGGGCTTTCATCGCCGCCATCGACAGGGAACTTGCCACGCGGCCCCCAGAGGACCGCACGCTTCTTCTTTTCGTCCATGGTTTCAACAACACGCCCACCGATGCGCTGCTGCGGCTCGGGCAATTCGTCGAGGATAGCGGTTTCAAGGGCGTGCCTGTTTTGCTGACCTGGGCCTCGGCGGCGCGCACGCTGCGCTATGTCTACGACCTCAACAGCGCGCTCATCGCGCGCGAGATGCTGCCGCAGATCGGGGATATCCTTTTGCAGACTCAGGCGCATAATGTCGATGTCTTTGCGCACTCGATGGGCAGCCTTCTTGTCATGGAGGGACTGGTCGAGCGCGAACGCATCGGCGCGCGCGGTCGTGGCAGGCTCGATACCGTCATGCTGGCCGCCCCGGATATCGATATAGATCTTTTCCGGACTCATCTCGACCAGTTGTCTCCCGAAACGCGCAGCTCACTCTTCGTGTTGATATCGGAACGCGACCAGGCGCTGCGCGTCTCGGCCCGCCTCGCCGGGGGTGTGCCGCGCCTGGGGGCGACGCCGCTGGAAGAACTCGAGGAATTCGGACTGACGATCATTGACCTGTCCGCGATCAATGATTCCACCTCTGGGACCCATTCCAAGTTCGCAGGCTCCCCGGAAGTGGTTCAACTGATCGGCGCGGGGCTCAACACGGCGGGCCGCTTCGACGATGACAACACGCCGCTGCTTGACCAGATCCTCACGGTCTCGCCGATCCGGATCCTGCGCAACGCAACGAGCGGCGGGAATTAGGGGCGCGCGATCACAAAGCGGATGGCCACGCGCAGGCCGGGATGATTGTCGCCAAGACTGAGGTGCGCGCCATGCAGATCGGCGATGGCCTGAACCAGCGAAAGGCCAAGGCCGTTGCCCGGTGTCGTGCGTGACCCTTCCAGCCGGTAGAGACGCCGGAACACGGGTGCGCGCTCTGCCTCGGGGATGCCGGGTCCGGTGTCGCTGACGGTGACGAGCGCCTCGCGCGGTGTGCCTTCGAGCGCCAGTGTGATGCGCGAGCCGGGCGGCGTGTGCCGGAGCCCGTTCTCAATGAGATTGGCAACAAGCTGGCCGATCAGGCCCCGATCCCCGTGCACCCTCACCGGCCTGTCGGGCAGGTCCTCGAGAACGAGGATATGACCGCTGTCTTCGGCACTCGGGGCGTAGATCTCGGTCATGGTCCGCAGCACCTCGGCCAGATCGACCTCGCGAAATTGCGATTTTCCGCCGCCTCCCTCGAGCTGCGCGATGAGCAGGAGCGACTGGAACACGGCCGCCGCGCGCTCGGCCTCGGCGGCGGCGCGCGCGGCCATCTCCGCCTCCGTCGAGCCGTCTGCAAGGCGCTCCCCGAGATCGGCAAGGATCACCGAGATGCGCTGGATCGGCGTCTTGAGGTCGTGCGCGATATCCGCCGAAACCTGCCGCAAGGCAGAGATGGCCGCCTCCTGTGCCTGCGCCATCCGGTCGATCCCGGCCCCGATCCGGGCAAGGTCATCCCGGCGGCCCTGCTCGGCCACGCGCGCGGCGAAATTTCCCTCCTCGAGCAGGCGCAGGGCGCTCTCGATCCGGCCCACCCGGCGCGCCGAGGCAATGGCGATCCATGTGCCCACCCCCAGAGAGATCAGCACCGTGGGCAGGATGCTGAAGATCAGCACCGCGACGAAAATCTCCTCGGTCTCGCGGAGCGCGCGGCGGCTTTCGGCCACGACGAGCAAGCCTTGCGCCATCGCGCGGGTGCGATATTCGTAGCCGACTTTCGACAGCGCGCGCCCCTCCTCGCGCTGCGAGAGGCTGATTTCGCGGCCGCGTATCTCGGCTATGGCATTGCCATAGGACACGCCGCCCGGAGACACGAAGACAAGGATCCGGTTCGCTGGATCGACGGCGGCCGCCTCCGCCTCCACCAGTGTGGCCAGCGTGCGGGGGTCGCGGGTGACGCGGAACCCGGCGATCTGCTGGTCGAGATTGGCGGCGATCTGGGCCTCGACATTGCCGCGGATCTTGAGCCAGGCAAGCCCGAGGCTGAGCAGGTTCACCAGCGCGAAGAGGATCACGAGGCCGACCGCCAGCCGCACCGGCGAGGAACGCAGCAGATGCAGCAGGCCCGAGATGCGGCGCGTCTCAGCCATCGATCATGTAGCCCGCACCGCGCACCGTGCGGATGAGATCGCGCCCGAACGGCTTGTCCACCTTGGCGCGCAATCGGCTGATATGGGTCTCCACGACATTGGTCTGCGGATCAAAGCCGATATCCCAGACCGCCTCGAGCAGCATGGTGCGGGTCTGCACGCGGCCCTTGCGGCGCAGCAGATGTTCGAGCAGGGCAAATTCGCGCGGCAAAAGGTCGATTTCGGTGCCCGCGCGCGTGACCCTGCGGCGGATCAGATCGACGCTCAGATCGCCCGCCGAGAGCACGGTTTCCTCGGCCCGGATCTGCGGGCGCCGCGCCAGCGCGTGGATGCGCGCCGAAAGCTCTCCGAAGGCGAAGGGCTTGATCAGGTAGTCATCCGCCCCGGCATTCAGACCCTCGATGCGGTCATCGACGCCGCCAAGCGTGGTCAGGAAGATCACCGGCGTCGTGACCCGCGCCCCCCGCAGCGCCCGGACCAGCGACAGCCCGTCGAGACCGGGCAGCATCCGGTCCACCACGAGCACGTCATAGACCGCATCCATCGCCTGCGTGAGCGCCTCGCGGCCATTCTCGATGTGATCCACGACATGCCCCTCCTGACGCAGCCCACCGAGGATGTAGTCGGCGGTGGTGCGGTCATCTTCCACGACGAGCAGTTTCATGATCGGCTGTCACTTTCTTCGCGGTCTCCGGAGACGCGCCTTTGAAACATTGCGCATTTGTAATCTTGCCGCAAGTTGCCTGCCATCATCGCACCCGATCTTGACGCCAAGGCTCCCGGCAGCACGCCGGGACCCGGTTTTCCGAGGAGAGAGATCATGCAGGAAAAATCAAAACACCGCCTCTGGCCCGCGCTGTTCATGTCGGCCGCTCTGGGGGCCGTGTCGGTCGCCGCGCTTGACACGGCAAGCGTCTCGCCCGCTTTTGCCGCGACCGCAAGGACGGGCGGCTATGCCGATCTGGTCGAGCGTGTCGCGCCCGCCGTGGTCTATGTCGAGGTGACCAAGACCCACGACCAGAGCGATGCCGGGGCTGCCGGAGAGATGCCGCAATCCTTCGCCGAGGAATTCGCTCGGCGCTTCGGGATCCCGATGCCCGACATGCCCGGAATGCCCGATGGGCAGAAGCGGGAACAGTCGGGCGTGGGCGCGGGCTTCATCATCTCGCCCGAGGGCGATATCGTGACCAATGCCCATGTCGTCGAGGGGGCCGACAAGGTGACGGTCAAACTGGCCGATGGCACCAGCCTTGAGGCCGAAATCGTCGGCACGGACCCGACCACCGATCTCGCGCTGATCCGCGTGACATCCGAGGTCGATCTGCCGCATGTCGGCTGGGGCGACAGCGCGTCGCTGCGCGTCGGCGAAGAGGTGATCGCCATCGGCAATCCGTTCGGCCTTGGCAGCACCGTGACTTCGGGGATCGTCTCGGCACTGGGGCGCGACATCAACTCCGTGCTGCTTGATGATTTCATCCAGACCGATGCCGCGATCAACCGGGGCAATTCGGGCGGACCGCTCTTTGACGCCGAAGGCCATGTGGTCGGGATCAACACCGCGATCATCTCGCCCACCGGCGGCTCGGTGGGGATCGGGTTTGCCGTGCCGTCGCGGACCGCGAAAGAGGTGATCGCCGATCTCGCCGATGACGGGCAGGTCGCGCGCGGCTGGCTGGGCGTGTCGATCGCGCCGGTGACCGACGACATGGCCGCCGCCATCGGCATGGAGAGCCCCGGCGGCGCCCTGATCACCGACGTGTCCGAGGATACCCCCGCCGCCAAGGCCGGCCTCAAGCGCGGCGATGTGGTGACGCAAGTCGCAGGTAGCGCCGTGGACAGCCCGCGCGATCTGGTGCGTCTGGTGTCGCTCGCGCGCCCCGGAACCGAGCTGCGCCTTTCGATCCTGCGCGCGGGCCAGCCCACCGACCTGGCCGTGGTGCTGGGCAACCGGGCAGACCTGCCGTCCTGAGCGGGCAAGAAACCGTCATGTCACCGGTTGGCCCCCGTCATGGGGGCCAATCCTTTTGGCCGAACGCAGAGCGGATCGCCTGTCCAGCACCCCCGCTCCTCACCGGGCGCAGCAACCCGGCCTAGGGTATGATGCCGCTCAGGGCTTGACGAAGGACCGGCCCTCGGCGCGCTGCCCCTCCTTGAGATGCGCCGGGGCAAGGCTTTCCTCGAACAGGAAATCGGGCCGCCATGTCTTCTCAAACCCGATCTTGTCGAGATTGACCGCCAGCCACGCATCAGCGGTCTTGCGGCCGATTTCCTTGAGATGCAGCAGGAACGCGCGTTCCGCGTTCAGCTTGCTGGAGGCGGAAAGCGTCTGCATCTCCTCTTCGGCACCGATCATGTGCAGGCGGGCATCGCGATAGGCCGCGCGGTCAAGCCCCTCGGCATGGATCAATTCCCACAGGTAGGCGGCCGAGCGAAGCTCCTTGATCAGGCTGCCGTTGAAGGTGATCTCGTTCAGGCGGTTCTCGATTTCGGCGGCGGTGGTCGGCACCGTGTCGCGGTGGAACGGGTTGATCTGGACAAGGATGATGTCGCGCGCCCCGGTTTCGTCGATCAGCGGGAACAGCGGCGGGTTGCCCATGTAGCCGCCATCCCAATAGGCCTCTCCGTCGATCTCCACGGCCTTGAACATGAACGGCAGGCAGGCCGAGGCCATGACCGCATCCGCCGTAATCTCCGGCTGGCGGAAGATCTTGGGGCGGCCCGTGCGCACATTTGTGGCCCCAAGAAACAGGCGCGGCCACTCCGCGCCGTTGATGGCGTCGAAATCAAAGCAGCGCGACACGATATCCTTCAGCGGATTGATGTCGAAGAGGTTGTATTGATAGGGCGAAAAGGTCCGCGTGAAATATTGCGACAGCACATAGCTGGGCGAGGCGTCCAGCGACCAGCGCCCCGCCATCCGGTCCCACAGGCTGCGGCGGATCGGGCTGAAGCGCGCCGCATCGCTGACCGTGGTCCAGTAGGTGTCGAGGCATTCGCGCGCGGCCTCGCGGCTGCCCTGCGCCAGCCCCTGCGCCAGCGCCACCGCGTTCATCGCCCCCGCACTTGTCCCCGAGATGCCCTCGATCTCGATACTGTCCTCCTCAAGCAGGCGGTCAAGCACGCCCCAAGTAAAGGCCCCGTGCGAGCCGCCCCCCTGCAGCGCGATATCGACGACGCGACGATCTTTGGTCATGGTCTTCTCCTTGGTTCGGGCGGGTGCCAAGCTGTTTTATGGCGCACCATCTCATCACCGTAATCAAATTCGAACTTGAATAACGGGTTTCTCGTGCAGAAACTCCGGAAAGGCATGTCGCGCTCATTCGCGCGCCAATTGACTGGGCCAGAGGCGGATGAACGCGAGCGTGGCCGCCGCGCACAGCACTGCAAGGATCGCGAATGTCGCTCCCATGCCCAACTCGGCACCAAGCCAGCCCGCCAAAGAATAAGCCACCAACAGGCAGCCGCTTGCGATCGACATCTGCGCCGCGATCAGCCCCAGAAGGTCGGATGGGCGCGCCAGCCTGCGGATCAGGAAGATCGCCGGAGTGAGGGCCAGCGATACCCCGACCCCCAGAAACGCCCAGAGAACAAGAAGCCCCGGAAGGCTTGATTGCAGGGTCCCTGCGGCAAGCCCGACACAAAGGATCACCAGCCCCGCCAGCATGATCGAGCGGTCGCGGTAGCGCTTGTGCAGCAAGGGCAGCACCACCGCCGCCAACACGGCACCAAGCCCGAAGGCACCGAAGGCGAGCGCGCTGCCGTCACGCGCCAGCCCGAAATCTCCCTGAACCAGAACGACCGTGTTCACCTGCACCATGGCCGCCGCAAACGCGACCGCCAGATCAAGCGCCACCACCGCGCGGAAGAGCGGCACCGCGAAGAAAAGCGCCGGGCCGCGTGTCACACGGCGCAACACCCGTTCGTGCGTGTTGTCACGCGGGGTGGGCGGCGGCAGATGGGCCGCCCTGATCAAAAGGGCCGACAGGAGGAAGGCCGCCGCCGTCACCGCAAGGGCGGCCTTGGGGGCCAGCACCAGCAAGAGCCCCGCCGCCACGAGCGGGCTGAGCGGTCCTTCCAGTTCGGCGGCGATCCGGGACCGCGACAGCGAGCGGGTATAATCCTCCTCGGTGCCCAAGAGATAGGGCACGACGGCCATGTAAACGAAGGAGAACGTGCCCGAGGCCAGCGCAAAGACGAACACCAGCGCGTAGATATGCCAGATTTCGGTGATCAGCACCAGAAGCAGCAGACAGGCCGCGCGGATCAGGTCGAGCGCAATCAGCACCGCCTTGCGCGGCAACTGCTCCAGCAGCACGGTGACGACCGGGGCCGCAAGGACATAGGCAAGCATCTTGAGCGACAGCGCGGTGCCGATCACCGCCCCCGAATAGTCCCCCGCGAGATCAAACGCCAGCAGCGCCAGCGCGACCGTGGCAGCGCCGGTCGCCACCAGCGCCAGCACATAGCCCGCGAAAAGCCGGTAATAGCTGCGCTTGTCGCTGACCCCGGTCCAGGCGATGCCGGGCTCCTCCCCGGTGTCGTAGACCGGACCGGGGCCAAGCTCAGGCATCGTCGGGCGCGCGCCCGGCCACGGCGTCGCGGTGCAGCATGGTGTAGACCGTCGGCAGGAAGACGAGCGTCAGAAGCGTTGCCACCAGCAGGCCGCCCATGGTGGCAAAGGCCATCGGCCCCCAGAACAGGGTCGGTGCAATCGGCATCAGGCCCAGCACCGTCGACAGCGCGGTCAGAAGCAGCGGCCGGAACCGGTTGGACGCGGCCCGGACCACCGCTTCGCGCACCGGGGTGCCCTGCGCCCGCTCTTCCGAGATCTGGGTCAGCAGGATGACCGCGTTCTTGGCGATCATGCCATTCAGCGCCAGAATTCCCAATATGGCAACAAACCCGAGTGGACGCCCAAAGAGCAAGAGCGCCGCCACGACGCCGATCAAGCCCAATGGCAACAGGATCATCACCAACCCCATGTCGCGGAAATCGCGCAACTGGATCATCAAGAGCGTGACCATCAAGAAGATCATGACCGGGATCACGGCAAAGACCGAGGCCTGGCTTTCGGCGCTTTCGGCAACCGTGCCTGCAACAATCACCTCGTAGCCCGGCGCGAGTTGCGCATCGAAGGCCGCTATCTCGCCCCCCAGCCGCTCGACCACCGCTTCGGGCGACACGCCGGGTGCGGTATCGGCCAGAACGGTCAGCGTGGGCAGGCGGTCACGTCGCCACAAGAGCGGCTGTTCCTGATCATAGGAGAAGATGGCGAACTGTCCCAGGGCGACCGTGCGCCCGCCGGGGGCTGGCACCTGCAACGTGGCCAGCCGGTCGATCGACACGCGGTCCCTCTCGTCGGCGCGCGCCACGATCGGAATGAGATAGATATCGTCGCGCAACTGCGACACGGGCGTTCCCGTCACCGCCGTGTTGAGCACCGAGGCCACCTGCGCGCTGGTCATGCCAAGCCGCCGCACCCGGTCCTGATCGACCTCGATGCGGATCTGGCGGGCCGGCTCGATCCAGTCGAAATGCACATCACGCGTGTCCGGGTCTGCCGCGATCACACCGGCCAGTTCCATCGCGCGGACGCGCACCGCCTCAAGGTCGGGGCCGCTGACCCGATACTGGATCGGCCAGCCCACGGGGGGGCCAAGCTCAAGCGGGCTGATCCGGCTGATCGCCTCGGGGAAGGTTTCGGTCAGCCAGACCTTCAGCGACACTTCAAGCCGCGCGCGCGCCTCCAGGTCCTTGCTCATGACAACGATCTGGGCCTGGTTGTCACTGGGCGGCTGGATGTCGAGCGGCAGATAGAAGCGGATGACGTTGCGCCCGACATAGGAGGTGATGCTCTCGGCGTCGCCCGTCGCCTCGATAAAGGCCTCGATCTGCTTTGCCGCTGCCTCGCTGGCAAAAATGGAGCTGGAGCGCGGCAGTTGCAAATCGACGATCAACTCACCCCGGTCGGAGGCCGGAAAGAACTGCCGATCCACCCGGCCGAGACCGACAAAGGCCGTGGCAAGCAGCGCCGCCGTGATCGCCAGCGTGACCCATCGCGCACGGATCGCCACGCCCACCACGGTCACGTAGGTGCGCATGATGGCACCGGGCTTGGCCTCTTCCTGCGATCCGGCGGGGGGTTTGAGCAGAATGGCCCCGATCAACGGCGCGAAGAGCACCGCCACGAACCACGACGCAATCAGCGCGATCCCCACCACGTAGAACAGAGAGATCGTGTATTCGCCCGCCGAACTCTGGGCAAAGCCCACCGGCACGAACCCTGCAATCGTGATAAGCGTGCCGATCATCATCGGCGCGGCAAGGGTGCCATAAGCGAATGTCGCGGCCTTCTCGATCGTATCGCCGGCCGCAAGGCGGCGCAGCATGGCGTCTATGGTAGTCATCGCGTCATCCACCAGAAGCCCGAGCGCGATGATCAGCGCCCCAAGCGAGATGCGGTGCAGGTCGATGGAAAACGCCTGCATGACGACGAACACGATGGCCAGCGTCAGCGGAATCGCAATGGCCACCACGGCACCGGGACGCGCCCCCAGCGACACGAAGCTGACCGCAAGGATGATCAAAACGGCCTGAACCAGCGATGTGGTGAACTCTCCGATTGCCTGATCGACGACCTCTGCCTGATTGGAGACCATGATCGCGTCGATCCCGAGCGGCAGATCAACGACGATCCGCTCCATCGCCCGCGTGACCTGCGCGCCAAGCTCGAGGATGTCGCCGCCTTCGGCCATCGAAATGGCCAGCGCGATGGCAGGCTTGCCGTTGACCCTCAGCATCGGCTGTGGCGGATCGACCAATGTGCGCCGCACAGTGGCGATATCGCCCAGCCGGAGCATCCGCCCGTTCGCAACCAGCGACACCTCAAGCAGATCGGCCTCGGTCTCGAAAGAGCCGGAAACGCGGATGGCGACGTTTTCCTCGCCGGTTGTCACCACACCGGCTGGACGCACCACGTTCTGCGCCGCAATCGCGCCGAAGATCTGGCTATAGTCCAGCCCCATGGCGGCCACGCGGTCGGGCAGGAATTCAAGCATGATCCGCTCGTCCTGCACCCCGATCCATTCGATCTTCTTGATGCCGTCCACCTGCCGCAAGAGGCCCGTGCGGACACTATCGACATGGTCGCGCAAGTCGCGCTCGCTGAACCCGTCCGCGGTAAAGGCATAGATGATGCCGAACACATCGCCGAATTCATCGTTGAAGAACGGCCCCAACGCCCCTTCGGGCAGGGTGTGGCGAATATCGCCGATGCCGTTGCGCACCTCCTGCCAGACCTCGGGCACGCGGTCGGGCGGGAAATCATTGGTCAGATCGACAAAGACCGTGGTCAGACCGGGCCGCGTGATCGACCGCAGCGAGTCGAGGCCCGTCGTCTCCTCCAGCCGCCGCTCCAGCCGGTCGGTAAGCTGGGACTGGGTTTCCTCGATCGTGGCGCCCGGCCAGACCGCCGTGACCAGCATCGTCTTGATGGTGAAGGGCGGGTCTTCGTCGCGCCCGAGATTGAAGAAGGCAAAAGCACCCGCGATCACCGCCACGATCATCATGTAGACGGTCAGTTGCCGGTTCTTCAGCGCCCATTCCGACAGGTTCGGGCCGATCATTGCGGCAACCGCACGGCCTGACCGGGCAGCAGGGCCTGAACCCCGGCGGTCACCACCAGATCACCGGGCGCAAGCCCGTCGAGCACCGAAACAGAGGCAGGCAGGAAGCGACCGACCACGATATCGCGCAGGCTGACCGTCTGGGTTGCGGGGTCAACCACCCAGACCGCCGGCCCGGTTTCGCTGCGCGTCAGGGCCGAGGCGGGCACCTCGATCATGGTCACGTCACCGAATATCGCCGTGCCCGTCACCGTCGAGCCGAGCCGCAACTCGGCGGGCGGGTCGATCAGCCCGACACGCACCCGAAAGGTGCCGGTCATCGCATCGGCGCGCGGGGACACCTCGCGCACGCGGCCTTGCGCGCGCACCGTCGGGGATTGCGACAGCGCCACCGTTACCTCGGGATCGGCGGGCGAGGATTCCAGCACGGCGGCGGGCACGTCGAACACGGCGTCGATGCCACCATCCCGCGCCACCTGCACGATCATGCGGCCCGGCTGCACCACCTCGCCCGGCTCGGCACCGATGGCGGTGACAACGCCCGGCGCGTCGGCCAGCAGGTGGGTATCGTTCAACCGACGTTTGGCGATGAGATACTGCGCCCGCGCGGCATCAAGCTGGGCGGTGGCGTTGGTCAGCGTCGTCTCAGCGCGGTCGAAGGCCGCACGCGCGGCAAAGCCCCGGTCATAAAGCTGGCGCTGGCGGTCGAAATTGATCCGTGCCTCGTTTTCCTGACCTTCGGCGGCAATCATGCTGGCCTCTGCCGCACGCAATCCGTTTTCCTCGTCGGACGGGTCCAGCTTTGCGACAAGCTGTCCGGCCTCCACATGATCGCCAACACCGACCAGCCGCTCCTCGACCCGCCCGCCGATGCGAAAGCCCAGATCGGCCTGCACCTGGCTTTCGATCACCCCCGCGAGCGTTACCGTATCGCCAAAGCTGCGCTCCGTGATCGTCACGGTGCGCACCGGGCGGGGCGAAACCTCGGCCTCTGTCTGCTCTTCCTCGGGCAGGCAGGCGGTAACCGCCATCAGCACCGCCGTGGCGAGCATCAACCGAACCGGCGCAAGGTATCGACCTCGACGCGTCTCTTGCAGCGGTAACATGCGAACATCACTCCGATCAGTCTCAGGGGTGGTCTCGGTCAGCGTTATCAGAAAACGTATGGCCGCGCCCTGTTCAGGAGGGGCCGAGCGGAATGCCGAACGAATACCATGCCAGCAGGAACAGCGTCCAGATCACCAGGAGCACCACCGTATAGGGCAGCATCAACGCGATGATCGTGCCCATGCCCGCGTCTTTCTGGTATTTCTGTGCAAATCCGACCATGACCGCCAGATAGACGTTGAGCGGGGTGATCACGTTCATCGGGCTGTCGCCCACACGATAGGTGGCAAGCACAAGATCCGGATCACCACCAAGACGCATGAAGAGCGGGATGAAGACCGGCGCGAGGATCGCCCATTTCGCCAGCGCGCCAGTCAGGATTATGTCGATGATCGCCACGACCACGACGAAGAGGACGATATAGGCATGCGCCCCGAGCGGTGCCGTGCTCAGCAGATCGGCCAGATTGACCGCGATGATGGTGGCAAGGTTGGTGAAGTTGAAGAAGGCGATGAAATTCGCGATGACGAACAGCAGAAAGATCATCCCTGCGAGATTGCCCCAGGTCTTGACCACAAGACCGATACCTGCGGTCACGCTGGCGATGGTCCCGGCCCCACGACCATAGGCATAGCCGACCACGAGGAAAAAGAGGCTGATCAGCACGATCAGGCCGCTCATGAAGGGCGATCCGGCCATGATCCCGCCGGTCTCCTGATTTCGCAGGATGCTGAACGGCAGCGGCGGCGCGGTCAGCAGCGCAATTACCACGATAAAGCCGAGCGCGGCGCGGCCGGCGAATTTCAGCCCGCGCGATTCTATCGCGGAAAGCTCGACCCCGCCCTCGACCGGCACGCCCCCGGTGTAGGGCCCGAGGCGCGGCTCGACAAACCGCTCGGTCAGAACCGTGACCACGATCCCCATGAAAATGGACGAGCCAATCATGAAGAAGAGGTTGCCCACATCCGAGATCCGCGCGTTGGGATTGACCGTTTGAATGGCGTCATTGGTGACAGCCACCAGAAGCGCATCGGTGGGCGTAACGAAGACGTTGACCAGAAAGACCGCAGCCACCCCGGCGAAGGCCGCCGCGAGCCCCGCCAGCGGGTGCCGACCCATGCTGTGAAAGGCCGCGGCCCCCAGCGGCACGAGCACCAGATAGCCCGCGTCTGCCGCAATCGACGACATCACGCCGACCATCACGATGATGAATGTGAACAGCCGCGCAGGCGCTACCGCGACGATCTTGCGCACCATGGTGGCGATGAGGCCGGATTCCTCGGCCAGGCCAACGCCGATCATGGCGACGAGAATGACACCCACCCCGGCGAAACCGAGAAAATTCGCCACCGGCGTCGTGAGCATGAAGCGGATGCCGTCAGGCGACAGCAGGCTGCGCACCGTCGTTGTCTGCTCGACGATATCGCTGGTTGCGTAGTCATAGCCTTCGTATGTGACGGATGTTCCCAAAGCGCCGAAGATCGCCGAGAAAAAAATCACAAGCCCGATGAGCCAGAAAAAGATGATCGCGGGATGCGGAACCTTGTTACCGAACCGTTCGATCGTCCCGAGAAACCCGGACATGCCTTGAGCTTCCGCCATGATCAATTCCTTCCCTCGTTACGTTCCAGAAAAATATCGGCGTGTTAGATTACCTTGCCCGGTAGTTGCATTTACCGGAAATAGAGCCTTGACCATACAACGAAGAGCACATCAGCGCTTCACGCAAAGCCGGATTGCTTCAAGTGAAAAAAATTTAAACGCGAAGCAGTCTCCGCACGCAAACCATGCAAACATTACATTTCCGGTTTACACCAGAAACCGTTGCTTTCAAGAACAAAGTGACGCTCTTTTTGAGCTTACGTTAGGGCAACATTTCGTGCTTTACTGGCGTCTCCAAGCAACTATTCTAAGCCACGAATCAGACCGTTTATTCGGTCTATTTCAAAAATTGCATATTTCATTGACCGCGCCCGACTGAGCGGCTTGGGGACCAAAGATGAGTGACATCTGGATCGTTTTTGCGATCATCGGGGCGCTTGTCGTCCTGTTCATCTGGGATCGCCTTCCCGTAATCGCCGTCTGCGTGGGCGCGGCGCTTGCCTTGTGGGCGACGGGGATCCTCACGATAAATCAATCGCTTTCGGGTTTTGGCGACCCGGCGGTGATTTTCATCGCCTCGCTGTTCGTGGTCTCTGCCGGGCTTGAAGTGTCCGGCGTGACCGCCTGGGCGGGGCAGATCCTCATCAAGCAGGCGGGCACAAGCCGGCCACGGCTGATCATGCTGATGATGGGCTTTGTCGGCCTTCTGTCCGGCCTGATCAGCGTCAACGGGGCCGTGGCCGCGCTTCTGCCCGTGGTGATCGTGATGGCGATCCGGCTGGGGCAATCGCCGTCGCAACTGCTCATGCCGCTGGTCTTCGGGGCGCATGCCGGCTCCAAGATGATGCTCACGGGTAGCCCGGTCAACGTGCTGATCGTCGAGGCGGCGGCCGATGCCGGAGAGCGCGGCTTCAGTTATTTCGAGTTTGCGCTGGCGGGCATTCCGCTGGCGATTGGCGGTATCGCGATTGTCGTGTTCTTTGGCGAAAAGCTGCTGCCGCACCGCACCAGCGAGACATTGCCCCCCGATCTCAGCCGCCACGCCATGACGCTGGTCGAACAGTTCCGCCTTGAAAGCGAGGTTCACCAGCTTCGGGTGCGGGAAAGCTCGCCGCTTGTGGGCACCGCGCGCAATGATGTGGGGCAAGCGACAAACGGCAGCCTCAGCTTCGTGACACTCAAGGACGCGGGCGGCCAACCGATCCGGACGAACACGGTAGAGGCGGGCAATATTCTTGTGTTCAAGGGCTCCGCTGAATCCATCGCGGCCTTTGCGACCGAGAACGACCTCGCCCTGCGCGAGGACGTGCCCGAGGGCGGCGTGCGCGACCAGCTTTTCAACCGCGACTCGGGTCTTGCCGAAGTGCTTGTGCCGCCCCGTTCGCCGCTGATCGGGCAACGCTTCTTCCCCGGCATGGTCACCGAGAGCGGCGACCTGATCGTGCTGGCGATCCAGCGTGGCGGGGCCGACCTGCCGCCGAACGAACCGCTGGGGGCTGGCGATACCATGCTGCTGCAAGGCACCTGGAGCGCGCTTGACCGCCGTTTGAACCCTGCCGAGGTGTTGGTTGTCAACTCTCCCGATCTGGTGCGCCGTCAGGCGGTGCCGATGGGTGCGGGTGCGAAAACCGTTCTCGCCGCACTTGCCATCATGGTTTTTCTGCTGGCAACGGGGCTTGTGCCGCCTGCCGTCGCGGGCCTCATCGCCGCCGGTATCGTGCTGATTTCCGGGGTGTTGACCGTCGACGGGGTTTACAAGGCGATCAACTGGACAACCGTCATCCTCGTGGGCGCGCTCACGCCGCTCTCCATCGCCATGCAGCAGACCGGCGCGGCCAACATGTTGGCCGAGAAACTGGTCAACGTGGTCGGCGACGCGGGGCCCTACGCCCTTCTGGCCGGTCTGTTCGTGTTTTCCGCCGTGATGAGCCAAGTGATCTCGAACACCGCCACATCGCTGATCGTCATCCCGATTTCGGTGGTGACGGCGCAACAGATGGGCATATCGGTGCAACCCGTGCTGATGTGCGTGGGCATCGCCTGTGCGGCGGCCTTCATAACGCCGGTTGCCACCCCCACGAACCTGATGGTGATGGAGCCGGGCGCCTACAAGTTTGGTGATTACTGGAAACTCGGCCTGCCGATGATGATCTGGTTTTTCATCATCTCGGTGTTTCTCGTGCCGGTCATCTGGCCGTTCTGATTGCCCGGCGCGCGCATCCCCGTGCGCCGGTTTTCTGCCTCGACCATCCGGTCGATCGAAATTCAACTGAACAGGTGCTGCCATGTCCGATCTTGATAAAGTCCTTGCCCATATCGACGCCGATTTCGACAATGCGCTCGACCGGCTGTTCCAGACGGTGCGGCTCAAATCCATCTCGACCGATCCCGCCTATGCCGGGGAAACCCGCGCCTGCGCCGAATGGCATTCCGACGATCTCGCCTCGATGGGCTTCGTCTCGGAGGTGCGCGAGACGCCGGGCCACCCGATTGTTCTGGCCAAGAACCACGCGGCAGAGGGCACCAAGGTCCTGTTCTACGGGCATTACGACGTCCAACCGGCCGATCCACTGGAGTTGTGGGAGGGTGACCCGTTCGAGCCGGTCATCGCCACCCTGCCCGATGGCAGCAAGGAAATCCGCGGACGCGGGGCCTCGGACGACAAGGGGCAGCTCATGACCTTTGTCGAGGCGTGCCGCGCCTGGCAGGCCGTGACCGGCAGCCTGCCCATCCCGATCACCATCCTGCTCGAGGGCGAGGAGGAATCCGGTGGCGTGAACCTGCCCGGCTTCCTCGAGGCCGCGAAGGACGAGCTTCAGGCCGATGTGGCGATGATCTGCGACACCAACATGTGGGACAAGCAAACGCCCGCCATTACCACCAGCCTGCGCGGCCTCTGCGCCGAGGAGATCTTCATCCACGCCGCCGACCGCGACCTGCATTCGGGCTTCTACGGCTCGGCGGCGGCCAATCCCAACCACATCCTTGCCCGCATCCTCGCCGACCTGCGCGATGACGAGGGCCGCATCACGATCCCCGGCTTCTACGAGGGCGTGCCCGAACTGCCCGACGCGTTGCGCAAAAGCTGGGACAAGCTCGGGTTTTCCGAAAAGGAATTTCTGGGCGAGGTCGGCCTTGCGATCCCGGCAGGGGAAAAGGGCCGCAGCGTTCTGGAACAGACCTGGTCGCGCCCGACCTGCGAGGTCAACGGGATGCATGGCGGCTATACCGGCGACGGGTTCAAGACCGTCATTCCCGCCGTCGCCTCGGCCAAGATCAGCTTCCGCCTTGTGTTCGAGCAGGATCCGCACAAGATCCGCGCCGCGTTCCGCGACTTCGTCAAGGCCCGCGTGCCCGCCGATTGCCGGGTCGAGTTCTCCGATTTCGGCTCGGGTCGCGCGGCCTCCTTCGACGTCGGCGCGCCCGCCTTCCAGCAGACGCAGCAGGCCATGAGCGACGAATGGGGCAAGGACGCGGCCTTTGTCGGCGGCGGCGGCTCGATCCCGGTCACCACGATGATCAAGGAAAAGCTGGGCATGGATGTCGTCATGGCCGGTTTCGCCCTGTCGGACGACCGTATTCACAGCCCCAACGAGAAATACAGCCTGACGAGCTTTCACAAGGGCATCCGCTCCTGGGCGCGCGTGCTTGCGCGGCTTTGACGCAGGGAGCGGGCAAGACTTGGGGGTCCTGCGGCCCTGTGGTAAGAGGTGGTCCTGCTTTTTCGACCAGAATGCATCCCGGTTAAGGTGGATCAGGGTTTTACATCAGGCTGCCATTCTCACGGGGTCGGTTTCGCTTGCATGGACCTCGTCGGCAAGGATGCTGCCGGAGCGGGCCGAGAGACTGGGGTTACTCGATTGAGCACAATAACCTTGCAAATCCTCCATGGTATGGAGTAATTGCAAGGTATGTACCAACGCCAGACCACACAGACCGTGCAATCCGCGCTCGACGCTCAAGCGGCTGTTGTCCTCTTGGGGCCCCGGCAGGTTGGCAAGACCACACTTGCCCTTGAGATAGCCGAACAACGCCCATCTGTGTACCTCGATCTGGAACGCGACGCCGATCGGCAAGTCCTGACAGAGCCCGATCTTTATCTGGATGAGCAAGTCGGCAAGCTCGTTATCCTGGATGAGGTTCAGCAGATGCCGGACCTGTTCAAGAACCTCCGTGGGCAGATCGACATGCGGCGGCGCAAGGGTGCCCGCACGGGGCAGTTCCTGTTGCTGGGGTCGGCATCGAATGTGCTGCTGCATCAATCGGCCGAGTCCCTTGCCGGACGTGTTCGCTATATCGAGATGCCGCCTCTCCTGCTGGATGAGGTCGGCGAGGACAGGTTGAACGACCTGTGGCTGAGAGGCGGTTTTCCGGACAGCTTTCAGGCGGACAGCGACCGCGACAGCCTAGCCTGGCGAGAAGATTTTCTGCGCACTTACCTCGAACGCGATATCCCGGCCCTCGGGCCGCGCATCCCGGCGGCCACGCTGCGCCGCTTCTGGACGATGCTGGCGCACGCACAGGGCGGCCTGCTGAATGCGAGTGCCCTGGCTGAAGGTCTGGGCGTCTCGGGCCAGACGGTGGGACGTTACCTCGACCTGCTCGTCGATCTCATGTTGGTGCGGCGCCTGCAGCCCTGGCACGAGAATGCGGGCAAGCGCCTCGTCAAGTCGCCAAAGGTTTTTGTTAGGGACAGCGGCCTCGTCCATGCCTTGCTTGGCCTCGGCTCAACGGAAAGTCTGCTGGGGCACCCGGTGGTCGGAGGGAGCTGGGAAGGGTTCTGCATCGAAACCTTGATCGCCGCCGCGCCCACGGGGACCGAGCCCTACTTCTACCGGACAGCGGCGGGGGCCGAGCTTGACCTTGTCCTGCGGATCCCTGGAGACGAGATCTGGGCAATCGAGATCAAGCGCACCACTGCGCCCAAGGTGTCGCGTGGTTTCCACCTGGCGGTTGATGACATCAAAGCGGACCGGAAGATCCTGGTCTATGCCGGTGAACGGGAGGTTCCGGCAGGTGACGGTCTGCGCGCAATGCCTTTGGTCGCGGCCCTGGGCCAGTTGCGCAATCTGTAACGTTCAACGCCGGCCCAAGACATGTCACGACGCTGCACCTATTCTAACCCAGCCAAGAACAGACTCACGCTCCCCTTGCAGACAGGATCACTGCGCTTGCCCGATCTGTGGCCCTGTCGCGAAAGTCCAAGCGCGTGGAGTTCCCTCAGAGCGCGCCTCGCCTCATCACAGGTCGAGGACAAGCGCGGCCAGATGCCCGGCGATCTGATCGGTTCTTCCGGCCCATTCGCTGGGGTATCCGAGCGAGACGTTGCGCACATCGGTCCTGCCGATCCGGGCGGTTTGTTCGCGGTGGGTGTGGCCAAAGAGCCAGGCCTTGGGCTTGTGGCGGGACATGGTCGCCGTCAGGTCCGAGCCATAGGCGGCATCCATGTCCTGCGCGGGCGACGGGGGGATCGGGGCGTGATGGGTAACGACGATGGTTTCCCCGGCAAAGGGCGTGGCCAGCGCCGCTTCAAGCCATGCCAGATCCGCGCGATGCAAGGCCACCGTATCCGCCGGTGTCAGCTTGCGGAACCCGCCGCGCGCCACGCGGACAAGCCTGTAGTCGTTCATCACGTTCTCGGCCCGCGCCGTGTTGACATGATAATCCCCGCCCAGCCTCATATCGGTCCAGAGCGTGCAACACAGCAGGCGGTGCCCGCCACAGATCACCGTCTCGCGTTGGGCATAGTGGACACCGGCCGCAGCACAAAGCGCGATCAGCTTGTCCTCGCGGTCGATCTTTTCGTTGTAAGGGTCGTGGTTGCCGGGAAAGACATGCAGCCGGGTCGGCTCCAGCTTTTGGGCGAACCAGTCAAAGACCCGGGGCCAGCGGACAGAGGCCTTGTTGGTGATATCACCGGCAAGGATCACCAGATCGAGCGCCGCCCAGAAATCGCCAGGCACCCCGGCGAAAGGGTCCATCCCCGCCGCGCGCCAGTGGTCCCAGTGAAGATCGGCAAGAATGAGGGCGCGGGGCAAGGGATCACCTTTTTGTTACAACCGGAGGTCAGGGCTGCGGCGGGTCCGGGTCGTCGACCATACTCCCGGTTTCGTTCAAACGCCCGCATTGTGCAACGCGCGGGAGATTGCAGGCCGTCAATCCCGGCCTGACACTCTCCCGCGCCCGGCAGGTTCGCGCCGGTCCTTGCTCAGCGCGCCACAAAGCCCATGGCACCGACGCTGGTGATCGGCTCATCGCGCAACGCGAGGATAATTCCGGAGATGAGCCGCACCAGCACCCAAACCAGGGCAAGTAGGCCCACGGGGATAGCGATCATGATCCCGACGACGGTCGCAGAGGCCACAATGCAGATCACGCTCAGGACCAGACCCACCCAGAAGGTTCGAATCTGAAAGTTGAAATGGCTGTCCGCGATTGCGTCGGTGCCCCGTGCCACATAGGCATAGATCACACCGGCAAGGGTTGGCAGAACAGGAATGAAGAATCCCGCGCCCATCAGGCCGTAGATGATCTTGGCGGGCATCAGGTTTACCGCAGGGGTGAAGGAAGGGCTGGTCATTTGAGGGTTCCTTTGTTGAGCGAGCGTTGACGTCAGTTCCAAGTCAGTCCCGGCCAGACGCGGGCCAATTGCGCAACCGCCCCAAGGCGACGTTCCTTTCGCGATTGGCCGCAACGGGGGTTGCCGGATCAGGATGGCTTTGGCCGGTAGAGGCCGGAGCTCCGTGTGACTGTTTTGCCCCAAGACGCGTGCCCGGCACTTTCGCTCGCTTGCGCTGCCTTTCTGGCGCATTCGAATTCCGCTCAGAGCGGCACCTGTTCGTCCGGCCCGGGGCCTGTTTCGATCACCGGCCCGAAAAGGCGGCGCAGGGCTTCGTCCAGTTTCAGCGCCTCGGGGTCTGGCGTCACGTCCGCATGAGGTTTGCGGCGGGGCCGGGCGGGCGGCAAGGGTGCGGGTTTCGGCGCGGGTCGTTCGATCGGGCCTGCGCCCGCGGCGTGGAACGGGTTCGGTCTGGCGCGGGCCCTGAAGATGGGGTCGCTGCGGTAATCCCGGGTCTGGGCGCGCATCAGGACGCCGGCGGCCTGGCACAGGCGCTGCCCGGCCAGGGGATCAAGATCGCCGTCGCGCAGTCCCAGAAACCGTTCCAGATCGCGCATTGCAGCGGGCCCGGTCTGGCCGAAGGCGGTGATCAGCCGGGCGTTGTTGCGCAGGCTTTGCCAATCGTCGGGATAGGTTGCGATCATCTGCGCCGGGTCCTGCCAGAAGCTGGCGCATTGGACCCCGTAGCCGCGCATCAAGGTCATCAGCGTCACCAGCGCCTCAAGCCTGCCAAGCTGTGCCGCCTCGTCGATCACGAACAAGGTGGGGCGCGACGGTGCCCTTGCCCGCCGCGTCATGGCCTGGATTGCCGCACCAAACCAGAGGCGCACAAGGCGCCCGTGGCTACGCAACATATGCGGCGGCAGCACGAAGTAGATGGTCATCGGCCGCCCCTCGACCAGATCGGCCAGCGCAAAGCTTGAGGGGCCAAGGGCCGCCTGCACCGGCCTGCTGCGCAGGATGTCGACCGCCTCCATCACGAAATGCAGCAGACCGCCCAGCGTCTCGGGCGCGCCAAGGTCGATCAACCCGGCAACCTGTGCCGCCTCTGGCAGGGCAGAGGTGCGCAGCCAGGTGTCTTGCCCCGGTGCCAGCCGATCACAAAGCGCCACCAGTTCCGCAACGCTGGCCCGCCCGGTATCACCTGCGTTGGCGGCGGCTTGCAGGATGGCCGCACTCAGAACTTGCCGCGCCTGATTGAGCCAGAAGGCGTTGCGGGGATCGCCGCGATCCATCAGCAGGCAATCGGCCAGCGCGCGCGCCTCGTCAAGGGCATCGGCGCGTTGCAGGTCGATCAGGTCAAACGGGTTGAACCGGGCCGTTGGCAGGCCCGTCACCGACATCGGGTCAATCACGAAAACCCGGTGCCCGCGGTCGCGCCGCCAGTCTGCCGTGACATGGGCGGCCTCGCCCTTGGGGTCAAAGACGATGGCGGGGCCTTCATGGCTCAGCAGCAACGGGATGATCGATGTCGTGCCCTTGCCGGCACCGGTGGGCGCAAAGGTCAGAGCATGATCCTCGGGGCCCATCACGACGCTTTGATCGGGCTGCGGGCGGTGGTCCATACCGAATCCGACCGGCGCGACATCTTGCAGCGGCCTGGCCCAGCCCAGATCCAGCCCGGTTGTCTGCCGTGCCTCAACCATCGCCCAGCCCCTCCGCCCGGTAAAGCCAGCCGTTCGGCCCGCGCAACAGGTGCGGCATCGGCAGGTCGCAGATCGGGGTATCCTCGATCATCTCGAAACGGCCGGTTGGCAACAATTGCAGGATCGACCGGAACAACTGCGGCCCGTAGGCCAGCGTGATTTCAAAAGGCCCGTCGGATGCACCGTCAACGGGGCGCACTGCAAAGTCGATCTGCTCGACTGCCTGACGCTGGTCGTCGCCAAGTTTGTAAAGGCAGCCAAGGTCGGCCGCAGAGTTGCAGGGCCAGAAGATCCAGCTTTCGGTCGCCAGCGTCGCACAGAACACCCGCGCAAAGTCGATCCGGTCATCAAGGGGGGGCATGCCCCGCCCGATGATTCTGGCCTGCATCGGGTGGCTCAGAAATTCGATATGCCGATCAAGGATGACAAGCCTGGCATCCTGCCAAAGATAGCTTGCCAGCGCCGGGCCGTCCGGCGTTTCAATCAGGGCTTCCAGCAGGATCAGCCCGTCGACCATCGGCAGGGTGGTGGCGCGCAGCCGTTCAACCTGCGGGGGCGTGATCACGATATCGTGCGACAGGCTGGCAATATGATCGCTCAGTTGCCCGAACAGCGATTTTTCCTCGATTTCGCGGCAGTGCTCGGGCATCGTGGCGGGGCGACTCCAGGGGCTTGGGGGCATGACGATCTCCTTTGCTCCAGTGTCGCCGATGATCAGACCCCGCCCCTTGCGCCCCCTTTCGGAGCCTTTCGCCGTGACGGAAACCGTGCCCCTTTTCGCGGCAGAGCTGCACCACGACCTGCTTGTCCAGATGGCGGGCGCGCGGAATCGCGGCGAACTCACGCCCGCGCGCGTGCATGAGTGGCACGACAGACTGCGCCGGCACACGGCGGGGGCCATTGATGCGCCCGACCGCCTCGATCACGATCTGCGCGAATTGCGGCGCTATCTGTGCTCGATGGCGATTGACATGCGGATGCTGGGCCTTGCCCGGTCGCTGCTGGCCCAATCCCGGCCGCCCGATATGCAAGACCCGCCACGGCAAGACCTGCCCCCCGCCAGCGATGACGAGCGGGTGCGCTGGCTGAACCTGCGCGGCATGCTCCTGGATGCCAGCGGCGCGCTGGATGCTGCCCGCGATGCCTTTGCCGAAGCGGGTGAGCATTACGTGCGCCAGCAAGACCCTCACCCGCATCGGTTTGCCGTGCTTACCAATGCCGTCCAGTCGGCTTATGAGCTGGGCGATGACCGCCGTGGTGCCCGCCTTCTGGCCGAGGCCGGGCGTATCGCCGACCGGTTTGCGCCCTCGGACGACATCGCCTTTGACATGGCTGCCGCGCGCCTCTATCCGGCGCTTTTTTCCGGGGATGCCGGGGCTTTCGCCAGCGGCTTGCCCGAGGTGGAACGGCTGGCACAGGCCACGCGCCCGGCGATGCTGCCCGCCATCCGCCGGTTCGCGGCGCTGTCCTGGCTGCAACTGGGCGATCTTGACCGGGCGCTGAGCGCCCTGCCCGCGCAACCGTCGCCAACCGATCTGCGCGCGGAACAGGTGCCCGACACGCTGGTGCGCCTGCAGGTGCAGTTTGCGGCGGGCCGGGTCGCGCCGGAGCTTGCGAACCTCGGGTTGCAGCTTTTGGGCCATCCCGAAAGCACTGAACACGACTGGGCGCTGTGCGGGGCGCTGGCACAGGCGCTGTTCGTGCAGGGCAGGGTCGGGGCCGCCACGCTCATGGCCACCTTGTTCCTGCGTGCGCTGGATACGATGGTGGAAACCCTGCCGCAACGGCGCGGCGTGGGGAACCAAAAGCGCCAGTCGATCCTCGGCGTGTTCGATGCGCTGCAACGGGCTCTGGTCAGCGCCAACTACCTGCGGGCCGCCGAGGATCTGTCGGCCCTGCATCAATCGCTTCTTCATGGGTGCGCGGTGCCGAAAGGGGCCTTTGCCAACTGGGCCCCATCGGCCGAGCTGGCCAGCGCCGCCGATACCGCCCGCAGCATGCAGGCGGCCGCGCGCGCCGGACAGGCGGCAGCGGACGCCTTCGCCGCCTTCGTCAGCGCGCAGGAGCTTGGCCAAATCGCAACCGCCACGGTGTCGCCCGGACAGGCGCGGGCGGATTTGCGGCTTGGCTTCCTTCTGGACGGCGGGCGGTTGATGCGGCTGGTCTTTACAGGTGCGGCGTGCACCGCAACGGCCGTGGCCATGCCGCTGTCGGTTCTCGCTGATCACGCGCAAAGGCTGCACCGGGCCATGCGGCAGAAACGCGATGCGCCCGAAAGCCGCGCGGCCCTTGGGGCGGTGCTGCTTGATCCTGTAGCCACCCGGATCGCGGCTGCCCCGGGGATCGAGATCGCCCCATTCGGCCCAGTTGCGGCCCTGCCCTTCGCGGCGCTTCCCGTCAACGGTCTGCCGCTGGGGGCCGGGCGCGCGGTCACGATCCGGGCGGGCACCCGCCCCGCCCCGGCCGAGGCCTCAGACCGCAGCCCGGGCACCGCACTTCGGGTGGCTTTCGCGCTTGGCGCGCGCGATCAGGCCCTGTCCGCCCCGGCCACCGAGGCGCAGGAAATTGCGGCCCTGCATGCGCAAGACCCCGGGCCGCTGGCCGAATTCAACCGGGCCAGCCTGATGGCTCTTCTGGCCGACCGCCCCCGCATCCTTCATATCGGCGCACATTTCCGCATGGTCGAACACGACCTTGGGGCGTCCGAACTGATCGGCGCGGGCGGCGAGGCCATTGCGCTGCGCCAGATCTTCAACCGGTCGCTTGACCTTGGCGCGACCGATCTTGTGTTTCTGGCGGGCTGTGACAGCGTCGGGCTGTCGGGCATGGACAGCTTTGCCAGCCACCTGATCGCCCTTGGCGCGCGCCATGTGATCGCGGCGCTCTGGCCGGTGGATGATCTGGCCACGCAGGCGCTTTCCGTGGCCACCCATGCCGCCCTTGCGCGCGGCCTGCCCCCGCCAGAGGCGCTGGCGCTGGCGCAAGACCAGATGCGCACCGATCCGCGTTACGGCGCGCCGCATCACTGGGCCGCCTTTCAATGCTATCGCGGCTGATCCCCCATGCCCCGCGCAAGCCAGCGCAAGGAAACGAAAGCCGATGCCCCCCACGCCATGCCATAATTGCCCCAAACCGACAGGAGGCGCAGATGACCACCCCGACGCAACATGACCCCGACCCGACAGGCATGGCCGATTTCGACTGGCAACTGAACATGATCTGGGAAGTGCTGGGCGGCACGATCCCGCAAAAGGATCTGTCGAATGTCGCGGTGGCAAAGATGCTGGAACTGCGCTCTGCCGCAGGCATCACGCAGCGGCGCAACGGGTCGGCGCAGTTGAAACCGTCCGAGGCCAGCGCCATCATCAAGGGCTACAAGCTGCACCTGAACCAGCTGGACGCCTCGCTGTTCGATCTGCGCGACCCGGTCCTGTTCCGCGCCGAATTGCGCAAGCACGGGGCCGGCGTCTATGCCCAGGCCGGCGCCAGACGGCTGGTGCAGATGCTGAACCGCGCCCTTGTGACGGAGGGGTTGGGCATAACCCTGCAACGGGGGGCCGGGCGGCGCGGCATCGGCTATGGCCCGCCGCAAACCCCCCCGATGATGAAACTGCACCCGGGCGAACAAATCGGCCTGTCCATCACCGCCCAGGCGGGCCGCCATGTCGCCGTGATCCAGCTTGTCCATGGCAGCCCCGATCTGATCGAGACGCTGGCCCCCAGCGCGATCCACCCCGACACGCTGGTCGAGGCCGGCACTGACGGCAAGGGCCGTCTGGTCCTGCCGCGCGACCGCACCGACTCGCTGATCGTTCAGGGCGACCCGGGCCTGTTCCGCCTGATGCTGATCGAGGCCGAGGAGGAACTGGTGAACCTGTTCGCCTGTGGCGAGGTCGACGCCCTTGGCCAGCGCGGCCTTGCGGGCATGAGCGACGACGACGACCCCGGATTGACACCGCCCCGGCTGGGCGATCAGGATATCGGCAGGATCATCGCTTGGCTGGAGGAAAACCCAAAGGCAAGTTTGAGGACGGCCGAGGCGGAGTTTCTGGTGGTGGTGGGGTGAGGATAATGTTCTTGGAAATTAAATTGAAACCGGTAACCGGGCTATAAATGATGCCTGAAAGAGAAACGATGAAAGACAAAATTCGCGATTCCGCACGATTGGCGTTTCTGTCGATCCTCAGGACAGCGTTCTTAGCTGCGGCATATATGCAGTGGATTTTCATCGTAGTTTTTTCCTGTCTGACGTCAGCACCCATGGGACAGTTTAGGCATATTGCGGAACGGAGGGTTTCCGGCTCATCGTAGCCTTCATGGAGCGAAGATGAGCAAG
>NZ_JBEPPW010000012.1:0-110806 GCF_040547525.1 Roseovarius sp. MBR-6 | reverse complement strand
TCACCAGAAAGGGTAAAGGTGGCCGACTTTTACGCCGCCCGCAGCAGGCTCATCCCGCCGCTACCGTGGCCGACTTTCGCACCGCCGTTCTCACCCAGCCACGCCGCAAAATCGCGGCCTCGCCGGAATGTCTCCATGGTCGGACCGAAAGCTTCAACTGCCAGAGCTGTAAGTGGCCCGACGCCTGGCATCGTCTGGAGACGACGAGCTGTGTCCGTCTGCTCTGCCAACTGCTTTGCGAGCCGCGTGCGGGCCTCGATGCGCGCGGTCTGCTCAGAAATTTGTGCCAGCAGATCCCGGCACTCTTCCTGAACCAGCGTGGGCAGATCACAAGCTGGGTCGTCCAGAACTGCCGCCACCCGCTTGATTTGTGCGATACCTTGCGGGAGCACGTGTCCAAATTCGTAAAGGAGCCCTCGCAACGCATTCACCAGTTCCGTGCGTTGGTGAACCAGGCGCTCCCGCGCCCGGAACAGTGCAGCGCGGGCCTGCTGTTCCTCGGTCTTCGGCTCGACAAAGCGCATCTCAGGGCGCTGTGCCGCGATGACAATGGCTTCGGCGTCCGCCATGTCGTTTTTCTGACGCTTCACAAATGGGCGCACATACTGCGGTGCAATCAGCTTCACCTCATGGCCGAACTGCGACATCTCCCTGGCCCAGTAGCTGGCACTGCCACACGCTTCCATGACTACAATTACTGGTGCGTGATCTGCCATGAACTGACGAAATTGTAGGCGTGTCAGCTTCTTGCGGAACTTGACCTGACCAGTCATCGAAGCCCCATGGAGTTGGAAAACGCTCTTTGCCAGATCCACCCCGATCATTGTATCTTTCATTTGCCGTCCTCTCCGTTTTGTCGCTTTCAACAGCACGACTTTGGCACATTGCGATGCCTTCTGGGGAGGGCGGCAACCATCCCATCTCCATCGACGCCCAGGCTTTCACCAGCGTGCCATCGACCGAGAAGTGCTCATCTGACAAGAGCGGCGCGACCTCACGATGCGCAAGGATCGCCGCCATCACCTTGCGCGACATCTCCGTGCTCAGCAGCCGGTCGCGGTTCTTCGTGAACACTGTGGGCACCCAAACGGGGTCGTCAATGCCCAGCCCCACAAACCAGCGAAACATCAGGTTGTAATCCATCTGCTCCATCAGTTGCCGCTCGGACCGGACCGAAAACAGGATTTGCAACAGGCTCGCCCGGATCAGCCGTTCCGGCGGGATCGAGGGTCGGCCGAAATCCGTGTAAAGCGCCTCGAACTCGGCATCGAGGCTGGCAAGCGCGTCATTGACCACCTGCCTGATCTTGCGTAGCGGGTGTCGCTCCGGGATGCGCTGCTCAAGATCGACATAGCTGAACAGTGACCCGCTCGTCTCGTCCATCCCGCGCATCTTCACCCCCGACATTATCGTGCAAAGGGTGAATCATGTTCTCAAATCGTTGTCGAGGCAGGACTATTTCAGCAGCCTGTTAAAGAGACACGTAAGAGCATTTGCCTGCATGGACGACTGGCCGTCCGTTGTCGGTGCCAGACAACGAAACTGTCCACGGACTAAATTGAAGCGTGCGGATGCCAGTCTTGTTGTATTCAACAGACTCTTTTAGTCGCGAACGGCACCTTCCCGCCATCTATCGTCGGTCAAGCGCCGGGGCGCTCGTCCGCCATCGTAGCAAACGACCGCTTTCCCCCCAATCGTGCAACGCTGTGTTCGCAAGCCCCAAGAACACCAATCGTCCATAGAGAGCGGCACTCGAGGCTTCGTAAAGCCAGGTAGAGATCAGACGACGCAATAACGTATTCGGGCCGGGGCCGCTTTGTAGCGACCCCGGCCCAATTATCTGCCTCACTACTCGCGGCAGTTTTGAAAGCTCTCGATTGCAGCCGAAAGCAGGCGCGCGATTGTCTCCAGCGTTGCGCCATCACGCGTGATGCGCCAGCGCAGTCCGTAAGGGTCGATCGGACGCTGGCGCGCATGGTTGGCTTCGCCGTCAAGGCGTTCGGCCTCTACGCGGCGGCACACTTGTTGATGCATGCCAAGGCAGGCTGCGAGCCGCGTCGCATCAGTGGCGTCCGGATCCAGCATATCGTGATACGTGGACATGCTGGGCGAGAAGGTCTCCGCCGCGGCATGTGCGCGGAAGTCGATCAGGTCGAGCCATTGGGCGGCGCGGCGCGTGAGGTCGCGCGCCCGAGCAAGTTCCGCCGGTTGCGTCTCAAACATCATGCGGCCTCCCGAATGCCGACAATACCGGCCAAGCGCAGCGCCTCGAGGGCGCGCACTCCGCGGCCCAGTGCCTCCGCGCAGCGCCGCGCGATATCCGCCCGGGGATCGTCTGGGTGGACGGCTGCGAAGCGCCGGGCTTCGACGCTCTTGATGTCGGTGGAGAATTCGAGACGCAGCAGGCGGTTGATCTCATGAAGCTCGCCGCGGCGGGCGGCCAGGTCGTTGCCAGCTTTCGCTGCCTCGACGACGGCGCGAGCCCGTGCGGCCCATTTGCGTCCGCCCAGCAGGTCGGCCGAGGCGACAAGGGTGTCACCCTCTGCGCGCAGCCAGCGCATGAAATCGCTGGCCCTGTTCATGTGCCGGAGCAGGGCACGGATATCGGGAATGTGTTTCATGGGATCACCTTTCCTGGTGGAATGCGCGGGCCCGCCATGGGCCGCGTCAGAAGATCCCTGCTCCGGTCAAATGATTTCGTATCTGGTGTCCGCATTACCGCCGGCACGGGGTTTCCCGGCGCGGCCTCATCAAGAGGGCCGTGCCGGGCAACCCCGTGATGCCAGAGGCGCGCAAATTCAGTCTGAAGGGTCAGATTTTGGGGGTCAAAATCTGCTTCTGAAAAAATATATATTTTACAGTGCCTTACGGGCGATGGCGAAACTTTCGCCGACGCGTGGCAGTAAAATCCGCCGATTTGGCATAACTACGCCCGCAACGACAAAGCGCGTGCCGCCGCCCTCAGGCGCATTTGCTGTGGCCGCAACTGGCGCAAGTCATGCACCCCTCGATCATGCGCATGTCATAGCTGCCGCAGGCCGGGCAGGCGGGGCCGCGCGGTGCGTCAAGGCCCATGGCCTGCGCGTGCGGATCCTCCTTGAGGGCCATGCCCTCGCCCGCAAGAAACCCGATCGAGACCATGTGCCGTTCCAGCACCCCGCCGATGGCCGCGAGGATCGAGGGCACGTATTTGCCGCCCATCCACGCCCCGCCGCGCGGATCGAACACCGCCTTCAACTCCTCCACCACGAACGAGACATCGCCGCCGCGCCGGAACACCGCCGAGATCATCCGCGTGAGCGCCACCGTCCAGGCGTAATGTTCCATGTTCTTGGAGTTGATGAATACCTCGAAGGGCCGCCGGTGCCCGTTCAGGACGATGTCGTTGACGGTGACATAGATCGCATGGTTGCTGTCGGGCCATTTGAGCTTGTAGGTCGCGCCTTCAAGCTCTGTGGGGCGGTCGAGCGGGTCGGCCATGTAGATCACTTCGCCGCCCTGTGACGGCATGTTGCCCACCTGTTCGGGCCGCTTCTCCGTGGTCTCCGACACGCTCAGCACGCTGCCCGTGACATCGTTCGGGCGATAGGTGGTGCAGCCCTTGCAGCCGGTTTCCCAAGCCTGCATGTAGACATCCTTGAACGCTTCGAAGGAAATGTCCTCGGGGCAGTTGATCGTTTTCGAGATGCTGCTGTCGACCCATTTCTGCGCCGCCGCCTGCATCCGCACATGGTCCAGCGGCGCAAGGTCCTGTGCGGTGACGAACCACTCGGGCAGGGGCGCATCGCCCATCACCTCGCGCCACATGGCGACGGCGTAATCCACCACCTCCTCTTCGGTGCGGCTGCCGTCCTTTTGCAGCACCTTGCGGGTATAGGCATGGGCAAAGACCGGCTCGATTCCGCTGCTGACATTGCCCGCATAAAGGCTGATCGTCCCGGTGGGGGCCACGCTGGTCAAGAGCGCGTTGCGGATACCGTGCCGGGCCACGGCCTCGCGCACGGTCTCATCCATGCCCTGCATGGTGCCGGAGGCGAGGAATTTTTCCGCGTCAAAGAGCGGAAAGGCCCCCTTTTCGCGCGCCAGATCGACCGAGGCGAGATAGGCGGCAACGGCGATCTTGTGCATCCAGATCTCGGTCTGGCGCACGGCCTTGTCGTTTCCGTAGCGCAGCCCCACCATGGCCAGCGCATCCGCGAGCCCCGTGACGCCCAGCCCGATGCGGCGTTTCGCCTGTGCCTCGGCTTGCTGTTGCGGCAGCGGAAAGCGGCTGGCATCCACCACGTTATCCATCATCCGCACCGCCACGCGCACCAGATCCTTGAGCGCCGCCGCATCGAGCCGCGCACGCGGCCCGAACGGGTCGATCACCAGCTTGGCAAGGTTGATGGAGCCCAGCAGGCAGGCCCCGTAGGGCGGCAGCGGCTGTTCGCCGCAAGGGTTGGTAGCCGCAATATTTTCCACGTAATTCAGATTGTTGGCCTGATTGATCCGGTCGATGAAGATCACGCCAGGTTCGGCATAGTCATAGGTGGCCTGCATGATCCGGTTCCACAGATCGCGCGCCTGCACCGTGTGATAGACGCGGCCATCGAACTGCAAATCCCACGGCCCGTCCGCCGTCACCGCCGCCATGAAGGCATCGGTCACCAGAACGCTGAGATTGAACATCCGCAGGCGCGCGGGGTCCGACTTGGCGGCGATGAAGGCCTCGATATCGGGGTGGTCACAGCGCATCGTGGCCATCATCGCGCCGCGCCTGCTGCCCGCGCTCATGATCGTGCGGCACATCGCGTCCCAGACATCCATGAAGCTGAGTGGCCCGCTGGCATCCGCCGACACGCCCCTGACCACCGCCCCCTTGGGCCGGATGGTCGAGAAATCATAGCCGATCCCGCCACCCTGCTGCATGGTCAGCGCCGCCTCGCGCAGGTGATCGAAAATGCCCCCCATGTCGTCTGGGATCGTGCCCATGACGAAACAGTTGAAGAGCGTCACCTTGCGCGCCGTGCCCGCCCCCGCCGTGATCCGGCCCGCAGGCAGGAATTTGAAATCCTCCAGCGCCTGATAGAACCGCTCTTCCCACTGCGCAGGCTCGGCCTCGACCTCTGCCAGCGCGCGCGCGATGCGCCGCCAGGTATCCTCGACGCTGGCATCCACGGGTGTGCCATCTGCCGCCTTGAAGCGGTATTTCATGTTCCAGATCTGTTCGGCGATCGGGGCGGCGAAACGGGTCATCGGCGGTTCCTTGGGCGGTGGGGAGGGCCAGAGACCTACAATAGCTTGAAGCCCGCACCATTTCCACTACCCTATCTGCGCATCGGGGGAATCGTATCTTGGCCTTGCATCTCATCAAACTCAGCGTCGGCACCACCTCGGTGGAGGATCTCGACGTCTGGCACCGCGACCCGCGTGCGCAAGGCGCGGACGGGCTGCCGCGCCATGTCACGCGGATGTGGCCCCGGCGCGCGGCGGAGGTCCTCGATGGCGGCTCGATCTACTGGGTGATCCAGGGTCTCGTGCAATGCCGTCAGCGCATCCTGCGGCTGGATGAAGTGATCGGCGGCGACGGCATCCGCCGCTGCGCCATCGTGCTGGAGCCCGGGCTCATCCGCACGGCGACGGCGCAAAAGCGGCCCTTCCAGGGTTGGCGCTATCTCGAACCGCGCGACGCGCCGCCCGATCTTGGCCGCGCGCACCGCAATGAGGAGGGGCTTCCCCCTGCCCTCTCCGCCGCGCTGGCCGAGATCGGCGTGATCTGAGGCTACACACGCGCGCCTCACCCCGGCTTGATCCGCCGCGACCACATCGTTCATTGCGACAATCCGCCTCGGGTTCCATCCTTGTGCCATGCAGAATGAAAAGGACAGACCCATGCGCTTCCCGCTTCCGGCCCTAGCCGCCGCACTCGCCCTCGCCTCTCCCGCCCTCGCCCAGAGTGTCGAGGACACCGCCCTTGCCCCGACCCTCCCGCAGGCGACCGGCTATCCCGTCTCGGCCGACCTGCGCTTTGACGGTGGCCCCAGCGGTGGCCCCGAGGTCGCGCGCAACGCGAATTCGATCTTCTCCAGCCGCGGGCGTGCCGTCGGCGGCCCCGTCGACTGGACCGGATTCTATGTCGGCGGCCAGTTGGGCGTGGCCTTCGGCGATGCCGATTTCGCAAGCAGCGACGAAAGCGTGATCGGCGGTGTCACCCTGGGCTATGACCATGATTTCGGCCAATGGGTCCTTGGCGGCGCGCTCGATTACGACTTTACCGATATCGACATCGCGCCGGGCAGCTCGCTCGAGGAGATTTTCCGCCTCAAGGTCCGGGCCGGTCCCAAGATCGGACGCGGACTGCTCTATGGCACCGGCGGCTATGCCTATGCCGACAGCGACAACATGGGCGATGAGGATGGCTGGTTCATCGGTGGCGGCTACGAATACATGGTCAACGACCGCTGGTCGGTCGGCGGCGAAGTGCTCTATCATGAGTTCGACAGCTTTGACGGCACCGACAACGATGTCGATGTCACCACCGTGCAAGTCCGCGCCACCTTCCGTTTCTGACCGGGAACGGGCGTGCGACAGCGAAGGCGGGCCCGTCCTCCAGCGGGTCCGCCTTTTCGTTCAACCCCATGGCCAATATTGGCAACCAAATGTTGCAAGCCCGCAACAAATTTGGCGAAAACCCCCCGGTTTATCCCGTAAATTCAGCAATATCCCGCCACTCACGGTTGCGTCATCCGGTGGCACCCTTGTCCCTTCAGCGTCCGGCACCGAAATGAAGCTCAACGGTGAAAGCCGTAGTGCCGGATCGTGCTCTCGCCCGGGCGGCACCGCAGAACAGACAGGAAAGGACGCATCATGCTGAAACACACAACCGCTCTTGCCGCCGTGGCATCGCTCTTCGCCGCCCCGGCGCTTGCAGGCAACATCACCCCGGCCGCGCCAGAGCCGGTCATCGCGGCCCCGGCCCCCGTGCCGGCTGCGCCGCTCACGCCGAACTGGACCGGCTTCTACGCCGGTGGCCAGCTTGGCTATGCCTGGGTCGATACCGACATCAACAACGTGGATGGCGATGACATCATCGGCGGTATCGTCGGCGGTTATGATTACGATCTCGGCAACTGGGTGGTGGGCGTCGGCCTCGACTACGATTTCGCCGATATCGGCCTCTCGGGCGTCAATGCCAGCGTCGAGGAAGTGTTCCGCGCCAAGCTGCGCGGCGGTTACAAGATCGGTCGCGGGCTGCTCTACGGCACTGGCGGTTATGCCTGGGCCGACACCGACAATCTCGGCAGCGACGACGGCTGGTTCCTCGGCGGCGGCTATGAGCACCGGATCACCGACCAGGTCTCGCTTGGTCTGGAGGCGCTCTATCACGAATTCGACGGGTTCGGGAACGCCAACACCGATGTGGACGCAACGACCGTGCAGGCCCGCGCGACGTTCCGGTTCTGAGCCTTCGGGCACCACGACCCTTGTAGCGGGCGGCCTTCGGGCCGCCCGTTCCGCTCAGTCGATCCCGAGCCGCGCCCTGAGCGCGCCAAGCGTGGCGCGCCCTGTCTCGTCCAGCGCGGCAGAGCGCGCGCGGTAAAGCGTCGCCTGCGATTTGAGGATCAGCCCGTCCTCGAGGATTTTCAAATGGTTGGCGCGCAGCGTGTCGCCCGATGAAGTGATATCGGCAATCGCCTCGGCGGTCTCGTTCTTGATCGTGCCCTCGGTCGCGCCCTGGCTGTCCACCAGTTGATAGTCGGCCACGCCTTGCTCGCGCAGGAAATCACGGACAAGACGGTGATATTTGGTGGCGATGCGCAGGCGGAACCCGTGGCGCGCGCGGAACGCGGCGGCCACGGCGTCGAGATCGTCAAGCCGCGCGACATCCACCCAGCAACGCGGCACCGCGATGACCAGATCGGCCTGACCAAAACCCAGCTCGGCCAGTTGCTCGACCAGCTGGTCCCATTGGCCCAGCTTTTCGCGCACCAGATCCGTGCCGGTCACGCCCAGATGGATGCGCCCCGCGGCCAGTTCGCGCGGGATCTCGCCCGCCGAGAGCAGCACCAGTTCCACGCCCTCGATCCCCCGGACATAGCCCGCATATTCGCGCTCGGACCCGGAGCGGCCAAGGTCGATGCCGTGGCGCGCGAACCAGTCCACGGTCTTGTCCATCAGCCGCCCCTTGGAGGGCACGCCCAGCTTGAGGCTCATGCCGCACCTCCGAGATCGAGCACCAGACCGGGCCGGATCACGCCCCCCACCGCCGGTATCTCGCGCCCCTGTCCAAGCTGCCGGGTCAGCGCATCATAGCGCCCGCCGGTCGCCACCGGGGGCAGGTCGGGGCGCTGCTCCGCATGGAACCCAAAGACGAAGCCATCGTAATATTCCATCTGCGTGCGCCCGTAGCTGGCTTCGAAATCAAGCTGCGTCACGTCAAGCCCGCGCGCGGCAAGCGCGTCGAGGCGGCGCGCCAGACGGTCCACGGCGGGGACGATGGCGGGCAGGTCCACGGCGATGTCGCGCAGGTTTTCGAGCGCGTTGGGGCAGGTCTCGCGCACCGCGAGAAGCGCGTCGAGCAGCTCCACCTCGGTGCCCGAGAGCGGGCCTGCGGCGGCATCCTCGTGCAGGGCCTTGATGCGCGCGGCGATCTCGTCGGGGCCGCGCAGCCCCATCAGGGGTGCTGCCCCGGCCATCGGGTCGCTCGCCGCCAGGAGCGCCGCGCGCGCCTCGGGCACGGGCGTGCGGCCCGCGTAACGGTCGATCAGCGCGCGAAACCGGCGCGGACGCCAGATATGGCGCAAAAGGGCCGTCTTGCGCGCCCCGGTCGTGCGCAGCCCCGCGACGGCGGCCATCAGGATACCGATATCGCCGGTGGCCGCGCGCAGGCCCAAGGGGCGCAGGATGTCGCAAAAGAGCACGAAAACCTCGGCATCGGCGGCCTCGGGCGCCTCCCGCGCGAAAATCTCGAAGCCCACCTGAATATATTCGTTGGCGCGGCGCGCATCTTCCTCCTGACGGCGGAACACCTCGCCGGCATAGGTATAGCGCGCCGGTTCCGCGCCGTCGGTCATGTGCATCTGCACCACCGGCACGGTGAAATCGGGGCGCAGCATCTGCTCGCCGCGCAGCGTGTCCGAGGTGACATAGGCGCGCGCGCGGATATCCTCGCCATAAAGGTCAAGCAGCACCTCGGCGGGTTGCAGAACCGGGGTTTCCACCGGCACGGCCCCCGCCGCCTCGAAAATGCCGCGCAGGCGGGCGGCCTCGGCCAGGATTGCGGCGCGTGGGGCCATCAGCCGTGCTCCGCAAGCAGTGCGCGCACCTTGTCCACGAGTGCGGCGCGCGGCACCTCATACTGGCTCGGGCGGTCCTTCCATTCCTCCAGCGTCGCGTTTTGCGCGATTTTCGCGCCAAGGATCAGGTCCTTGACCTGCACCACGCCGCGCGCAAACTCATCCTCGCCCGCGATGATCGCCACCGGGCTGCCGCGCCGGTCGGCATATTTCATCTGGTTGCCGAAATTCTTCGGGTTGCCGAGATAGACCTCGGCGCGGATACCCGCCCGCCGCAACTCGCCCACCATGGCCTGATAGTCGGCCATGCGCGCGCGGTCCATCACGGTGACAACCACCGGCCCCTGCGCCTCGCCCCCCGCGCGCCCCTTGGCATGGAGCGCGGCAAGCAGGCGATCCACCCCGATGGAGACACCCACGGCCGGGACCGTCTGCCCGGTAAAGCGCGCCACCAGATCGTCATATCGTCCGCCCCCCGCGACGCTGCCGAATTGGCGGGGGCGGCCCTTTTCGTCCATGATCTCGAAGGTGAGTTCGGCCTCGAACACCGGGCCGGTATAGTAGCCGAGGCCACGCACGACGGAGGGGTCGATCAAGATGCGGTCGGAGTGGTAGCCTTGAGCAGCGAGGAGATCACCGATTGCGACCAACTCATTAACGCCCTCACTACCCACACTTGACTCACCGCATAGGGATTTGAGATAAGATATTACTGCGAAATTCCAAGCTTTTTGGGGATCTTTCGTCGCTGTGGTTGCCATTTCAACTGCACTCGCTGCGATTGCCTCGATACCGTCCTTTGCATCCGAAAGTGAAAACTTCCCTTCGAATGCAAACGAGAGCGCCTCGGTCGCTTGAACAAACAGCAGTATTGTCTCTATTTGCTTAAAATCGAGTCCTGCGCCTGCGGTGAAATCACCGCTATCATCTTTTCGACCCGCACCCAAAAGAGCACTGACACCCTCGGTCCCTAAACGGTCCAGCTTGTCAATCGCGCGAAGAACAATCCCACGTTCTTCTGCAAAGCGTTCTGGCTCAGCGGGATCAAGCAACCCCGCAACCTCCAACACCCCGTTCAAAACCTTCCGGTTGTTCACCCGCACCACGTAATCGCCGCGCTCGATCCCGACCTCTTCCAGACAATCCGCGAGCATCGCGCAGATCTCGGCATCCGCTGCCATGCTGGCCGTGCCGACCGTATCCGCATCGCATTGATAGAACTGGCGAAACCGCCCCGGCCCCGGCTTCTCGTTGCGCCACACGGGCCCCATGGCGTAGCGGCGGTAGGGGGTCGGCAGATCGTTGCGGTGCTGCGCATAGACGCGGGCGAGGGGCGCTGTCAGGTCATAGCGCAGCGCCAGCCATTTCTCGTCCTCGTCCTGCCAGGCAAAGACGCCCTCGTTGGGGCGGTCCACATCCGGCAGGAACTTGCCCAGGGCCTCGACCGTCTCCACCGCGCTGCTTTCCAGCGCGTCAAAGCCATAGCGATGATAGACCCCGGCGATGGCGCGCAGCATCTCGGCGCGCGTCGTGACCTCGGCACCGAAATAATCGCGGAAGCCCTTGGGGGTTTCGGCCCTCGGGCGGGGGGTCTTGGCGGGTTTGGCCATGGGGTCTGGTCCTTCGCAGGGAACTCGCGGCGCGGTCTAGCCGAAGGGACAGGCGGGGGCAAGGTTGACCGGGGCACAGTTGACCGGGACGCGGCAGGCGCGTATGCCCGCGCCATGACCGGGATCGAGGAAAGACTGGCCCATCTCATCCGTGCCGTCGATGACCTCTCCGAGGTGGTCGCGCGGCAGGACCGCGAGATCGAGCGGCTGCGCACGACGGTGGCCCTGCTCACCCGCCGCGAGGCGGAGCGGTCGCGCGAGGGCGAAGGGGGCATCATGCTCGGCGACGAGCGCCCGCCGCACTACTGAGCGGGTTTTGGCACCATGGCCGCTTTGTCGCCCCGCGAGATACGCCGTGCGCGTCACCCTCGGGCGTGGCCCGAGGGTCTCTGGCCCGCAAGAGATCCCCGCTTGCGCGGGGATGACGGGTCACCTGTTTCCGCCGCGTCTTTCCCCCAGCCTTCACGCGCGCAGCTAGCGCTTGCCCCGTCGCCGGGGCGCGGCTAGGCTCTGCTTCACACCGGGCCGGATGAGCCCCGGAAACAAGGAAGGGAGATCACCATGACCAGACTGACCGGACTGGCGCTTGCCGCGCTGATGGCCTCGACGGCCCTGCCCGTGAGCGCCGAGACCCTGAGATGGGCGCGCGCGGGGGATTCGCTCACGCTCGATCCGCACGCGCAGAACGAGGGGCCGACGCATACGCTGGCCCACCAGATCTACGAACCGCTGATCATCCGCGACATGACCGGCGCCTTCGAGGCCGCACTGGCGACCGATTGGGCCCCCAAGGCGGACGATCCGACCGTCTGGGTCTTCACCCTGCGGCAAGGCGTCAAATACCACGATGGCGCGGATTTCACCGCCGAGGATGTCGTGTTCTCCATCAACCGCGCCAAATCCGACAATTCGCGGATGAAGGAATTGCTGTCCTCGGTCGTCGAGGTGCGCGCGGTGGATGATCACACCGTCGAATTCGTCACCGACGGGCCGAACCCGATCCTGCCGTCGAACCTCACCAACCTCTTCATCATGGACAAGGGCTGGACCGAGGCCAATGGCGCGGTCGAGGTGCAGAACATGGATGCGGGCGAAAGCACCTTCGCCGCCACCAACACCAACGGCACCGGCGCCTACAAGCTTGTGAGCCGCGAACCGGACGTGAAGACGGTGCTGACGCGCAACGAGGATTATTGGGGCAAGGGCCAGTTCCCGCTCGACGTGAGCGAGATCGTCTATACCCCGATCCAGAACGCCGCCACGCGGGTGGCCGCCATCCTCTCGGGCGAGGTGGATTTCATCCAGGACGTGCCGGTGCAGGATCTCCAGCGCGTGGCCGCCACCGACGGCCTTGTCGTCAAGACCGCCCCGCAGAACCGGACGATCTTTTTCGGGCTGAACCTCGGGCCGGACGATATCGCCAACGACAATGTCGAGGGCAAGAACCCGCTGTCGGATGTGCGCGTGCGCCGGGCGATGAACCTTGCGCTCAACCGCGACGCCATCAAACAGGTGGTGATGCGCGGCCAGAGCCAGCCCGCAGGCATCATTTCGCCCCCCTTCGTCAACGGCTGGACCGAGGAGATGGACCGGATCGAGACCGATGTCGCGCAGGCCAAGGCGCTGATGGCCGAGGCGGGCTATGGCGACGGGTTCTCGATCCAGCTTGATTGCCCGAATGACCGCTACATCAACGACGAGGCGATCTGTCAGGCCGCCGTCGGCATGTTCGGCCAGATCGGTGTCACGGTGAACCTCGATGCCAAGCCCAAGGCGCAGCATTTCCCGCTGATCTCTTCCGGCGGGACGGATTTCTACATGCTGGGCTGGGGTGTTCCGACCTATGACAGCGAGTATATCTTCAACTTCCTCGTGCACACGCGCGGCGAGCAGCGCGGAAGCTGGAACGGCACCGGCTACAGCAACCCCGAGCTTGACGCCAGGATCGTGAGCCTGTCGTCGGAAACCGATCTGGACAAGCGCAACGCCACCATCGCCGATATCTGGGGCACGGTTCAGGACGAGGTGCTCTATCTGCCGATCCACCACCAGGTTCTGAACTGGGGGATGACGGACAAGGTTGGCATCGAAGTCAGCCCCGAGGATGACCCGAAGATGAAATACTTCACCATGAAATGATCGAAACCGGGCGGCGGACACTCCGCCGCCCGATCCTTGGAAGGGGTGCGCGATGCTGGCCTATATCCTCCGCCGTGTCGGGCAATCGGTGCTGGTGCTTCTGGTCGTGGGGCTGGTGGCCTTTGCCATGTTCCGTTTCGTCGGCGATCCGGTCGATGCCATGCTGGGGCAGGAACGCACCCAGGCTGATATCGAGCGGCTGACCGCCGAGCTTGGCCTTGATCGGCCCTTCCCCGTGCAATACTGGAAATTCCTCACCCAGGCCGCGCAGGGCAATTTCGGGCTGAGCTACCGGCAGGGGCGGCCCGTCACCGAGATCCTGCTGGAGCGCGCGCCCGCCACGCTGGAACTGGCCTTCGTCTCGGGGATCATGGCGCTTGTGGGGGGCATTGCCCTTGGCGTCTTTACCGCGATCCGGCGGCGGGGCGTGGCCGCCAACGTGATCATGACCGTCTCGCTCATCGGCGTGTCGCTACCCACCTTCCTGATCGGCATCCTGCTCATCTATATTTTCGCGGTCGAATTGAAATGGCTGCCCAGTTTCGGGCGCGGCGAGGTGGTTCGGCTGGGTGGCTGGACCACCGGGTTTCTCACCGAAAGCGGCCTCAAGGCGATCATCCTGCCTGCGATCACGCTGGGACTCTACCAGATGACGCTGATCATGCGGCTGGTGCGCACCGAGATGCTGGAGGTGCTGCGCATGGACTATATCCGCTTTGCCCGCGCACGCGGCCTGCGCGAGAAATCGGTCAATTTCCGCCACGCGCTCAAGAACACCATGGTGCCCGTGATCACCGTGACGGGGCTGCAACTCGGCTCGATCATCGCCTTTGCGATCATCACCGAGACGGTGTTTCAATGGCCCGGCGTGGGGCTTCTTTTCATCAACGCGGTGCAATTCGTCGATATCCCCGTCATGGCGGCCTATCTCATGCTGATTTCGGTGATGTTCGTGGGCATCAACCTCATCGTCGATCTGCTCTATTTCGCCATTGACCCGCGCCTGCGGCTCGATCGCGGCACGGAGGCCAAGGCATGAGCGACGAGGCCCTGACACCCCCCGCCGCCCCCTCTCGCCTGCGCCGCGCCTGGGAAAGCGATCTGATCTGGTCGTTCCGCCACGCGCCGGTGGCGATGGCCGCAACGGCGGTGGTGCTGATCCTTGTTCTGGCGGCCGTCTTCGCCCCCCTCATCGCGCCGCACAACCCGTTCAACCCGGCCACGCTCAACCTGATGAACGGGTTTACCGCGCCGATGGAACCCAATGCCTTTACCGGCGAGGTGTTCCTGATGGGCACCGATGATCAGGGGCGCGACGTGTTCTCGACCATCCTTTACGGGATGCGGATCTCGCTTTTCGTGGGCTTCGCGGCGGTGATGCTGGCGCTGGTGATCGGGGTGACGCTGGGGCTTCTGGCGGGTTATCTCGGCGGCTGGACCGAGACCATCATCATGCGCATCGCCGATGTGCAGCTGACCTTTCCGGCGATCCTTGTCGCCATGCTGATCTTCGGCATCGCCAAGGGCATCACCCCGCCCGAACACCGTGACCAGATGGCGATCTGGGTGCTGATCCTCGCCATCGGCCTCAGCGACTGGGTGCAGTTCGCCCGCGTGGTGCGCGGCGCGACGATGGTGGAGAAAAGCCGCGAATACGTTCAGGCGGCGCGGCTGATCGGGCGCACGCCCGTGTCGATCATGCTGCGCCATATCCTGCCCAATGTGCTCAACCCGGTGCTGGTCATTGCCACCATCTCGCTGGCGCTGGCCATCATCGCCGAGGCGACGCTGTCGTTTCTGGGGGTGGGCGCGCCGCCCACGCAACCCTCGCTCGGCACGCTCATTCGCATCGGGCAGGGGTTTCTCTTTTCCGGCGAGTGGTGGATCCTGCTCTTCCCGGCGATCACCCTGCTGGCGCTGGCGCTCTCGGTCAACCTGCTGGGCGACTGGCTGCGCGACGCGTTGAACCCGAGGTTGAGGTAGTGTTGTCTATCCGGCAGAACATAGCCACATCTCCGCTGGATCAAGCGGTGTGGCATAGTCGCGCGGGGGCCCGACCGCCGGGTGGGCGCAGCAACCTAATTGGTTCGCGCTTTATGGTGCCACATACTTCGACGGTTGAGCGGATCGCACCGTTGCAAAAGCGCCCGCCCGAGGGGGCGGTCGGGCGCTCGCGCGGCGGCGTGCAAGCACGCCTTGATTCCGCGCGGGGTCCAGTATCCGCCGACCCGTGCAGGCCTGTTGCGAGGTTATCACGATCCGTCCGCGGCATTCCTGAGCGTCACGCCAAATATGCACAATCCAAGGTTTGCCGCACATGACCACCCCCATCCTCTCCGTCCGAAACCTCACCGTGGAAATCCCCACAAGGCGCGGCGTTCTGCGCCCCGTGGACGGGATGAGCTTTGACATCGCGGCGGGCGAGACGCTGGGTGTGGTCGGCGAATCCGGCGCGGGCAAATCCATGACCGGCAATGCCGTCATCGGCCTCTTGGAGCGTCCCGCGCGGATCACCGGGGGCGAGGTGCGCCTCAAGGGCGCGCGCATCGACAACCTGCCCACCGAGGAGATGCGGCGCATTCGCGGCAAGCGGATCGGCATGATCTTTCAGGACCCGCTCACCTCGCTCAACCCGCTCCTGACGGTGGGTGAGCAGCTCTCGGAGACGATCCGCCTGCACCTTCGCGTGTCCGAGGCCGAGGCCCTGCGCCGCGCGGTGGCCGCACTTGACGAGGTGGGCATTCCGGCGGCGAAAGCGCGGATTGGCTCTTACCCGTTCGAGTTCTCGGGCGGCATGCGGCAGCGTGTGGTGATCGCGCTCGCGCTCTGCGCCGAGCCGGAACTTGTCATTGCCGACGAGCCCACCACCGCGCTCGATGTGAGCGTGCAGGCGCAGATCGTGGCCCTCCTGCGGCGGCTCTGCCGCGAGCGGGGGCTGGCGGTGATACTGGTCACGCATGACATGGGCGTGATCGCCGAGGCCGTCGACCGGGTGGCGGTGGTCTATGCCGGACGGCTGGCCGAGATCGGGCCGGTGCGCGCGGTGATCCAGAACGCCGCGCATCCCTACACGGCGGGGCTGATGGCCTCGACCCCGCTGGCGAGCGTCGGGCGGGAGCGCCTGCGCCAGATCCCCGGTGCCATGCCGCGCCTCGATGCGCTGCCCGATGGCTGCGCCTTTCACCCGCGCTGCGAGCGGGCCGATGCGCAATGCCGCCAGGACCCTGCGCCCACGGTCACGGGCTGCGGTGGACGCGCGGCCTGTTGGCATCCTTTGACACACTCCGCCGCCGAGGACGTGGCATGAGCGCGCTCATTTCGGTGAAAAACCTTACCCGCGTTTTCGACGTGTCGAAACCCTGGCTCAACCGGGTGATCGAGCGGCTGCCGAAGGCGCATCTCACGGCCGTTTCGGATGTCTCTTTCGAGGTGCCGGAAAAATCCGTCTATGCGCTTGTGGGCGAAAGCGGATCGGGCAAATCCACCATCGGCAAGATGGTGGTGGGCCTCTTGCGGCCCTCGTCGGGCGCGGTCGAGGTGGACGGGGTGGATCTGGCCAATTCGCATGATACCGGGGCCGTGGCGCGGGTGCGCGCGGATATCCAGATGATCTTTCAGGATCCCTTCGCCTCGCTCAACCCGCGCTGGCGGGTGCGCAGCATCATCGAAGAGCCGGTGTCGGTGCAGGGCGGCGACACGCAGGGCCTTGCCGAACGGCTGCTGGAGCAGGTGGGTCTTGCGGCGATTGATGCCGACAAATACCCGCACGAGTTTTCCGGTGGCCAGCGACAGCGCATCTGCATCGCCCGCGCACTGGCGTCCGAGCCGCGCATCATCGTCTGCGACGAGCCCACCTCGGCGCTTGACGTGAGCGTGCAGGCGCAGGTTCTCAACCTGATGAGCGACCTGCGCGAGGAGTTTGGCCTGACCTATCTCTTCATCAGCCACGATCTGACGGTGGTGCAGCACATGGCCGATGTGATCGGCGTGCTCTATCTCGGGCGGCTGGTCGAGGAAGCGCCGCGCGAAGAGCTTTTCACCAGCCCGCGCCACCCCTACACGCAAATGCTCTTTGCCGCAGCACCGCGCATGGACGGGTTCGGCCGCGAGATCGAGCCGCCCAAGGGCGAGATCCCCGACCCGATCAACCCGCCCTCGGGCTGCGCCTTTCACCCGCGCTGCCCCATCGCCGTCGAGCGCTGCCGGCGCGAGCGCCCGGAGATGCGCAAACTGGGCGGCGCGCGCGTGGCCTGTCATCTGGCGGAATAGCGCGCCCTACCGGCGCGGGGCAAAACGGATAAGCTGCGCGCCCCGCGGCGTGGTATTGCGATAGACCACAAGGTCCGGCAAGGCGATGCCAAGCCGCGCGCGCCCAAGCGCGGGCGTCCAGCGCAGGCCCGTGGCCAGGCAATTGGCGGTGGCACCCGTGTAATCGCCGCGCGCCCGCACCCGCCGGAACGCGCCAGGGTCGACATCGAGACGCTGCCGCCCGAGTGTCACAGCCGCCTCCGCGAGAACCGCACGCCCCAGCGGCACGGTCTGCGCCACCTGCACCGGCAGGTCCGACCACGCGCCACAAAGCGCGGCCTCTCCGTTCACCGCAACGATCTCGGCGGCCAGCCGCAGCCCGCCGCCGCTGCTGTAACGCCCTTCCACCACCGTCGCCAGCGACGAGAGCGGCACCGTTCCGATCTGGCGGCGCAGCAGCGGGATCACCTCGAGCGCGCCGCTCATCGCACCCGTGCCGGTCTGGCGAAACCCCACCCGGTTGCCGAGCGTGTCGCGGTTTCCCGGCTGGATCGTCCGGCGCGGCAGGAACACCTCGGGCACAAGCCCCGCGCGCCAGGGCAGATCGACGCGGCGGCAAACTGCGGGCGCGCCCGCATAATCAAGGCGCGGCGCAACCTTCGGCATGAAGCCCAGATCCTGCGCGGTTCGCCGCCCGTCCACATAGACGCTGGCCAGGGACAGGCTCCGGCGCGCCTCTCCCACGGTTACGGCGGCGAGCGCCGCACTTTCTGCCCAGACCCCGCACAGCGCGGTGCCGCCGCTTGCCGTGCGCCGCAACTCCGCCGCCACGGTCATGCCGCCACCGATGTCATAGCTGCCATGGGCCAGCGTGACGCGCTCGCTCAGCCGCACCTCCGATGCCGCCGCTGCACTGCCAAGGGCGGCCATCAATCCGATCATCGAGAGCAGGCGCATGGCGGGTCCTCCGGCATCAGCCTTCAGCCTAGCAGACCCGCGCCCGCCCCTCAATTCATCCCGCACGCGCCAGAAGCGCCTCTTCCACCATGCGGTCGGCCATCGGCGCGGGGCTTGTCCCCTCGCCCGCCGCGCGCGCCAAGAGCCGCTCCATCGTGGCGCGCATCGCCGCCAACCGCTCCTCGACCCAGGGCCCCCGGTCGCCGATGCGCAGAATCTCGGCGGCCACGTTGATGATCCCGCCGCCATTGGCCACGTAATCGGGCAGATAGAGAATGCCGCGCGCATGGAGCGCGTCCGCGTCCTCGGGCGTGGCCAGCTGATTGTTGGCCGCACCACAGACCATGGCCGCGCGGATCTCCGCGATGCTTGCCGCGTTGAGCACCCCGCCGATGGCGCAGGGCGCGAACACATCCGCCTCGACCGCGTGGATCGCCATGGGCGACACCTCCCGCGCGCCGAAGGCGCGCACCGTCTCGGCCACGCGCACCGGGTCCATATCCGCCACGATCAGCCGCGCACCCGCCTCGTCAAGCAACCGGCACAGATGCCAGCCGACATGGCCCAGCCCCTGCACCGCCACCGTGCGCCCGGTCAGGTCGTCGCTGCCCCAGAGCCGCGCCGCGCCTGCGCGCATCGCCCCCAGCACCCCCCGCGCCGTCACCGGCGAGGGATCGCCGCTGGCATGTGCCCCGCTGTCGAGCCCCGCGACAAAACGCGTGCCGCGTGCGATTTCGGCCATATCCTCGGGCGACATACCCATATCCTCGGCGGTCCAGTAGCGCCCGCCAAGCGCATCAATGGCCCGCCCCATGGCCCGCAAGAGCGCGGGGGTCTTGTCGCGCGCCGCATCGCCCATGATCACCGCCTTGCCCCCGCCAAGCGGCAAACCGGCGGCCGCGTTCTTGTAGCTCATCCCGCGCGCAAGGTTCAGCACATCGGCAAGCGCGGCCTCCTCGCTCTCATAGGCGCGCATCCTCAGGCCCCCCGCCGCCGGTCCAAGCCGGGTGGAGTGCAGCGCGATGAACCCATAAAGGCCGCTGTCGCGGTCCTCGACGCGGTAAACTTCTTCATGGGTGGCAGATGCCAGACGTGTCAGCATGGTGGAATCCTCCTTGCATCCAAGGTAGAAGCAAAGCAGCGCCGAAAAACTGCAAACCTTGCTCAATTCGGCGTGAGTTTTGGGGATTTCCGCCAAGAAGGCCCGGAGAATTGGAAAAAATGGACAGGATCGACCGCAGGATCGTGGCGGCGCTGCAACGCGACGGGCGCGCGCGTCTCGCCGATCTCTCGACCGAGGCGGGGCTGTCGCCCACGCCGCTTGCCCGCCGCATCGCCCGGCTCGAGGCTGACGGCGTGATCACCGGCTATGGCGCGCGCGTCGATCAGGCGCGGCTCGGCCTGCCGCTCAACATCTTCGTTTTCGTAGAGCTTGAACATCACAGCCGCGACGCGATCCGCGCCTTCGAGGACCGGCTGCGGCGCTTCGACGAGGTGATGGAATGCTACCTCATGACCGGCACGCGCGATATTCTCCTGCGCGTGGTGGCCGCCGACCTCACCTCTTTCGACCGGTTTCTGGAGGATGGCCTGATGCAGACCCCCGGCATCCGCGCCCTGCGGTCAAGCTTTGCCCTGCGCACCATGATCCGGCGCGATGCGCTGCCCGAGGTCTGAGGCGATGGTGCATTTTGACGTGATCGTGGTGGGGGCGGGTCCCGCGGGCGCTGCGGCGGCGTTCCGTGCGGCGCGTGCGGGGCTTTCCGTGGCCCTCGTGGACCGCAAGACATTTCCGCGCGACAAGCTCTGCGGCGGCCTTGTGACCGGTCGCGCACGTGCGCATTATGCCGATATCTTCGGACACCCCATGCCCTTTGCCCCCGAGGAGCGCAAGACGGTGGTGGCGTTCCACCATCGCGGCCGCCCAGCCGGGGTCATCGCCGATGCGCCCCCGCTCTGCGCCACCATGCGCCGCGAGATGGATGCAGCACTTTGCGCCCAGGCACTTGGCGCCGGGGCGCAGGACTTCACCGGGCAGGGCGTGGCGACGCTCGATACCGCCACGCGCCGCCTCACCCTCACCACCGGCCCGGTGCTCGGCTACGGCGTGCTCATCGGTGCGGACGGGGTCAACAGCCAGATCGCACGCGCGCTTTTCGGCCAGAGCTTCGATCACGCGCGCATCGGCTTCGGGCTGGAAATCGAGGCGGACGCGCCGCAGATCGACCGCGACACCATCCGCATCGACCTTGCCGCCGCAGCTTGGGGGTATGGCTGGGCCTTCCCCAAGCGGCAGTCCACCACCATCGGCGTGGGCGGCCTTCTGGGGAAAAACCCCGACCTGAAACGCGCCATGGCCGCCTATTGCGACATGCTCGGACTGAAGGTCCCCGCGGCCCGTTTCAAGGGCCAGTTCCTGCCCTTCGGCGATGTGCGCGCCCATCCCGGTCGCGGCGCGGTCCTGCTTGCAGGCGACGCGGCGGGGCTCGTGGATCCGATCACCGGCGAGGGGATCGGTCATGCGATGGCGAGCGGCGGCATGGCGGCGCGCGCCGCCGTCGAGGCGCTGACCCAAGGCCGCCCCGAGAGGGCACTCGCGCTTTACCGCACGGCGCTGCGCCCGCTGCACCGCGATCTGCGGATGGCCCGGCTGCTGCGCCCGCTCCTCTATCTGCCCGCGACCGAACCGGCCTTTGCCCATGCCTTCGCCCGCTCCGCCACGCTGCGGCGGATGTTTCTTGCGCAGATGGCGGGCGAGGCGGAGTATTCGGGCATCCTCTGGCGGCTCGCGCTGCGCCTGCCGCGCTTTGGCCTCACCATGCTTCAGCGCCGCAGGATCGAGGAATAGAGCATCAGCCCGTAATCGCCCAATTCCCGCTCGATCCGCGCCCAGAGCGCCCCCATCGCCAGCGGATCGGTGCCGGTGGCCTGCGCAATCTCGCTCAGGCTGCGCCGCCCGTCCACCGCCGCGATCAGGCGCGCGGCCTCGCGCGGCAGCGTCAGCCGCGCGTTCAACCCGCCAAACCCCAGCTTCGGGCCTTGGCCCGCCGCCACCGCGCGCGCCAGATCGGCGGCGCGCGCACCCTTGAGATGCGGCACCAGCGCCCGGTTGGTGCCTTTCGCGGGGCCGCGCGCCTCGGTGGCGCGCACGGCATAGCCCACATGGGTCTTGATCGTGCCGTTGAGCTTCTCGGCCACCGCCATGCGCGCCACCGGATCGGGAGGCGCGGGCGCGTCGGCCATCCGCGCGAGATCGTAGAGCGCGGGCATGGTAAAGCCCGACAGGTGCCAGCCCGTCCCGTCCAGCATCGCCACCAGCGCCGCCACGTCAAAGGCACGGTCCTGGCTGTGCAACAACAGGTCATAGAACCCCGCGTCGCTCTGCTTGTGATCGCCCAGATTGGGATTGCAGGCAAAGGGATGCCCCTCGGGCAAACCCGCCACCAGTTTCTTCGCAGCCCTCAGCCGCGCCTCGGGGGCCATGCCCTCGAAGAGGGTTCCGAATGCCTCCTGCAACGGGTAGACGCCCGACCGGCCATAGGGCGCATAGACCATGAAACCCATGCCGCCCCCCGGTGCCAGCGCCGCCAGCAACGCGCGAAACCCCGCGGCCGGGTCGGGCAGATGGTGCAGCACCCCGCAGCAGTCGATATAATCGAACGCACCATATCCGGCGGCGTCCAGCAAGCTGCCGGTCACGAACTCTATCCCCGTCAGCCCCCGCACCCGCGCCCGTTCCTCGGCGATGGCGCGCGACGCGGTCGAGAGGTCAAGATAGGTAATCTCGGCCACCCGCCCGGCATCCGTCATCTGTTGTGCCAGTTGGATAAGCGCGTCTCCGGTACCGCCGCCCGCCACCAGCACGCGCAGGGGCCTTGACCAGTCGCGCACGCCCTGAAACACGAAATGATCCACCTCGAGCACATGCGAGGGCGAGCCGGTAATGAGCCGCTTGCGCTCGTCTTCCGGATCGCGCGCCGGATAGGGATAGGCCTCGTATTGCGCGCGGACCCCGCTCATTGCGCGCCCCGTTTCATCGTTCCGAAAATACTCAAATCCCGCCCCTCAGTCGAAAAGCTTGCGCAGCTTCTTGATCGCCTTGTCCTCGATCTTCTGCTGGATCGCGTCCTGCGTGCTCTGGCCCTCCTCGGGGGTGACGCCAAGCCGCTCCTGCACCTCGCGTTCCAGCCGGTCCTCGGCCTCCTTTTCCAGCGCCTCGCGCTCGGCCTTGAGGTTCATCTCGATCGCCTTTTCCAGATCGGGCGTGATCCTCGGGTTGTCCCAGGACCCTTTGATGCGCACCGGAATGGCAAAACCGCGCGCGGTCTCCCCCTCGAGCAGCACCGGGGTGAAGAGATAGTCGATATCGCGCGCCCCAAGTCCGATGCGCCCCCGGCCCTCGGCCCGTGCCAGCGGCAGTGTCATCGCCAGATCCTGATTGAGGAGGTTGCCGCCCTCCATGGTAAAGGACGCGCTCATCGCGTCGAAAATCGTGGTCCCGCCGGTGACATCGCCCGCGCGCATCAGCCGGTCGAGGTCGAAGCCCGAGATCACGCCGCGCCCGGTGGCCGCGCGCCCCTTGCCGCTGAGGCTTTTCATGATCGCATCGACCGACGCGCCCGCGCCAAGGAAACTGACCTCGCCCGAGGCGCTCGCGGCAAAGCGCGTGATCCCCATCGCATCCGCGAGGAACCGCTCGAGGTTGATGCCCTCGGCCCGCGTCGTGCCACCCACCGAAAGGCCCGACCGGTTGTTGACGACAAACTCGCCGGTCACCAGCCCGTCATAGGCGCGCACCTCGCGCAGCTCGAACACCGCGCGCGACCGATCAAGCGTCATCAGCGCGCGGGTCTTGCCCAGCTTCAGATCGCCCAGATTGACGCTTTCGGCGGCAAAGGCCATCTCGCCATTGGCGGCCGAAAGCCCGCTTGCGTCGATCCGCTCGGTTGACCAGCCCGAGGCGCTGCCGCCGCCCCCGCCGGTCTGATCCGCCCCGGCCAGTTTCGACAGATCGAGCGCACCGGCGTTCAGTTGCGCGTTGAAGCGCGGCACATCGCCCGAAAGGTCAAGATCGACAGCCCCGCTCAGGCTGTTGCCGCCAAGGCCAAGCGCCATGTCGCGCACCGCCACCTGCGTGCCCTCGGTCACCGTCAGGTCGGCACGGCCCCTGACGCTCTGCCCGAGGGTCTGCGGCAGATCCACGCCGCCGACACCAAGTGCCGCCAGAAACGCGCCCGTGTCGCCGATATCGAGATCAAGCCGACCCTGCGCCTCGGGGCGCAGCCCCGCGCGCCCGGCAAAGGCCACGGAACCGCCCCCCGCCGAGAGCGTGGCCGAAACCCCGGTCACCTCGCCGTCGAGAAACGCGCCCACCTCATCCAGATGACCCGAGACCGCCACCGGCCCGCCGCCGCGCCGGAATGCGGCCGTGAGCGTCGCGGTGCCGTCATAGTCCGGCCAGCGCAGATCGAGATCGAGATCGGAGATTTCCTGCACCTCGCCGGTGCCGTGATCGATGAGCGAGAGCCGCGCGCCGGTGATCAGCGCCCGGTCGAGCGTCAGGCCAAGCCGCGTGGATTGCGCCGGCGTGCCCGCCTCGGACTGCCCCGAGGGGGCCACCCCCTCGACGCCAAGCGCCCAGTTCACGCGCCCGTCGGCGGCGCGCTCCAGCCGGATCTCGGGATTGACCGCCTCCAGCCCGGTGATGCGGATATCCCCGCCCCAGAGAACCTTGGGATCGACGCCCAGCTTGAAGCTTTCGGCGCGCAGCATCGGGCCCCTGTCGGACCAGTCCGCATTGGCGATCTCGACCGCGCCGGTGGACACACCCAGCACCGGATAGAAACTCAGCCGCGTCTCGCCGCTCATGGTGACGGTGCGGCCCGTGGCCTTGGTGATCTGCTCGGCGGCGATCCTGGCGATCCGTTCTCCGGGCAGGAAGAAGAGCGCCCCCAGCACAAAGGCCGCGAGCACCGCCACAAGCCCCGTCAACCGCACGATCCACCGCATGAGACACCCCTTCTTGCCAGCCCCCCTGAGTCTAGGGCCGGCGACCCCCGGACGGCAACCGCTTTTGCCCTTCCCGCGCGCGGTCGTGACCGCTATATCGCGCCTCATGTCGCAAAACCCGCCCGATCTTCGCCCCGACCTCGCGCCGCGCGCGCGCCTGCCCGAGATGGCCCGCGAGGGCCAGCCGAGGATCGGCATGGTCTCGCTCGGTTGTCCCAAGGCGCTTGTTGACAGCGAGCGCATCCTCACGCGCCTGCGCGCCGAGGGGTACGGCATCTCGCCCGATTACGCGGGCGCCGATGCGGTGATCGTCAACACCTGCGGCTTTCTCGACAGCGCCAAGGCCGAAAGCCTTGAGGCCATCGGCGAGGCGCTGCGCGAGAACGGTCGTGTGATCGTCACCGGCTGCCTCGGGGCAGAGCCTGACTATATCACCGGGGCGCACCCCCGCGTTCTGGCCGTGACCGGCCCGCATCAATATGAACAGGTTCTCGATGCCGTGCATCTGGCGGTCCCGCCCTCGCCCGATCCGTTCATTGACCTGCTGCCCGCCTCCGGCGTGCGCCTGACCCCGCGCCATTACAGTTATCTCAAGATTTCAGAGGGTTGCAACCACAAGTGCAAGTTCTGCATCATCCCCGACATGCGCGGGCGTCTGGTCAGCCGCCCCGCTCATGCGGTGATCCGCGAGGCTGAAAAGCTGGTTGAAAGCGGCGTGCGCGAACTTCTGGTCATCAGCCAGGACACCTCCGCCTACGGCGTCGATATCAAACACGCCGAAGCGAACGGCCACCGCGCCCATATCACCGATCTGGCGCGCGGTCTGGGGTCATTGGGCGCCTGGGTCCGGCTGCATTACGTCTACCCCTACCCGCATGTGCGCGACCTCATCCCGCTGATGGCGGAAGGGCTGGTGCTGCCCTATCTCGACATTCCCTTCCAGCACGCCCATCCCGACACGCTCCGGCGCATGGCGCGGCCCGCGGCGGCGGCCAGGACACTGGACGAGATTGCCGCATGGCGCGCCATCTGTCCCGACATCGCCCTGCGCTCGACCTTCATCGTGGGTTTCCCCGGCGAGACCGATGCGGAATTCCAGACACTTCTGGATTGGCTGGATGAGGCGCAACTCGACCGGGTGGGCTGCTTCAAATACGAGGACGTCGCCGGGGCCCGCTCCAACGCCCTGCCCGATCATCTGCCCGAAGAGATCAAGCAGGACCGCTGGGATCGCTTCATGCAAAGGGCGCAGGCCATTTCCGTGGATAAACTTGCCGCGAAGGTTGGCTCCCGACAAGCGGTGATCGTGGACGATATCGACGAGGATGGCGTGGCCACCTGCCGCACCAAGGCCGATGCGCCCGAGATCGACGGCAATCTCTTCATCGACGAGGGCACCGAGGCGCTGAGTGTCGGCGATATGGTCACCGTCGAAGTGGACGAGGCCGGAGATTATGACCTCTGGGGCGTGCTCGTCTGAGACCCATCACCTCTGTTGCCCTGCCACGCGTTCCGCGTCATGATGCGCGCCTGAGGGGATCGGATCATGCGCAAGTTTCTGGTAGTGCTCGACGACAGCCGCGAATGTCTCAACGCGATGCGGTTCGCCGCGATGCGCGCTGCCCATACCGGTGGCGGGGTGGCGATCCTGTCGGTGATCGCACCCGAGGAGTTCAACCACTGGATCGGTGTCGGCGATCTCATGCGGCAGGAGGCGCGCGAGCGCATCGAGGCGCATTTCGAGGTCTTTGCCAAATGGATGCGCGACAAGCAGGGCATCGACCCCGAACTTGTGATCCGCGAGGGCGAGGCCGTGCCCGAGATCATCGCCCATGTGCAGGACGACCCGGACATCGGCGTGCTCGTTCTTGGGGCCGCCTCAAGCAAGAAGGGGCCGGGCCCGCTTGTCACCCAACTGACGCGCAACGCGGGCACGCTGCCGGTGCCGATCACCATCGTGCCCGGCGACCTGTCCAAGGAACGGCTTGAGGCAATCACCTGAGCGGGCACCTGAGCGGACAGAGTTTAGAACCGTTCCAAACCTTGACTCGGGGCACCGCGGCGCGCATATCTCAAGAAGCGAACAAAAAGGGGCGTTGCCATGTTCATCCAGACCGAATCCACCCCCAATCCGGCCACGCTCAAATTCCTGCCCGGTCAGGCGGTGCTTGGCACGGGCACGGCCGATTTCCCGAGCGCAGAGGGGGCCGATGCCTCGCCGCTGGCGACACGCATCTTCAAGGTGCCCGGGGTGACGGGCGTGTTTCTCGGCAATGACTTCGTCACCGTCACCAAGGCGGAAGCGACCGAATGGGACCATGTGAAACCGGCCATTCTGGGTGCCATCATGGAGCATTACCAATCCGGCCAGCCGGTCATGTCGGGCGAGGGCGGCGGTGCCTCGGGCCATGCCGCGCATAGCGGCGAGGATTCCGAGATCGTCAACCAGATCAAGGAGTTGCTTGATACCCGCGTGCGCCCTGCCGTGGCGCAGGATGGCGGCGACATTACCTTTCACGGGTTCGAGCGCGGCGTCGTCTACCTTCATATGCAAGGTGCCTGCGCAGGTTGCCCCTCGTCCACCATCACGCTCAAGATGGGGATCGAGAACCTGCTGCGTCACTACATCCCCGAAGTGACCGAGGTGCGCCCTGTCGGGATCTGACCCCCTCGTTCTGGGCTTTGACACATCGGCCGCGCATTGCGCGGCCGCTTTGCTTGGCGGCGGGCGTGTGCTGGTGGCACGCGCCGAGGAGATGGGGCGCGGACAGGCCGAACGCCTCATGCCGCTTCTGGAGGAGGTGCTGGCCGAGGGCGGCGTCACATGGCGCGACCTTGCCCGCATCGGCGTGGGTATCGGACCCGGCAATTTCACCGGCATCCGCATTTCCGTCGCCGCCGCGCGTGGCCTCGCGCTGGCGCTCGACATACCCGCCATCGGTGTGAGCACGTTTGACGCGATCCGCGCCGGGGGTGGTCCCGGCACGCCCGTTGTCCCGGCCCCGCACGGGATGGTGCATGTCGCCACCCCGGCGCTTCTGCCGGTCGAGAGCGTGGCGGACCCGCTCTGGCCGCCTGCGCCCGCCCTGCTCGCCCGGGCCATTGCACGGATTGCGCAAGACGCGCCAAACGACAGCCCGCCGCCCGCACCGCTCTACCTGCGCGCTGCCGATGCCGCGCCTGCCCGCGACGCGCCGCCGGCCCTCCTCGATGACGCCTGAGGCATTGGCCGACACCCATGCCCGCGCCTTTGCCGGTCAGGGGCGCGCATGGTCGGCGGCAGAGTTTGCCGCGCTGCTGGCCTCGCCCCATGTCTTTGTCAGTGGTGATGCGCGCGGCTTTGCCCTTGGCCGTGTCATCGCGGATGAGGCGGAATTGCTCACGCTGGCGACCGATCCCGGCCATCGCCGTCAGGGCCACGCCCGCGCCTGCCTGTCCGCCTTTGCCGCCGAGGCGCGCGCGCGCGGTGCCGAAACGGCGTTCCTCGAGGTGGCCGAGGACAACGCGGCGGCGCTGGCGCTTTATGCCGGTGCCGGGTTTACGCAAACCGCCCGGCGGGAGGGCTATTATCCGGGTGGGCGCACGGCCCTGGTGATGCAAAAGCACCTGTGATCCGGCGAGCGCCGCCCGCCCGACAGTTTCGGCAATCACGAAACCTGAATCCGTATAACAAGAATTGATCGCCCGCCAGGCGCCGCGCTGCCGTCGCCCGCTTGCGTGACCCGCGCAGATAAGGCTATGGATATTCATGCAGATCTACCTTCCCATCGCCGAGGTATCGGTCAACGCCTTCCTGCTTCTGGGCCTTGGCGGAATCGTGGGAATTCTGTCGGGCATGTTCGGCGTCGGCGGCGGCTTTCTGATGACGCCGCTGCTCTTTTTCATCGGCATCCCGCCCGCCGTCGCCGTGGCGACCGAGGCCAATCAGATCGTGGCCTCGTCATTCTCGGGCGTGCTGGCGCATCTGAGGCGCAAGACAGTCGATCTGAGGATGGGCACGGTGCTGCTCGTCGGCGGGCTGATCGGGGCCGCGATCGGTGTGGTCATCTTCAACTACCTGAAATCCCTGGGTCAGGTCGATCTTCTGGTCAAGCTCTGCTATGTCGTCTTTCTGGGTGTGATCGGCGCGATGATGTTCGTCGAGAGCCTGCGCGCGATCCGCCAGACCCGGCGCGGCGTGGCCCCCAAGCGCAAGAAACACGGTTGGGTGCATCGCCTGCCACTCAAGATGCGGTTCCGAACCTCGGGCCTTTATATCTCGATCATTCCGCCGATGATCGTGGGCGTGAGCGTGGGTATCCTGGCCGCGATCATGGGGGTGGGCGGTGGCTTTGTCATGGTCCCGGCCATGATCTATATCCTTGGGATGCCGACAAAGGTGGTCGTGGGCACCTCGCTTTTCCAGATCATTTTCGTGACCGCCTTTACCACCTTGCTGCATGCCACGACCAACTTCACCGTCGATATCGCGCTTGCGGTTCTGCTGCTTGTCGGCGGGGTGATCGGGGCCCAGATCGGGGCGATGATCGGCACGCGGCTGCGGGCGGAGCAGTTGCGCATTCTTCTGGCGATCATGGTGCTCGCGGTCTGCGGCAAGCTGGCGCTTGACCTGCTGCTGATGCCGTCAGAGCTTTATTCCATCGCTTCCGGCGCGGGCGGGGGGCACTGATGCGGCTGCTGGCGCTTGCCCTGTGCCTTGCCGCCCTCCCCCTGAAGGCAGAAGAGGTGGTTCTGGGCCTGTCGAGCGACAAGGTGGCGATCACGGCCACCTTCGAGGGGTCGGAAATCCTTGTGTTCGGCGCGGTCAAGCGCGAGGTCGCGATTCCCGATATCCCGCTCGACGTGGTGATCACCGTGGCGGGGCCATCCCTGCCGGTGAGCGTGCGGCGAAAGGATCGGCGCTTCGGCATCTGGGTCAATACCGACGAGGTGCGGCTGGATGCGGCCCCGACCTTTTACGCCGTCGCCACCACCGGGCCGCTAGATCAGGTTCTGACCAATACCGAGGACCTGCGCCACCGCGTCTCGATCCCGCGCGCGATCCGCTCCGTGGGCGCGGCCAGCATGGCCGAGGATGTCGAGAATTTCACCGAGGCGCTCATTCGCATCCGGCGCGGGCAGGACGCCTATCAACTCTTGGAAAACACTGTCGCTCTCGACGAGCAGACGCTGTTCCGCACCGCGATCCGGCTGCCTGCGAACCTGACCGAGGGCATCTATCCCACGCGCATCTTCCTCACGCGCGAGGGCCGGGTCGTGTCGCAATTCGAGACGGCCATCGACGTGCACAAGGTCGGGCTGGAACGCTGGCTCTTCACGCTCTCGCGCGAGCAGCCGCTGGTCTATGGCCTTCTGTCGATTGCCATCGCCATCGCGGCGGGATGGGGGGCCTCGGCGGTGTTTCGGCTGCTGCGCCGGGGTTAAAGGAATTTCGGACAGGGCCGATGGACCATTTCGGCCCGGAATTGCGCCAAAACGCGTTACCGCCAGCCCTTGACCACGGTCTGACAGAGCAGCAGCAGATCAAGACAGAGCGTGCGGCGGCGCTGATAGATCAGGTCGAGCCGCGCCTTGCGCGGCACACAGGCACGGCAGTATATGGCGTCGGTCTCGGCGGCGCTGCGGCTCTGTGCCAGCAGCCGCGCCTCATGGGCGTGATAGCGCAGGGTTGCCAGCCCGGTCAGGCCGGGACGCGAGCGCAAGACCTGCGCATAGGTCTCCGGAAAGCGTTCCACATAGCTGCGCAACGGCGGGCGCGGGCCGACAAGGCTCAGATCGCCGCGGATCACGTTCCACAATTGCGGCACCTCATCAAGATGGGTCCGCCTGAGAAGATGCCCGGCGCGGGTGATGCGATGCGCCTTGTCGCCGCCCGACACGCCCTGATCTGCCTCTGCCGGGGTCATGGTGCGGAACTTGAGAAGGAAAAACCCCTCGGTCGGCGTCTTCATCCGCTCGGACCGGAAGAAGACAGGCCGCCCATCCAGCACCAGCACGGCCAGCGCGGTGAGCGCCATCACCGGCGCCAGAAGCACCCCGAGGGCCAGCGCAAAGACAAGGTCGAAGGCGCGTTTCGCAGGCGTCATGAGGCAACCGCCCGCCATTGGCGGACCATCTCGCCGGGTGTGCTGTCCTCGGGGGCAAAGGCGTGGAGCGCGGCAAGCCGGGTGCAATCGAGGGTGATGCGCTGATGCGCCGTCGGCGGGGCGGGGCGGGGCCGGCTGCTTGCCCCCGCCGCCTGTGCGAGCGCGGCCATGGTCACGGGACCGGGGGCCGCGATGTTGAGCGCGGATGGCAACGCTCCGTCATGCAGGCACAGCGTGACCAGCACCTGCGCCAGCGTGCGCGGCCCGATATAGGAGCGCAGCGGCCCTGCGCCATCCGCGAAGACATCAAGCGTGATCTCCCCCGCCCCCCGCGCCACGTTCAGAAGCAGCGCATCCGCGCCCGCCACATTCCCTATCCGCAGCGCGCAGACCTCAAGCCCCCGGTCACGCCACGCGCGCCCCACCGCCTCCATCTCCAGCTTGGCCGCGCCATAGGCATTGGCGGGCGCGCAAGCGGTGTCCTCGGTGATATGCTCGCCCGGTCCGTAAACCGCCGAAGACGAGGCCAGCAACACCCGCGTGATGCCCGCGCTTTCAGCCGCCGCAAGCGTGGCCTCGGCAAGTATCCGGTTGCGCGACATATCGTGGCCCGCGCCCGGCACGACCCCCGCCAGCGCCACCAGCGCCCGGAATGTCTGTCCGCTCCGCGCCTGATGGTCGATGAGCGCGCGCGGCCCCTCCATCGGGTCCCACAGAAGCGCCCCCGCCGGCACCATCCGACGATATTGTGGCACGACAGGCACAGCCGAAACCGGCCAGTGCCACAACACCATCCGTCCGACCCGTCCCGATGCCCCGGTCAGAAGAACCGGCGCGCGCGCCCTGTCCGTCATGCGCCCCCTCTTTCCGGGGACATGACCCGCCCCGGCCCCTCGCGGTCTATCAATCAATGCCGCCTCTCGACAAGAGACCGCCGTCGGGACGCCACATTCGCTTGAACTGCGCAGATCGTCGTTCTACCCTCACCCTTGCAGGGGAGTCCCGCCTTGGGGACTGAGAGGCTGACAGGTGGTGACACCGGTGAGGCGACCCTTTGAACCTGATCCAGTTGATACTGGCGTAGGAAGCTCGGGAACCGCGCGCCGCATGGCGGTCTGTCTGTTCCGAAGGGGGACCCTTCCCCACGCCTCCCCGTCCACGGCTCATCTGGTCTCTTTGGAACCATGGCTCGAGGAGCACCAAAATGACCACCCTGACCACCCCCACCGTGACCACCGGCCCCTTGCCCGCCTCGCGCAAGATTTACGTGGCGGGCGCGTTGCACCCCGATATCCGCGTGCCCATGCGCGAGATTTCCACCCATCCCACGGCGGGCGAGGCCCCCTTGCCGGTCTATGACAGTTCCGGCCCCTATACCGATCCCGAGGCGCAAACCGACATCGCGCGCGGCCTGCCCGCGCTGCGGCGCGGCTGGATCATGGCGCGCGGCGATGTGGCGGCCTATGAGGGCCGCCATGTGAGGCCCGAGGATAACGGCTTTGTCACCGGCGACCGGCTGGTGCCGGAATTCCCGGTGCGGGGGCAACCCCTTCGTGGCACGGGCGGTGCGGCCCCCACGCAACTGGCCTATGCGCGCGCGGGCATCATCACGCCCGAGATGGAATTCGTGGCCATCCGCGAGAATCAGTTGCGCGAGGCGGATGCGGCACCGCGCGACGGCAATGACTGGGGGGCCAGCATCCCAGACCATGTGACCCCCGAATTCGTGCGCGCCGAGATCGCGGCGGGCCGCGCCATCATCCCGGCCAATATCAACCACCCGGAACTGGAGCCGATGATCATCGGGCGCAACTTCCTTGTGAAGATCAACGCCAACATGGGCACCTCGGCCGTCACCTCCTCGATGGAGGAGGAGGTGGAAAAACTGGTCTGGGCGATCCGCTGGGGGGCCGATACGGTGATGGACCTTTCCACCGGGCGCAACATCCACAACACCCGCGAATGGATCATCCGCAATTCCCCTGTGCCCATCGGCACCGTGCCGATCTATCAGGCGCTGGAAAAGGTGCATGGCGTCGCCGAGGACCTGACATGGGAGGTGTTCCGCGACACGCTGATCGAGCAGGCCGAACAGGGGGTGGATTATGTCACCATCCACGCGGGCGTGCGCCTGCACATGGTGCCGATGACGGTGAACCGGGTGACGGGGATCGTGTCGCGCGGTGGGTCGATCATGGCCAAATGGTGCCTGCATCATCACCGCGAGAGCTTTCTTTATGAGCATTTCGAGGAGATTTGCGACATCTGCCGCCAGTATGACGTGAGCTTTTCACTGGGCGACGGGCTGCGCCCCGGCTCCATTGCGGACGCCAACGATGCCGCGCAATTCGCCGAGTTGGAGACATTGGGGGAACTCACGAAAATCGCGTGGGCCAAGGAGTGCCAGGTGATGATCGAAGGCCCCGGCCATGTCGCCATGCACAAGATCAAGGAGAACATGGACAAGCAGCTTGAATGCTGTCACGAGGCCCCCTTTTACACGCTCGGGCCGCTCACCACCGATATCGCCCCCGGCTATGACCACATCACCAGCGGCATCGGGGCGGCGATGATCGGCTGGTTCGGCTGCGCCATGCTGTGCTACGTCACGCCCAAGGAACATCTGGGCCTGCCCGACCGCAACGATGTGAAAACCGGCGTCATCACCTACAAGATCGCGGCCCATGCCGCCGACCTTGCCAAGGGCCTGCCCGGCGCGCAGCGGCGCGACGATGCGCTGTCACGCGCGCGGTTCGAGTTTCGCTGGGAAGATCAGTTCAACCTCTCTCTCGACCCCGAAACCGCGCGCGACTTCCACGATCAGACCCTGCCCAAGGAGGCGCACAAGGTGGCGCATTTCTGCTCGATGTGCGGGCCGAAATTCTGTTCGATGAGGATCAGCCACGACATCCGCGCCGAGGCGCAGAAAGAGGGGATGGCGGCGATGGCCGAGAAATTCCGCGAAGGCGGCGATCTTTACGTGCCCGTGGCCGAGACCGACAAAGTCTGAAACGGAAAACGCCGCCCGGTTTATCCGGGCGGCGCATCCTTGTCCCTCATCCGCGACTGGCCTCAGGCGGCCAGCGCCTGCTTTGCCTGATCGACGATGGCGTTGAACGCCGCCGGTTCGTGCACAGCGAGATCGGCCAGAACCTTGCGATCCACCTCGACCCCGGCAAGCGACAGACCGTTGATGAAGCGCGAATAGGTCAGCCCCTCGTCATGGGCGCGCACGGCGGCGTTGATCCGCTGGATCCACAGCGCGCGGAAATTGCGCTTGCGGTTCTTGCGGTCGCGCGTGGCGTATTGGTTGGCCTTGTCGACGGCCTGTGCGGCCACCTTGAAGGTGTTCTTGCGGCGGCCATAGTAGCCCTTGGCGGCCTTGATGACTTTCTTGTGACGGGCGTGGGTGACAACCCCACCTTTGACGCGTGACATATCCTGATTCCTCCTTAACGCGCGTAGGGCATCATCGGCTTGATGATCCCCTCGTCGGCTTTGCTGAGCGTGGTGGTGCCACGCGCGTTGCGGATGAATTTATTGGTCCGCTTGATCATGCCATGGCGCTTGCCGGCCTGTGCGGCCACAATGCGGCCAGAGGCCGTCATCTTGAACCGCTTCTTGCAGCTCGACTTGGTCTTCATCTTGGGCATTTCCGGCTCCTCTTTCGGTCGGTAGAATCGCCAGCCTCGGCATGCCACATCTGGCCGGACCGGCGGAATGAGCGGGTGCTATACGCGCTCCGCCCGAAGAGTGCAAGAGGGCCTGCGCCACACCTCAACCGACCGGAGGATTGCGCCAGCAGGAGGGAGCAAAGGGGGTGACAAGCGCGCGCTCCACCAGGTCCAGCCGGTCCTGCCCGTAGAACGGATCGCCCGCCACCACATAGGTGGGCGAGCCAAAGACCGGCAGGGCAATCGCCTCGGCGGTATTGGCACGGTATATCGCCTGTATGTCCTCGCTGCGCGCGGCGCTCAGGATCGTGTCGGGATCGAGGCCGCAGCCCGCGACCAGCGGGATCAGCGTTCCGGGATCGGAAATGTCGGCATCGTCGCGCCAATGGGCCTGAAGGATGGCGTAGGAGAGCGCATCGGCCCGGTCCCCGGCGGCGATGATCGCGCCGCTGGCCAGCGAGAGCGGCGCGTCGTGATGGGTGGGGCGGTGGCGGATGATCTCGACGCCGCGCAACTCGGACCAGCGTTCGATCTCGCGCCCGAAGAAGTAATCGACATGCCCTTGCGTGCGCGCGGCAAAGGGCAGGCCCCCCGCCGCCTCGACCACCGGAGACAGCTCGATCGGCTTGTGTTCGAGCCGCACGCCATGGGCCGCGCATATCTCATGCAGCCGCCGCGCCCCCAGCCAGGCATAGGCGGAATGGGCCGAGTAGTAATAGTGGATCACGCTCATGCCCCGAGCCTATGGCGGAGGAGAGCCGGAGGCAAGCGTGAGGATGACGGCACCCGGGGTGGCGGGGTCACGCGGGATTGTTCTGGACCGGGCGCGCGCGGGGCCTACACTGACGGCACCCGGAGGAGACCCGATGCGCGCCCTGCCCCTTTTTCTTGGCCTGCTGGCCGCCCTGCCCTCTGCCGTTGCCTCGGCGGGGTGCGCGCGCGATGCGATGCTGGTCTTTGACGGGTCGGCCTCGATGGGCGAGCTTGGCCATGACCCGACCGCGCCCACCCGCATCATGGAGGCGCGGCAGGCGGTGCAGGACGCCCTGCCCGATATCGCGCCATTGCGCCGGATCGGGCTTTTGACCTATGGGCCGGGCGGCGCAGATAGCTGTTCGGGCCTCACGCTGCACTTCGCGCCCATGGCCGGTGCCGCAGCGGCGGTGACCAGGGGGATCGACGCGCTGTCCCCCGGCGGGCTGACCCCTCTGGCGGCTTCGGTGGCAGCGGCTGCCGAGGTGCTCGGGCCCGACGGCATCGTGGTTCTCGTGACGGACGGCAATGAAACCTGCGGCGGCACGCCCTGCGCACTTGGTGCGCGGCTGGCGGCAGAGCGACCCGGCCTTACCGTTCATGTGATCGGCTTTCGCGTGGTGCATGATCCGTTCTCGTGGAACAGCCCCGAGGCCGGGCTTTTCGACGGGCAGACCGTGGCCAAATGCCTCTCGGACGCCACGGGCGGGCTTTACGTGGCGACCGAAACGGTGGGCGAGTTGGTCGAGGCGTTACGCGTGACCCTGGGATGCGCGCTGATCGGGCAGACCGGGACAGCCCCCGTCAGGACAAAAGCGTGACCGCGCCGACCAGCTCCAGCCCGCTCAGAACCGAATCGACCGCAACCGTGGCAAGGATCATGCCCATCACCCGGCTGATGATGCTCGCCCCGGTATTGCCCAGCACCCGCCTGAGCCGCCCAGCCAGCAGCAAGAGCAGCAGCGTGATCCCGAGCACCAAAAGCAACAAACCTGCGGTCAGCGCCTGTTCGGGGATGGAATTGCGGTTGTTGTCGGTGAGGATCACGATGGCCAGCATCGCACCGGGCGAGGCGATGGCGGGCATCGCCAGCGGAAAAACCGCACCTGCCATGTGATCGCGCTCGGCCTCTTCTATTTCACGGGCGGGCTTGGCATCGCCAAAGATCATCGTGAGCGCGAACAGAAACAGGATCATCCCGCCCGCGATCTGGAACGAACCAAGGCGCAGCCCCACCCCCTCCAGCACGAACTGCCCGCCGACAAGAAACAGCCCAAGCACGGCACCCGCAACCAGCACCGCACGCACCGCCAGCCGCCAGTGCAGCGCCTCGGGGACGCTCGCGGCGACGAAATAGAAAACCGGCAAGGTTCCGATCGGGTCGATCACCACGAAAAGCGTGATGAATTCCCGGACGAGAGAGGCAACATCAACGGTGGGCATCTACGTCTTTCGCAACAAGCTCTGGTGACACGCGCCGGGCCGGAACCAACCCGCGTTGATGTCATACAGGAAGAAAACTGCCCCGGCCATCGCTGACCGGGGCAAAAGGCATCATGGTTGCAGATACCCGCGCGCTCAGGACGGCGCGGGCCAGACGAAATCGGGGCGCAGCCCCTCATGCACGGGCCGCCCGTCATCGGGGCGCGGCACCCCGCTCGCCGGATCATAGAAGGCATGATAGGGCGCGGGCGCGATCTGATCATCATAGCCCATGAGGTTCGGCACGATGACGCGGATGCGGCTTTGCTTGTCATCCAGCATGATCGGCGCGCCGCATTCGCCACAGGTGCAAAGCTCCAGCGGGCCGTCCGGGTTCCTGGCGTTGAACGGCTGGCGCTTCAGCCCCGCCTCGTTATCGACCACCACATCGCCGTGGCGGAAAAACACCACATGGGTGGTGTCCTGCCCGGTCACGCCCTTGCAGACGGAACAATGGCAGGTGTGGTTGTCGACCGGTTCGTGATCGGCATGGGTGTGGATATGGCTGCATCCACCGGAATATCTGGACATCGAGGCTCCTCCCTGAGCGGGCGCGGACCGGGCCGCGCGAACGCGTCGGCGGCGCGCCACCACCCCGACACCGTCAGAGGGTATCATGCCCGCCCCCGATGCGGGCAGCGCGACAAAAGACTCGCGTAATGGTATAACGTAAAGCGCCCCGGCCTGCGAGGCCGGGGCGCATTGCCACGCTTCCGGAAACTTGAAAAGTTTCCGGGACGTTATCTTTTCAAGAAAACGGCGGTCAGCCCTTTTCTTCGATGATCTGGACCAGATGCGGGATCTTGTTGACCATGCCGCGCACCGAGGGCGTATCCTCAAGCTCGCGGGTCTTGTGCATCTTGTTCAGTCCCAGACCGATCAGCGTGCGGCGCTGCACGTCCGGACGGCGGATCGGCGAGCCGATCTGCTTGACCACGATGGTTTTTGCCATGTCTCAGGTCTCCTTACGCTTCTGCCGCTTGCGCGGTCGGCGCCTCGTCACCCCGTCTCAGGATGTCGGCCACCTTCTTGCCACGCCGCTGCGCGACCATGCGCGGGCTGGTCTCCTTGTGGAGACCGTTCAGCGTGGCGCGGATCATGTTGTAGGGGTTTTGCGACCCGTTCGACTTGGCGACCACGTCCTGAACGCCCAGCATCTCGAACACCGCACGCATCGGACCACCGGCGATGATGCCCGTGCCCTGCGGGGCGGTGCGCATCACGACCTTGCCCGCGCCATGGCGGCCTTCCATATCGTGATGCAGCGTGCGCCCCTCGCGGAGCGGCACGCGGATCATCGCTCGCTTGGCGGCTTCGGTGGCCTTGCGGATGGCCTCGGGGACCTCCTTGGCCTTGCCCTTGCCAAAGCCCACGCGACCCTTCTGATCGCCCACGACCACGAGCGCCGCGAACCCGAAGCGCTTGCCGCCCTTCACGGTCTTCGACACGCGGTTGATCGCGACGAGACGGTCGGCGAATTCCGGGGCTTCGTCGCGGTCGCGACGGTCGCGGCGGTTGTCTTCTCTTGCCATAACTCTCGTCTCCTCAGATCTTCAGGCCGGCGTCGCGCGCGGCATCGGCCACGGCCTTGACACGGCCATGATAGATGAACCCGCCACGGTCGAAATAGGCCTCGCTCACGCCGGCCTTCTTCGCCCGCTCGGCGATGATCTCGCCGACCTTGGCAGCCGCCTCGACGGTGCATTTGCCGACAAAGCCAAGATCCTTTTCGAGGGTCGAGGCCGAAGCCAGCGTCACGCCCTGCACATCGTCGATGAGCTGCGCACTGATATTCTTGTTGGACCGGTGAACCGAGAGGCGCACGCGCCCCGCATTCACCTGCCGCAGTTTGCTCCGAACGCGCAGGCGGCGTTTGAGGAACAGTTTTCTCTTGCTGTTTGCCATCTGTCGCGTCCTTATTTCTTCTTGCCTTCCTTCTGGAAGATAAACTCGTCCTTGTAGCGGATGCCCTTGCCCTTGTAGGGCTCGGGACGCCGCCAGTCGCGGATATTGGCCGCGACCTGTCCGACGAGCTGCTTGTCGGTGCCCTCGATCACCAGTTCGGTCTGCTTGGGCGCCGTGACGGTCACGCCGTCGGGGATCGGGAAATCCACGTCATGCGAATATCCGAGGTTGAGCCGGATCACATTGCCCTGAATCGCGGCGCGATAACCGACGCCCCGGATTTCAAGCTCCTTGCGGAACACGTCCTTGGCACCGTGCACCATGTTGGCGATGACCGTGCGGGTCAAACCCCATTGCTGGCGCGCGCGCTTGGAACTGCCGCGCGGCGTGACCGAGATGACGCCATCCGCAACGGTGATCGTCACATCGTCGGTCGCGGTGAAGGTCTTTGTGCCCTTGGGCCCCTTCACCTCGACGGTCTGGCCCGAGATCGTGGCCGAGACACCATCCGGCAGGGCCACGGGTTGTTTGCCGATACGAGACATTTGCAGCGCCTCCTCAGAATACCGTGCAGAGCACTTCGCCGCCAACATTGGCTGCGCGCGCGCTTGCATCCGACATCACACCCTTGGGGGTGGAGACAATCGACACGCCGAGGCCCTGACGGACCGACGGAATGTCACGCACGCCCAGATAGACGCGGCGACCGGGTTTGGAGACCCGCTTCATCTCGCGGATCACCGGGGTGCCCTCGAAATACTTGAGGCTGATTTCAATGGCGGAATGGCCATTTTCATCGGTGCTCATCTCGTAACCGCGGATATAGCCCTCTCCGGCCAGAACATCGAGAACGCGCACGCGCATCTTCGAGCCGGGGGTCATCACCGTGGACTTGCCGCGCATCTGCGCGTTGCGGATACGGGTGAGCATATCGCCGATCGGATCGTTCATGTCTCTGCCCTCCTTACCAGCTCGATTTCACGACACCGGGCAGTTGCCCGGCGGAACCCAGCTCGCGCAGCATGATCCGGCTGATCTTGAGCTTGCGATAATAGGCGTGCGGACGACCCGTAAGCTGGCAGCGGTTGTGCAGGCGCGTGGCCGACCCGTTGCGCGGCAATTTGGCAAGCTTGAGAGAGGCGCGGAAACGCTCTTCCATCGGCTTGGACTGATCGCTGATGATCGCCTTGAGCGCGGCGCGCTTGGCGGCGTCACGGTCCACCAGTTTCTGGCGCTTCTTCTCGCGCTCGACCATGGATTTCTTAGCCATTAATCTATCCTCCCCCGGCTCAGCTGTTGAAGGGCATGTTGAAAAGCTTCAACAGCGCCTTGGCTTCAGCGTCGGTCTGCGCCGTGGTTGTGATGATGATGTCCATCCCCCAGACTTCGTCGACCTTGTCGAAGTTGATTTCGGGGAAAACGATGTGTTCCTTGAGGCCCATGGCATAGTTGCCGCGCCCGTCGAAGGCCTTGCCCGACACACCGCGGAAGTCGCGGATGCGCGGCATGGCCACGGTGATCAGGCGATCGAGGAAATCATACATCCGGTTGCCACGCAGCGTGACCTTGGTTCCCAGCGGCATCCCTTCGCGGACACGAAATCCCGCGATCGAGTTGCGCGCAATGGTGGTCACGGCCTTCTGGCCCGCGATGGTGCTCAGGTCTTCCTGCGCCGACTTGGCTTTCTTGGAATCGCGCACCGCTTCGGAACCGCAGCCGATATTGAGCACGATCTTGTCCAGACGCGGGATCTGCATGTCGTTCTTGTAGCCGAACTCTTCTTTCAGAGCAGGCTTGATGACCTCGCGGAAATGCGTCTTGAGGCGCGGGGTATAGGTTGCGGTATCAAGCATCGATCACGTCCCCCGTGGTCTTGGCGAAACGCACCTTCTTGTCGCCTTCGATCTTGAAGCCGACGCGCGTGGGTTTGCCGTTCTTGTCGAGCATGGCGAGGTTGCTGAGGTCGATCGGCATCGCCTTGGGGATGCGGCCGCCCTGGCTCGTCTGGCTCTGGCGGGTGTGGCGAATGGCCATGTTCACGCCTTCGACCACGGCCTTGCCGGCCTTGGGATCGACGCTGGTGATCATGCCCTTCTGACCCTTGTCCTTGCCGGCAAGGACGATGACTGTGTCACCTTTTTTGAGTTTTGCGGCCATCTTACAGCACCTCCGGGGCGAGCGAGATGATCTTCATGAAGTTCTTGGCGCGCAATTCGCGCACGACCGGCCCGAAAATCCGGGTGCCGACAGGCTCGCCCGCGTTGTTCAGGATCACGGCGGCGTTGCGGTCGAACTTGATGGCGGTGCCGTCTTCACGACGGACTTCCTTGGCGGTGCGCACGACGACGGCCTTGCGCACGTCGCCCTTTTTCACGCGACCGCGCGGAATGGCCTCTTTCACCGACACCACGATGATGTCGCCGACCGAGGCATATCGACGGTGCGAACCGCCGAGAACCTTGATGCACTGAACCCGGCGCGCGCCGGAGTTGTCAGCTACATCCAGATTGGTCTGCATCTGGATCATTTGGTTTCTCCCGACCTATGGGGGGCGATGCAATGCCTTGTCCCCAGGGTTTCGATAATGTCGAAAGGCGCTGACGGCTTACGCCTCCAGCACCTCCCAGCGTTTCGTCTTGGATTTCGGCGCACATTCGATGATGCGCACCGCGTCACCCTTCTTGAAGGTGTTGTTCTCGTCGTGGGCCCGGTATTTCTTGGACTTGCGGATCGTCTTCTGAAGCACGGGGTGCTTGAAGCGACGCTCGACCGAGACGGTCACGGTCTGCGCGTTGGCGTCCGAGGTGACGGTGCCTTGCAGGATACGTTTGGGCATGGGTCAGGCTCCCTGCACGGCGGCCACGCGGGCCTTTTCATTGAGGATCGTCTTGACGCGGGCCGCATCGCGGCGGGCGCGGCGCATCTGGGCTGCATTCTCAAGCTGGCCGGTGGCCGCCTGGAAGCGCAGGTTGAATTGCTCTTTCTTGAGCCGGACAAGCTCGTCCCGGAGCTGATCCGGGGTCTTGTCACGCAATTCGCTGGCGTTCATCGCCTTTTCCTTTTCTCAATACACCGGTTGGCCCCTGACGGTTGGCTCAGGGTCACCTGTTCCCCGGTGGATGGGATTTCAACACGCGAATCCCCGACAGGCGGGGCGACGCGAATTTCGTTGCTATAAAAGAGGTGCGCGCGAAGGGCAAGGGTTGAATTGCGCCCCCGCGCGAAGCGGGCCGCCCGGTCAGGCCGGGCGGCGCGGGGTCTCAGCCGTTGACGCTGTCCTTGAGCGCCTTGGCGACGGTTACCTTCACCTGCTTGTCGGCGGGCTTTTTCATCTGCTCGCCGGTGGCGGGGTTGCGCACCATGCGCTCGGGGCGCTCGCGGCAATAGAACTTGCCCACGCCCGGAAGCGTGACCGCCCCGCCCGCCGCCACTTCGCGGGTGATGATCGCCACGACGGCATCGAGCGCGCCGCCGGCGGATTTCTTGTCGCTGCCCATCTCTTCGGCCAGCGCGGCCACAAGCTGGGTCTTGGTCATCGGTTTCGCCATTTTCAGGTCTCCTTCGTATCACTGCCCGTAACTGGGGCCTCGCACCGTCAATTAAACGTCATGATGTGGTCAAACACAACGTCTGGTGGGCAAAAGCAAGGGCTTTCCACTTATTTTGTGCGGTTTTTTGCCCTTTCAGAGAAAGGCCGTCTCTTCAAAGCTGCGCAATTTGCGGCTGTGGATGCGGTCCAGCGGCATCCGGCGGAGTGATTCCATGGCGCGAATCCCGATCATCAGGTGGCGTGCGACTTGCGATTTATAGAAATCCGAGGCCATGCCGGGCAGTTTCAACTCGCCCTGAAGGGGTTTGTCCGACACGCAAAGCAGCGTGCCGTAAGGCACCCGGAAGCGAAACCCGTTGGCCGCGATGGTGGCGCTTTCCATGTCCAGCGCGATGGCGCGCGACTGGCTCAGGCGCTGCACCGGCCCCGATTGGTCGCGCAATTCCCAGTTGCGGTTGTCCACGCTGGCCACGGTGCCGGTGCGCATGATCCGCTTGAGGTCGAACCCCTCAAGCTGGGTTTCCGCCGCCACCGCCTCTTGCAAGGCGATCTGGATTTCGGCCAGCGCCGGAATGGGCACCCAGGCGGGCAGGTCGGCATCGAGCACGCGATCCTCGCGCAAATAAGCATGGGCCAGCACGAAATCCCCCAACGATTGCGAATTGCGCAGCCCCGCGCAATGGCCGACCATCACCCAGGCATGGGGCCGCAGCACGGCAACATGATCGGTCGCGGTCTTGGCGTTCGACGGGCCGACTCCGATATTCACCAGCGTGATGCCGGACCCATCCGCGCGCTTGAGGTGATAGGCGGGCATCTGCGGCAGGCGGTCGGGCGCGGGCAGGGCTGCATCGGGGTCGGTGATCTCGGCATTGTCGGTGCTGACAAAGGCGGTGTAGCCGCTGGCCGGATCGGCCAGCGCGCGGCGGGCGAAGGCCTCGAATTCCGAGACGTAGAACTGATAGTTCGTAAACAGCACGTAATTCTGGAAATGCGCCGGATCGGTCGCGGTGTAATGCGCCAGCCGCGCCAGCGAGTAATCCACCCGCTGCGCGGTGAAGGGCGCAAGCGGGCGCGCGCCCGTCCCCGCCCATGTGCCATTGACGATGTCGTCGTTGATCGCCGCAAGGTCGGGCACGTCGAAAAGATCGCGCAGCGGGAATTCCGCCGCCCCCTCCTGCGGCACACCCGGCCCCTCGCCCGCAGCGACGGCGAAATGCACCGGCATCGCCGTGTCCGAGACCGCCACCGTCACCGGCACGCCATGGTTTTCAAGCAAGAGCGCCACTTGCTGTTCGAGATAGCCCCGAAAGAGATCGGGCCGCGTGATCGTCGCCGCATAGGCGCCGGGACCCGAGACATGGCCAAAGCTGAGCCGGCTGTCGATCTTGGCATGGCTCGTGGTGACAAGGCGAATCTCGGGGTAAAAGGCGCGCACGCGGGCGGCGGGCAAAACGCCGTGCAACGCCTCGTCAAAGCGCGCGGTGAGAAACGCCACCGCCTCGGCGTAAAGCGCACAGAGCATATCCACCGCCGGACGCGCCTCGGTAAAGCTTTGCGGTGCCCGCGCGGGCGGACTGAGCAACGGGGGGATCATGGGGCGGTCCTTCCAGAGGAGTCGGGCGTAGGTTGACACGGGCCACAGCCGCAATCAAGCTGCCGATCCATGGACTATGACACGATCTCACCCGCCGATTTCGGCAGCCGCCTGCGCGGCCTCGGCCTCAACCTTCTGGTGCGGGACGTGCGCGCCGAGGCGGCGTTCCTCGGGGCTGTCTTCGGCATGGGCGCGCATCGCCTCAGCGCCGATTTCGCCATTCTGACCTATGGTGACGAGGTCCTGCAACTGCACGCAGATGCGACCTATGCCCGCCATCCGCTGCATGCGCTTTTACCCGAGAGCGCGCCGCGCGGCGCAGGCGCGTCGCTGCATCTGTTCGACACCGACCCGGACGCGGCCGCCGCGCGCGCCGAGGCCGCTGGCGGCCATGTCCTGCAAGCGCCCGCCAACAAGCCCCACGGGTTGCGCGAATGCTGCATCCTCAGCCCCGCTGGCTATGCCTGGGTCGCCTCGCGCCCGCTGACCGATCTTGAAAGGAGCGACACATGACCGTGACCAACCTGCGCCCCAACATGGACCACTGGCAGGAACGGGTGGACCTCGCCGCCACGTTTCGCTGGACCGCGCGGCTCGACATGCACGAGGCGGTGGCCAATCACTTCAGCCTCTCGGTCAACGAGGATGGCACACGGTTCCTGATGAACCCCAACCAGATGCATTTCGCCCGCATCCGCGCCAGCGACCTGATCGAGGTGGATGCGAACGATCCCGAGACGCTGAGCCGGCCCGGCGCCCCGGACCCGACCGCCTGGGGGCTGCATGGCGGGCTGCACCGGCATTGCCGCCACGCGCGCTGCGCCATGCATGTCCACTCGATCCACGCCACGGTTCTGGCCAGCCTTGCCGACAGCCGCCTGCCGCCCATCGACCAGAACTGCGCCACCTTCTTCAACCGATATGTGATCGACGAGGGCTATGGTGGCCTCGCCTTCGAGAACGAGGGCGCGCGCTGCGCGCAGCTTTTCCATGACCCGAAGCAGAAGGTCATGATCATGGGCAATCACGGGGTCATGGTGATCGGCGACACGGTCGCCGACACGTTCAACCGGCTCTATTATTTCGAGCGCGCCGCCGAGACCTATATCCGCGCGCTCCAGACCGGGCAGCCCCTGCGCGTGCTCTCCGACGAGGTGGCCGAAAAGACCGCGCGCGATTTGGAGGACTATCCCGGCCAGGCCGAGCGGCATCTGGGTGAATTGAAGGCCCTGCTTGATGCAGAGGGGTCGGATTACGCCACGTAGGGCGCGCCGAAGCCGCCCCAGCACCGCCTCAATCGTAGCTGCGCAGATCCTCGATCACCTTGCCGTCATTTGGCAGGCTACCCGGCGGCACGATCTCGACCCGGCCTTTCAGCTTCAGCGTCTCGGTGACGCTGCCCGCAAAGCCTGCGGCATCGCCGCCCGCCGCCTCGATCCGTACGGTCATCACATCCGCCTCGCCCTCGCGGGTGGCGATGACGCGGGCGCGGGCGATCTCGCTGTGTTTGGCCACCAGCGCGGCCACCTGTTCGGGGCGCACGAACATGCCCTTGATCTTGGTGGTCTGATCGGCCCGGCCCATCCAGCCCGTGATGCGCATGTTGGTGCGCCCGCAGGGGCTTTGCCCCTCCATCACCGCCGACAGGTCGCCGGTGGCAAAGCGCAATAGCGGGTAATCGGGGTTGAGCGATGTCACCACCACCTCGCCCACCTCGCCGGGGGCGACCGGCGTGCCGGTGCCGGGGCGCACGATCTCGACGATCACGCCCTCATCGACGATCATCCCCTCCTGTGCGGGGCTTTCATAAGCGATATTGCCCAGATCGGCGGTGGCATAGCATTGCAGGCAGGTGATCCCGCGCTCGGCATATTCCGCGCGCAGCGACGGGAAGAGCGCGCCGCCCCCGACGGCGGCCTTGGTGATTTTCAATGGCAGGCCCATCTCATCGGCCTTGTCGAGGATCACTTTCAGATAATCCGGCGTGCCCGCATAGGCGGTGACACCCACATCATGCGCGGCCCGCGCCTGCAACTCGGTCTGCCCGGTGCCTGCGGGCAGCACCCGCGCCCCCACTGCCCGCGCGCCGTTCTCGAAGATCATGCCCGCAGGCACGAGATGATAGGAAAAGCAGTTCTGCACGATGTCGCCCGGCCCGATCCCGCAGGCATGCAGAAACCGCCCCATCCGCCACCAGTCCGCCGTCACGCCGCCCGGCTCGTAGATCGGCCCCGGTGACTGGAACACATGGGCCACATCGCCCACCGGCAGGCTGCCGAAAGGTGGGGCCTCGGTCTGGCGCGCGACGAGATCGGATTTGCGCAGCACCGGCAGACGGGCAAGCTCAGTGAGCGACGACAGCGGGGCCAAGCCCCCTTGCGCCAGAAGCGCGTTGAGCGCCGCCAGTTGCGCGGCCTCTCGGGCGTCGGGGCTGCGGATTTCCAGGTCGTCGAAAGGGCGGGTCATGATCAATCCTCGGGCTGGGTATGGGGCGTGCGGGTCAGCTCAGCCACCGCTTGCGACGGCGATAGCTGCGCACGTCGCGGAATGACTTGCGCCCCTCGTCGGACATGCCGAGGTAGAATTCCTTCACGTCCGGGTTCTCGCGCAGCGCGGCGGCGGCCCCGTCCATCACCACCCGGCCCGATTCCAGAATATAGCCGTAATGGGCATAGCGCAGCGCCACGTTGGTGTTCTGCTCGGCCAGAAGGAAGGTATAGCCCTCCTGCTCATTGAGCGATTTCACGATCTCGAAGATCTGCTCCACAAGCTGCGGTGCAAGGCCCATGGACGGCTCATCGAGCAGGATCGTCTCGGGGCGCGACATCAGCGCGCGGCCGATGGCGCACATCTGCTGCTCACCGCCCGAGGTATAGCCTGCCTGGCTTTTGCGGCGCTCCTTGAGGCGGGGGAAATAGTCGTAGACCTTGTTCAGCTCGGCGTCGATCTCGCCCCGGCTCGCGCTTCGCGTATAGGCCCCGGTCAGCAGGTTCTCCTCGATGGTCAGGTGCTCGAAACAGTGCCGGCCCTCCATCACCTGCACCACGCCCTTCTGCACCAGATCCGAAGGCAGCAGGTCCTGCACCCGCTCGCCGCGATAGGTGATCGTGCCCTTGGTGACCTCGCCGCGCTCGGACTTCAGAAGGTTCGACACCGCCTTGAGCGTCGTGGTCTTGCCCGCGCCATTGCCACCCAGAAGCGCGGTGATCCCGCCCTTGGGCACCTTGAGGCTGACGCCCTTCAGCACAAGGATGACGTGATTGTAGATCACCTCGATATTGTTGACCTCGAGCAGGGTCTCGTCACGCAGGGTCTCGTCACTCGGTGCGGCATCCAGCATCGACACTCTCCTTGGCGGCAGGCGCGCGACCGCGCCCTTCATCGTTCCAAAAATACTCAAATTTCCCCGGCCACGGCGCGCGCCGCAGCCGGGGACTGGTCTCAGCAGCGCGGGGTGATCCCGTTCTCGGCGGCGAAGGCCGCGGAATCCTCGGCCACCAGCTTGTTGATGATCTCCTGATCGGACTGGAAGTAGTCGGTGATCAGCGTGAACTCACCGGCCGCCGCATCCCATTGCGACACGGCGCCATAGCCGTTGCCGCCGTGGTTCTCGCACGACACCTTGAACTCGGGGCCAAAGCCCGGCAGGCCAAGAGCCGCCATCTTGGCCTCGGTCATTTCGAGGTTTTCCATGCCATCACGCAGTTGTGCGGCGTTGATCGCCGAAACGCCGTGCATCTCCTGCGCGGTCTTGATCGCCTCGGCGGCGAGCATGGCGGCATACATGCCCCGGTTGTAAAGCACGGTGCCCACCTGATCGCCCGCACCGGCGGCCTTGCCGGCATCGACCACATGTTTCTGGATGTCGTCATAAACCGGGTAGTCGCGCCCGAGGTTGTGGAAGGTCAGCGCCTTGTAGCCGTTGGCGGCGGCACCGGCGGCCTTCACGTCGTTCTCGGAGCCGGACCACCAGATCCCGATGAAATTCTCCATCGGAAACTTGATGTTCACCGCCTCCTGGATCGCCACCTGGTTCATCACGCCCCAGCCCCACATGATCACATAGTCGGGCCGGTCGCGCCGGATCTGGAGCCATTGCGACTTCTGCTCCTGACCGGGGTGATCGACCGGCAGCAGGACGAGCTCGAACCCGTGCTTGGCGCTCAGCTCTTCCAGCGTGCGGATGGGCTCCTTGCCATAGGCGGAGTTGTGATAGACGAGCGAGATCTTCTTGCCGCTGATATCGCCGCCATTCTGGTCAAGAATATGCGTGATCGCATGGCTTGCCCCGTCCCAGTAGTTGGCCGGATAGTTGAACACCCACTCGAACACGCCGCCATTCTTGGCCGATGTGCGCCCGTAGCCCATGGTGTGAAGCGGGATGCCGTCGGCGCTGGCCTTGGGAATGAGCTGATAGGTGATCCCGGTCGAGAGCGGCTGATAGACCAGCGCGCCGTTGCCGGCACCCTTGGTGGCCTCGTAGCACTCCACACCCTTCTCGGTGTTGTAGCCGGTCTCGCATTCGACAAGGTTGATCTTCTCCCCGCCGACGCCGCCGTCACGCTCGTTGAGCAGGGTAAAGTAATCCTGGTAGCCATCCGAGAACGGGATCCCGTTCGCGGCATAGGCCCCGGTGCGATAGCTCGTATCGACGATGGTCAGGTCGGCAAGCGCCGGTCCTGCCGCCATCAGCGCCGCGAAGGCGGCTGTCATCAGTCTCTGTTTCATCGGTTTGATCCTCCCTTGGTTTTATCCGATGTCATCGTAGGGCGGGGTTCCCCCCGCCACACCTCTCAGACCCCTCAATGCGGGAAGGGCCAAAGTCTCAGTTTCTCCTTGGCCACGCGCCAAAGCTGCGCCAGCCCGTGCGGCTCGGCGATCAGGAAGATCACGATCAGCGCGCCCACGATCATGAATTCCAGATGCGCCGCCAGATCGGTGGGCCAGCCAAGCCCGCCCACCAGCACGTTCTTCAGAAGCACCGGCAAGAGCACAAGGAACGCCGCGCCCGCGAAGCTGCCGAAGATCGAGCCAAGCCCGCCGATGATCACCATGAAGAGCACGAGGAAGGATTTGTTGATCCCGAACGCCTCGCCGACCTCGACCGCCCCCAGATAGACCGAAAAGAACAGCGCCCCCGAGATGCCCACGAAAAACCCCGAGACGGCAAAGGCCGTGAGCTTGGCCTTCAGCGGGTTCACCCCGATGATCTCGGCGGCGATGTCCATGTCGCGAATGGCCATCCATTTGCGGCCCGCCATGCCGCGCGTCAGGTTGCGCGCAAGGATGGCGCAGGCGACGGTAAAGACGAGGCAGAAGAGATAGGCCGCCCAGGGCGCCGTTTGCGCGCCGGTCACGGCCACGCCGAACACCGTGCGCTCGGGGGCGTTGATCTGGCCCGAGGCCGAGTAGTTGTAGAACCAGCCCACCCGGTTGAAGAGCCAGACAAGAAAGAACTGCGCGGCCAGGGTCGCCACTGCCAGGTAGAACCCCTTGATCCGCAAGGACGGCAGGCCGAAGAGCACGCAGACCGCCGATGTGATCCCGCCCGCGAGGATGATGTGAAAGAAGATATTGATATCGGGAAAGCCTGTCATCAGCTTGTAGCAGGCATAGGCCCCCACGGCCATGAACCCGCCGGTGCCAAGGCTGACCTGCCCGCAATAGCCCACGAGGATATTGAGGCCGATCGCGGCAATGGCATAGATCAGGAACGGCAGAAAGACCGCGTTCACCCAGTAGTCATTGATGACAAGCGGCACCACGGCAAAGGCCGCGATCAGCACCACGTAATAGCGGTAGCGGTCGAACTTGATCGGGAAGGTCTGGTTGTCGTCCACATAGGAGGTCTTGAAATCCCCCGCCTCACGGTAAAACATCAGATCACCTCCCCATGAATTTCATCGTCGTGGCGCTTGACGGCCCGGTTGGGCCGTCGCGCATAACCTGTCGCTTCGGCATGGCGCACCAGCCACAGAAAGGCGAGCATCCCCGTCCCGCCACCGATGGCGGCAAGAACCGCCGCCGTGACCATCCGGCCCGACTGCTCTGGCGCGGTCGTCAGGGCAAGATAGCCAAAGGCCCAGAAGCCCCCCCAGGCGACGACATTGGCAATGGCAATGAGTTTTTTCATCGCTCTCACACCCGCTCGATGATTTTTTCGCCGAACAGGCCCTGAGGCCGGAACACGAGGAAAATGAGCGCCAGCATATAGGCGAACCAGTTCTCGGTCGCGCCGCCCACAAGCGGGCCGATGGCAAACTCGAACATCTTTTCACCCACCCCGATGATCAGCCCGCCGACGATGGCGCCGGGGATCGAGGTGAAGCCGCCCAGCATGAGAACCGGCAGCGCCTTGAGCGCAATGAGCGAGAGCGAGAATTGCACCCCCATCTTGGTGCCCCACATGATGCCCGCGACCAGCGCGACAAAGCCCGCCAGCGACCACACCATGACCCAGATGAAGTTGAGCGAGATGCCGACCGAGAGCGCGGCCTGATGGTCATCGGCCACCGCGCGCATGGCGCGGCCATGCTTGGAATATTGCGCGAACATCACCAGCGCCGCCACCAGCAGCGCCGCCACCACGGTGGCCACGATGTCGAGATTGTCGATGAAGAAGCCGTAGCCGAAGATCCCGAAGGTCACTTCGTCAATCGCGCTGTTCATGCCTTGCGGCAGGCCCACGTCCAGCTTCTTGATATCGGCCCCCCACATCACGTCGCCGAAACCTTCGAGGAAATAGGCAAGGCCGATGGTGGCCATGAAAAGGATGATCGGTTCCTGCCCGACAAGGTGGCGAAAGATCAGCTTGTTGACGACCCAGGCCAGCGCGATCATCACCACCACGGTGAGCGCGATGGCCAGAAGCCCCGGCACATGCCAGCCGAAATGATGCACCTCGGTGCCCAGAACCGCGTTGATGAGGTGGCTGAAGGGCACCTGCCCCTCCATGATCCCGACCAGCGTCATCGCGGCGAAAAGCGCCATCACCCCCTGGGCGTAGTTGAAGATCCCCGACGCCTTGTAGATCAGCACGAAGCCGAGGGCCACGAGCGCATAAAGCACCCCCGCCATGAGGCCGTTGAGAAAGACCTCCATTCCGAAAATCACGCTGTCAGGCATGGGTTGTCTCCCTGTTCGTTGCGGTCTCTTGCGCTGTCTCAGGCTTCAAGGCCGGTCTCCACGATCCGCAGCGTGAGGCCGTCCGTGCCGCTGTCTTTCTGAATTTCCAGAATCGGCTCGATCCAGTGGTTGCTGTGCCAGCGTCCCTCGGCCACCGGCACATAGCGCCCCTCGTGCACCGCGCCCGCGATCCAGTCGTCGAAACCGACCACCGGCACCCCGTCCGGGTCGCGCACGGCACAGGACAAAATGCCGTCACCCGGTGCGCGGTCCACGATCAGCACGCGGCCCTCCGCCAGCGCGTAGCGCGTCACATCCCCCTCGCGCGCGCCCTGCCCCAGCCCCGCCACCACCGGCGGCGTCAGGTTTTCGAGCGCCGAGACGCACCGCGTCTCGAAATCCGCCCAGGCCCCGGCCTGCGCCATGGCAGGCAGCGTCATCAAAAGCGCCGCGCCGAGGGCCAGAGACCCCGGAGCGCGTCCGGGGTGATGTCGCGCCGCGCAATCAATCATGCGCCACCCCGAGATAGGCGTCGATCACCGCCTGATTGCTGCGCACCTCGTCGGGGGTGCCATCGCCGATCTTCTTGCCGTAATCCATCACAACGACGCGGTCGGAGAGGTCCATCACCACGCCCATGTCATGCTCGATGAGGGCAATCGTGGTGCCGAATTCGTCGTTCACATCGAGGATGAAGCGGCTCATGTCCTCTTTCTCCTCGACGTTCATGCCCGCCATCGGCTCATCCAGAAGCAGGATCGACGGCTCGGCCGCCAGCGCGCGCGCCAGTTCCACCCGCTTTTTAAGACCGTAGGGCAGCCGCGCCACGGGGGTCTTGCGGATATGCTGTATTTCCAGAAAATCGATGATCTTTTCCACCGCCGCGCGGTTCTCGACCTCTTCGCGCTCCGCGCGGCCCTTCCAGATCGCCTGCGCCAGAAGCCCGGTCTTCATCTGCCGGATGCGGCCCGTCATGACGTTGTCCAGCACGCTCATGCCCTCGAAAAGCGCGATGTTCTGGAAGGTGCGCGCGATGCCCTGCTGCGCCACCTGATAGGGCTTCATCGGCGGGCGCTTCTGGCCCTTGTACCAGACCTCGCCCTCCTGCGGGTTGTAGAACCCGCTGATGACATTGAGCATCGAGGATTTGCCCGCCCCATTGGGGCCGATGATGGCGCGGATCTCGCCCTCGCGGATGTCAAACGAGATATCCTTGATCGCCACCACGCCGCCGAAACGCAGGGTGATGTTCTTCATCTCCATCACCACACCGCCGATCTTGCGGCCATCGGCGGTGAGGGTCGTCTCTGCGCTCATGTCGTTCATTCCGCCGCCACCTTCTGCTCTTGGATCTGAACCACCTGCGCCTCCACGATCTTCAGCGTCGCCGAAATCGCGCCCTTGCGGCCATCCTCGTAGGTGACTTCGGTGGTGGTGAATATCTCGTCGGAGCCATCGTAAAGCGCGGTCACCAGATCGCCGAACTTGTCGGAAATCACGTTGCGCCGCACCTTGCGGGTGCGCGTCATCTCGCCGTCATCGGCATCCAGTTCCTTGTGCAGCACGAGGAAGCGATGCACCTGGCTGTGCGACAGCATCGGATCATCGGCAAGGCTGCGGTTGACCTCCTCGACATGGCCGCGGATCGTCTCCAGCACCTGAGGGTGGCCCGCCAGTTCCTGATAGGAGGCATAGCCGATATTGTTGCGCTCGGCCCAGTTGCCCACGGCCGTCAGGTCGATATTGATGAAGGCGGTGCATTTGTCGCGCCCGTTGCCGAACACCACGGCCTCGAGGATATTGGGATAGAACTTGAGCTTGTTCTCCACGTATTTCGGCGCGAACAGGCGGCCATCGGCCATCTTGCCCACATCCTTGGCGCGGTCGATGATCCGAAGGTGGCCTGATCCTTCCTCGAAGAAACCCGCATCGCCGGTGGCGACCCAGCCCTCGGCATCCTTGGTCGAGGCGGTGCTGTCGGGGTTCTTGTAGTAATATTCAAAGGTGCCGGGGCTGCGATAGAACACCTCGCCCGTGTCGCTGATGCGGATTTCCACGCCCGGCGCGGGCACGCCCACGGTGTCGGAACGCACCTCGCCATCGGGTTGCAGGGTGATAAACACGCTGGCCTCGGTCTGGCCGTAAAGCTGTTTGAGATTGATGCCGAGCGAGCGGTAGAAATCGAAAATCTCCGGCCCGATCGCCTCACCGGCGGTATAGCCCACCCGCACCCGGCCAAGACCCAGCGTATCCTTGAGCGGGCCGTAGACGAAAAGCGACCCGAGCCGGTATTTGAGCCGGTCCATCGCCCCGACGGGCTTGCCATCAAGGATCGCGGGGCCGACGCGGCGCGCATGCGCCATGAAGTGATGAAACAGCCATTTCTTGACGCGGCCCGCATCCTCCATCCGGATCATGACATTGGTCAGTTGCGTCTCGAAGACGCGCGGCGGGGCGAAGAAATACGTGGGCCCGATCTCGCGCAGGTCAAGCTGCATCGTCTCGGGGCTTTCGGGGCAGTTGACGCAGAAGCCGCACCAATAGGCCTGCCCGATGGAAAATATGAAATCGCCCACCCAAGCCATCGGCAGGTAGGCCAGCACCTCCTCGTCCTTGGTGAGATGATCGAACTCGGAGGATGACCGCGACGCCTCGATGATGTTGCGATTGCTCAGCACCACGCCCTTGGGCTTGCCGGTGGTGCCGGAGGTGTAGAGCATGACGCAGACGCTGTCATAGGTCAGCCGTTCGCGCCGCGCCTTCAGATCCTCGATCCATTCGTAATAGGCCGCGCGGCCCTGCTCCTGAATGTCGATGAAACGGTGCAGCTTGTGGTGGTCGTATTTGCGCAGGCCGCGGGGATCGACATAGATGATATGCTCAAGCTGATGCAGCCGTTCCTGCACCTCGATGAGCTTGTCGACCTGCTCCTGATCCTGCACGATGGCAAAGCGCGCGCCGCAATGCTCCATCACGTATTCCATCTCGGGGGCGGCGGCGTCCTGATAGAGCGGCACGGGGATCGCCCCCACCGATTGCGCGGCGACCATCGACCAGTAGAAATAGGGCCGGTTGCGGCCAATGATGGCGATGAAATCGCCCTCGTTCACGCCCAGATTGATCAGGCCCAGCGCCAGCGCCTCGATTTCCTTTTCCGCCTCGGCCCAGGTCCAGCTTTGCCAGATGCCGTATTCCTTTTCGCGGTAGGCGGCGCGGTTCGCAAAGCGCGTGGCGTTGCGTTGCAGAAGTGCCGGGATGGAGTCCATCCCCTCCGTCGGTTGTGACGGTTGTGCCAAATCCCATTCCTCCCTTTCGCCCGTCCCCTCCGACGGGCCGCACCCAAGGCGCGATTCTCATTGCCTCAAGGGTGCGCGTTTATGGTTGGCGGTCAACTTTTTCCTGAACATGTCGCAAAACTTACGAATTGTAACAGGCCGCGATAGGGTCTTTGCGTGCCAAGGGGGCGGTGCTAGCGAAGAAGGCGGAGGAGATGGAGATGAGCGCCAACCACGCCGACCGCGACGCCATGACCATGGCCGGGCTGAACCTCATTCAGCAGGCCCTGACCATCTATGACCGCGAGTTGCGGCTGGCCGTGTGCAACAGGCGCTTTCAGGAGATATTCGCCCTGCCCGATGCGCTGGTAACGCCGGGGGCCGATTTCGCCGACACCATCCGGTATCTCGCCACGCGCGGCGATTATGGCGACGTGGGCGACGTGGAGGGCTTCGTGGCCAGCCGCGTCGAAATATCCCGCGCGTTTGAGCCGCATTACATGGAGCGCACCCGCGCCAATGGCCGCACCATTTCCGTCGAGGGCACGCCCCTGCCGCAGGGCGGCTGGGTCACCGTCTATACCGACATCACGCCCGCCAAACGCCAGGAGGCGCTGTTGCGCGCCCGCTCCGAGGAGTTGTCGGACCAGATCCTGACCTATTCCGAGGACCTGGCCACCGCCAACCGCGAGTTGCAGGCCACCATCACCGCCCTCGAAGAGGCCAAGCGCCAGATCACCGAGGCCGAGGCGCGCACGCGCCTCACCGCCGAGATGATGCCCGCCCATATCGCCCATATCGGGCCGGACCGCCGCTATACCTATTCCAACCGGCGGCTGACCGCGATCATGCCCGGATCGCGCGCCGATCTGATCGGCGTGCACGCGGCAGAGGTTCTGGGGCCACAGACATGGGCGGTCCTCGACCCCGAACTTGACCGCGCCTATGCCGGGCAGGCCTCGGTCTTTGAATTCACCCATGAGCCAAGCTCGCGCCGTATCCGGGTGGCGCTGACGCCCGACCCCACCAGCGGCGGCGTCTATATCCTGTCGATGGACATCACCGAGGAAAGCCAGACCCGCGCCGCGCTGCAACAGACGCGGCGGCGCGAGATGGCGGCGCAACTGACCAGCGGATTGGCGCATGATTTCTCCAACCTGCTGACGATCATTCTGGGGATGCAGTCGCGCCTTGCCCGCATGGGGCCTGCCGCCGAGGCGCGCGCGCTGATCGACGCCACCATCGCGGCGGCGCGGCGCGGCGGGGGCTTGCTCAACCGTATCGCCGACATGACCGGCCCGCGCGAGCACGAACCGGTGCCCACCGACCTTGCCGCCTTTCTGGCCGATCTCGAAACCCTTGCGCGCTCGGCTCTGCCCTCGGGTGTCGCGCTCAGGGTCGAGGCCGAGACGGGCGGGCGCTACCTGCTCGATGCGGGGATGTTGCAGGATTCGCTGCTCAACCTCATCCTCAACGCCCGCGACGCCTGCGCACCCACGGGCCGGATCACGCTCTCGGTGCGCCCGCTTCAGGGGACATGGCTGGAATTCATCGTGCGCGATACCGGGCCCGGCTTCTCGGAAGAGGCGCTCGACCATGCGCTTGATCCGTTCTTCACCACCAAGGGCGGCGAGGGATCGGGCCTTGGCCTGTCGATGGTCTATGATATGACCAAGCTCGCGGGCGGGCGGATCGTGCTCGGCAACACAAGTGAGGGCGGGCAGGTGGTGCTGCGCCTGCCCCTGCGGCCTGCGGGGGACGCGCGCCCGCCCGGTCTGGTGCTGCTGGTCGAGGACAGCCCCGACCTGCGCTCCACCCTGCGCGACATGCTGCGCAGCGCGGGCCATAGCGTCATCGAGGCGGCGAGCGTCGAGGAGGCCGCCGAACTTCTGGCGGACCTGCCCGAAATTTCCGCCGTGCTCTCGGATGTGGTGCTGGAGGGCGCGCGCACCGGGATCGACCTTGCCACCCTGCCGCGCCCCGCCGCCTGCGCGCTGGTGCTCATGACCTCGCTGCCGCCCGACGACCCGCTTTACCGGGCCGCTGCCGCAGCCGCGCCGGTGCTGCGCAAACCCTTCACCGCAGCACAGCTTGACGCCGCCCTCACTGCCGGAGACCGCCCATGACCACGCCCGCCGCAACCGCCCCGCTGGTGACCATTCTGGACGACGAACCGGCCATTCGCACCATGCTGGCCGACGCGCTGAACGAGGCGGGGTTTCGCACCATGGCCTTTGGCCGCGCGACCGAGTTCGAGGCCGCGCTGCGGACCACAACGCCCGATGTCTGTCTCGTGGACCTGTCGCTGCCCGACCGCGACGGGCTCGGCCTCGTGCATCGCCTCGCGCTCGAACAGGGGGCGACGGTGATCATCATTTCAGGAAGAGCGCAGGTGCAGGACCGGGTCACGGGGCTTGAGCTTGGGGCGGATGACTACATCATCAAGCCGTTTGATCCCGCCGAGGTGGTCGCCCGCATCCGCGCCCGCCTGCGTCGGGGCACGCCCAGCACCCAGACCGGCGAGGTGGCGCGCTTCAACGGCTGGGTGGCGCATTTCGACCGCTATGTGCTGGAGGATGACAGCGGCACCGAGACACCCTTTTCCCATGCCGAGGGCGAGGTGCTGCGGCTGTTTCTGGAACGGCCCAAGCGGCTTATATCCCGGCAGGCCATGCAGGAGGCGCTTGGCGGCGCGGCGGGCGAGAGCTTTGACCGGGCCATGGACGTGCGCATCTCGCGGCTGCGCACCAAGCTGCGCGAAGACCCCAAGAACCCGCGCCTGATCAAGACGATCTACGGCGCGGGCTATATCTTTCTGGGGGATGTGGGGTGGGGGTGACGCGGCCCGCAAGGGGATCGCGGCCCGGGCGGCTTTTGACCTGAAGCGGACTTTCGGTTGCTGCTCCCGGCGCGGCATCAAGGCCAAAGGCGGCAGACTGACCGGTGGACAGTCTGAGGCAAGAACGGGCGGCGCCCGATACAGGCCGGCACATCATCTTCGCTGGCACCCATCAGGTCGGCCAGTCTGTGCCAGCGCCCGGCCACGCCGAAAATCCCGCTTTACACCTGAACCGAACGGTTTATCTTCCGCCACAGAACAGGAAGGAGCCGCCATGCCGCTGACCGTGAACGGGGCCGATTTTCCCACCGAAGGGCTTGATCCCGACATGCCGCTTCTGTGGGTGCTGCGCGATGTGCTGGGCCTGGCAGGCACGAAATACGGCTGCGGGATCGCGCAATGCGGGGCCTGCACCGTGCATGTGGACGGGGTCGCCACGCGGTCCTGTCAGGTGGCGCTTGGCGATGTCTGGGGACCGGTCACCACCATCGAGGGGCTGGGCACGCCAGCGGCCCCGCACCCGGTGCAGGCGGCCTGGATCGAGCGCCAGGTGGCGCAATGCGGCTATTGCCAGTCAGGGCAGATCATGCAGGCGGCGAGCCTTCTGGCCGAGGTGGCAGAGCCTTCGGATGCCGAGATCGACGACGCCATGTCGGGCAACCTGTGCCGGTGCGGCACCTATCCGCGCATCCGTGAGGCCGTCCGGGCCGCTGCGCGCGCGATGAAGGGGGCCTGAGATGGGGCGCGCGAAAACCATCGCCCGGCGGGCATTTCTCATCGGATCAGCGGCCATCGCGGGCGGCGTGGCCTTTGGCGTCTGGCGGTTCAGGACGCCCTATGCGAACCCGCTCCTGCGCGACCTGCCGGAGGGGGCGGCGGCGCTCACGCCTTATGTGATCATCACCGCCGAAGCGATCACACTGATCACGCCGCGCGCCGACAAGGGGCAAGGGGCCACCTCGGTGCAGGCCGCGCTCATCGCCGAGGAACTGGATGTCGACCTTGACCAGATCATGATAGATCCCGGCCCGCCGGACCGCGCCTATTGGAACACGGCGCTCTCGTCCGAGGCGGTGCCGTTCCGCGCGACCGACGAGGGCTGGCTGGCCGAGGCGGCGCGCGGCGCGATGGCCGCCCCGATGAAGTTTCTGGGGATGCAGATCACCGGCGGATCGACCACCGTGCCGGATGGCTATGAGAAACTGCGCCGCGCAGGCGCGGTGGCGCGCGAGACGCTGAAGGCGGCGGCGGCGCGCCTTCACGGGGTCGAGGTGGCAAGCCTCACGACCGAACGCGGCGCGGTGATCCTGCCGGATGGCACGCGGCTCAGCTACCGGAGCCTGGCCACCGAGGCGGCGCGGACCGAGCCGGTGACCGAGGTCACGCTGCGCGACCCGGCCGATTGGCGGCTGCTGACGAAGCCGATGCAGCGCATTGATATCGTGGCGAAATCCACCGGAACGCAAGGTTATGGCATCGACGTGACGCGGCCCGACATGCTCTATGCCGCTGTGAGGCTGGCCCCGCAGGGCGCGGCGTTGCGGGGCTATGACGCGACCCGCGCCGAGGCGATGCGCGGGGTTGAAAAGATTGTCGCGCTCCCCGCTGGCGTGGCCGTCGTCGCCACGAGCACATGGCACGCGATGCAGGGGGCGCAGGCGATCACGCTCGATCATGGCCCCACCCCGTTTCCGCCCGGCATGGCGGGGCATTGGCAGGCGCTCTCGGACAGCTTTGACAGCGCGCGACAAGACAGCCAATTCCGCGATGCCGGCGATGTGGCGGCCGCGCTGGCCGTATCAACGGATGTCGAGGCCGAATACCGCGCGCCCTATCTGGCCCATGCGCCGCTCGAGCCGCTCAATGCCACGGTGCTCCATACGCCCGGGCGTGTCGATGTCTGGACGGGCACGCAGGTGCCGCGTTTTGTCCAGACCAACGTGGCCGCGATCACCGGCCTTGGGCCCGAGGCGGTGCATGTCCACGCGCAGATGATCGGCGGCAGCTTCGGGCACCGGCTGGAGGATGAGGCGGTGCGCCATGCCGCGCGCATCGCCATGGCCGTGCCGGGGCGTCCGGTGAAGCTGACCTATTCGCGCGAAGAGGACATGGGCCATGACTTTCCCCGTCAGATCGCCATGGCGCGCGGGCGGGGCCGCGTGGCCGGGGGACGGGTCGAGGCGCTCGATCTGGGCATCGCCATGCCCTCGGTCATCGCCTCGCAGATGGGGCGGCAGAACATCCCCGCCCCCGGCCCCGATCTTCAGATCGTGGCGGGGGCCTGGGATCAGCCCTATGCCATACCGCATTACCGGGTGACGGGCTATCGCGCGCCGGAACTGGCCCCGATTTCCTCGTGGCGCTCGGTGGGGGCCTCAACCAACGGATTTTTCCACGAGAGCCTGCTGGACGAGGTGATCCACGCCGCCGGGGCCGACCCGCTGGAAGAGCGCTTGCGGCTCTGCGATCACGCGCCCTCGCGCAAGGTGCTGGAGGCGGTGGCCGAAATGTCGGACTGGGGCGCGCCCATGACGGCGGGGCGCGGGCGCGGCGTGGCGCTCTGCCTGTCGTTCGGGGTGCCCTGCGCGATGGTGGTGGCGGTGAGCGCGACCGGGGAGGGCATCCGCCTCGACCACGTCCATGTGGCCGCCGAGGTCGGGCGCGTGCTCGATCCGGTGAATTTCGACGGGCTGGTGAAGGGCGGCGTGGTCTTTGGTCTGGGGCACGCGATGCATGGCGCAATCACCTATGAGAACGGCGTGACCGAACAGACGAATTTTGACACCTTCCGCGCCATGCGCCTCTATCAGTGCCCCGAGATCACCGTGCGCGGGCTGGAAAACGGCGAGCGGATCCGTGGGGTGGGCGAACCGCCCGTGCCCCCCGCCGCGCCGGCGCTCGCCAATGCGATCTTTGCCGCGACCGGGAAACGGCTGCGCGAAATGCCGTTCGACACGCATATCGGCTTTGTCTGAGCGCCTCTTGCCCCCGCCCGCGCGCGGTGCTTCAAGAGGGTCATGCCGACGCTTGTGACCACCCTCCTGCTTCTGGCGATTGCGGGCCTTTCCGGGGTCGGGGCGCAGGCGGCAGGCTTTCCCCTGCCCTTCCTCATCGGGCCGCTTGTCGTCTCGGCGCTCATTGCCACCGTGCTGCCCGAGCGGCTGCCGGACGGCTATCGCTTTCCCGAGCCTGTGCGGCTCGCGTTCATCGCCATCATCGGGCTGATGATCGGCGCGCAGGTCACGCCCGCCCTGTTTTCCGAAGCCCACAATTATGCGCTGACGCTGGGGGCGGTGACGCTCTTTGTGGGGCTGGCCCATGGCCTCGGCTACGGGGTCTTCCGCTGGTTGGGGGGCTATGACAGGGTGACGGCGTTTTACGCCAGCACCCCCGGCGGCCTCTATGAAAGCATCGAGATGGGCACGGCGGCGGGGGCGGATGTCACGCGGCTGATGATGCAGCAATTCCTGCGCATCATCGCGGTGGTGACGCTTTTGCCCTTTGGCCTTTCGCTCTGGCTGGGTGCGCCGGTGGGAAGTGCTGCGGGCATGAGCCTTGCGCGCGCAGAGGTGCCGTGGTCGGACCTGCCGCTGATCATGCTGGCATGTCTGGGCGGGTTGGCTTTGGGCCGGGTGCTGCGCCTGCCGGCGGGGCAGATGACCGGACCGATGGCGGTGGCGGCGGCGCTGTCACTCTCGGGCTTGCTGGGGTTCGAGATTCCGCAATGGCTGGTCAATCTGGCGCAGGTGATCCTTGGCACCGCTCTGGGGATGCGGTTCACCGGGCTGAACCGGGGGCTGATGCTGCGCGGGGCGGGGCTGGCCGTCGTGTCGGTCGCGGGGATGCTGGCGGTGGGTGTAGCACTTGCCGTTGGACTGCACGCCGTGACGGGAGAGCCGGTCGATGTGCTGGTGATCAGCCTGGCACCGGGGGGTGTCACGGAAATGGCGCTGGTCGCGCTCAGCCTCTCGGCCAACCCGGCCTTTGTCACGCTGCACCACATTTACCGCATCCTGCTCACCGTGCTGGTGATCGGCACGGTGACCAGGCTCAGACGCGGACCCCGTGCCGCCCCGCCAGATCGGTGAAGAACTGCCACGCCACGCGGCCCGAACGCGCGCCGCGCGTGGCCTGCCATTCGATCGCCTCGGCGCGCAAGGCCGCGTCGTCGATCCCGACCCCGTAAGCCGCGCAATAGCCCCGGATCATGGACAGGTATTCGTCCTGATCACAGGGATGAAAGCCGAGCCAGAGCCCGAACCGGTCCGAGAGCGAGACCTTTTCCTCGACCGCCTCGGAGGGGCTGATCGCCGAGGAGCGCTCATTCTCGATCATGTCGCGGGGCATGAGGTGGCGGCGGTTGGAGGTCGCGTAGAACACCACATTATCGGGCCGCCCCTCGATCCCGCCATCGAGCACGGCCTTCAATGATTTGTAATGCTGGTCGTCATGGCTGAACGACAGGTCGTCGCAAAACAGCAGGAAGCGTGCCTGCGCGCCGCGCAACAGGTTCAGCAGGCGGCCCACCGAAGGCAGATCCTCGCGCTGCAACTCCACGATCTTGAGCGGCAGGCCCTCGGCCAGAACGGCGGCGTGCACGGCCTTCACGAGGCTCGATTTTCCCATGCCCCGCGCGCCCCACAGAAGCGCGTTGTTGGCGGGCAGGCCGCGCGCGAACTGGCGGGTATTGGCCAGGAGCGTGTCGCGCGCGCGGTCGATGCCCACGAGAAGGCCCATATCGACGCGGCTGACCTCGCGCACCGGCTCCAGCCGGTCGGGGGAGACGTGCCAGACGAACGCCTCCGCCCCGTCGAAATCGGGCGCTGTCAGCGGCGCGGGGCTCATCCGCTCCAGCGCGGCGGCGATACGGTCAATCGGGTCCATGGCCTAGCTCTTGATCTCGTCAGAAGGGTCGCTTTCGTCCTCGTCATCGAACCACAGCCCCTGCGCGCGCAACTCCTTTTCACGCTTCTTCTCGACACGCGCGACAAGCTGGATCGAGACCTCGTAGAGGCCATAGACCACCACGAAAAGGATCAGCTGGGTGATGACATCGGGCGGCGTCACCAGAGCGGCCAGCACGAGGATGCCCACCACCGCGTATTTGCGCACCGATTTGAGACCAACCGCGCTGACCAGCCCGGCCTTGCCCATGAGCGTAAGGAGAACGGGCAGTTGAAAGCACAGACCGAAGGCCACGATGAATTTCAGCGTTATATCGAGGCTCTCGTTGACCTTGCCGAAAAAGGTGATGCGAATGCCGTCGCTGGCCGCCGGGGCGTCGGGGACCGCTGGCACCGCGTCAGAGTCAACAAGCCCGCCCATCAGGTCGGCGATGATCGAGGGCACATCGGCAAAGCCAAGGAAAAACGCCATCGCCAGCGGTGTCACCACGAAATGCGCAAACGACGCGCCCAACAGGAACATCACCGGCGAGGCGATCATGAAGGGCAGGAACGCGTTCTTTTCCTGCTTATAGAGGCCGGGTGCCACGAACCGCCACATCTGGAAGCCGATCACCGGGAAGGCCAGCGCAAAGCCGAACACCATCGAGATGCGAAACAGCGTGAACAGGTATTCCTGCGGGCTGGTATACTGCATCGTCGGCGACGGGTCGCCCATTTCGCGCAACGTGGCCTCGATCGGGCCAAGCAGGAATTGCAGGATCGGCTCGGCCACGGTGAAGGCCAGAACGATACCGACGACAAAGGCCATGACCGATCGGATCAGCCGCGTGCGCAATTCCGCCAGGTGCTCGATCAGCGGGGCGCTGGACTCGTCTATGTCGTCCTCGGGCACGCTCATGCCTTGTCCCCGGTGCCCTTGTCGGCGCTTGCCGGGGCGGCGGCTGCCTCGGCGGCGCGACGCTCGGCGGCCAGTTCCTCGGCCTTCTCGCGGGTCGCGTCCGCCCGCGCCTGAACCTCGGGATCAAGCGGCGGTCGCGCCGTCTTTTCAAGGTCGCGGGTCACGTCCTCGGTGGTCTTCTTGAGTTCGTTCATCGCCGTCTTCATCGGGTTCGACGCGGCCTTGAACGATTTCTGGATGTCGCCCACGCCGGACTGGTCGGCGGCGTCATTCATCGCGCGGCTGAATTCACGCGCCATGCCCTTGGCCTTGCCGACAAACCGGCCGACGGCCCGGAACATGCCGGGCAGGTCCTTGGGGCCGACGACGATCAGCGCCACGATCCCGATGACCAGAAGCTCGGTCCAGCCAAGGTCGAACATTCAGGGTTCAGACCTTGTCTTTTTCTTGCGCGGGTGTCACGTCGCGCGCCTCTTGGGCGGTTTCGCTGGTATCCTCAAGCTCCTTGTTGCCCTCGGCGATGCCCTTCTTGAACGAGGTGATCCCCTTGCCGACCTCGCCCATGAGGGCCGAGATCTTGCCACGCCCGAAAAGGACCAGCACCACCACGGCGATCAGCAGAATGCCGGGAAGGCCGATATTGTTGAGCATCTCTTCTCTCCCTTGCTCGGGGCCGTGCCGCCCCGGACCCTTGATTGCCTTTATCTAGACATTCGTCGCGCCCGATGAAAGGACCAATCCACCCCGCATGCGCAAATCGCGCGGGCGCTATTCGTCCGACTGGGCCTCGGCGCGGCTCTTGCCGGACACGTTCTGCGCCAGCGTGGCGGCCATGAACGGATCGAGGTCGCCATCGAGCACACCCTTGGTATCGGAGGTCTCGTGCCCGGTGCGCAGGTCCTTGACCATCTGGTAGGGCTGCAACACGTAAGACCGGATCTGGTTGCCCCAACCCGCATCGCCCTTGGCGTCATGGGCCTCGTTGATGGCGGCGTTGCGGCGGTCAAGCTCCATCTGGTAGAGCCGCGATTTCAGCGCCTTCATGGCGATATCGCGGTTCTGGTGCTGCGATTTCTGGCTGGAGGTGGTGACAACCCCGGTGGGAATATGGGTGATCCGCACCGCCGAGTCGGTGGTGTTGACGTGCTGCCCCCCCGCGCCCGAGGACCGGTAGGTGTCGATGCGGATATCCGAGGGGTTGATCTCGATCTCGATATTGTCGTCAACCACCGGGTAGACCCAGACCGAGGAGAACGAAGTGTGCCTTTTGGCTGCCGAATCAAAGGGCGAAATCCGCACGAGACGGTGAACGCCCGATTCGGACTTGAGCCAGCCATAGGCGTTATGACCGGAAATCTTGTAGGCGGCGGACTTGATTCCGGTTTCCTCGCCCGGTGATTCCGATTGCAACTCGACCGTGTAGCCGCGTTTCTCGGCCCATCGGACATACATGCGCGCCAGCATCGACGCCCAGTCACAGCTCTCGGTGCCGCCGGCACCCGCGTTGATCTCGAGGAAGGTGTCGTTGGCATCGGCCTCGCCATCCAGAAGCGCCTCCAGCTCCTTGGCGGCGGCCACCTTGGCAAGCGATTTGAGCGCCGCCTCGGCCTCGGTCACGACCTCGGTGTCCCCCTCCATCTCGCCCAACTCGATCAGGCCGAGATGGTCGTCAAGCTCCTGCTTGATCCGGTCATGCGTGTCCAGCGCATCGACCAGCGCCTGACGCTCGCGCATCAGCGTCTGGGCGCGCTCGGGGTCGTCCCAGAGCGTTGGGTCCTCCACCCGCGCGTTGAATTCCTCGAGCCGGTGGCGCGCGGTCTCCCATCCCAGCCGCTGGCGCAGAAGTTCCAGCGATTTTTCGATCTCGGAAACGAGGGTCTGGGTTTCGGCGCGCATGGTCGGTCTTGTCCTCGGCTGATCAGAGCCGCCTGATACCGCAGCGCCGGGATATGGACAAGGGACCGCTAGTAGAGCCCGCCCGAACTCATCGAGCCGAAACTCGCGCGGCCCCCTACCGTCGCCTTCTGGCCGGTCGAGGTGGTCACCTCGCGCACCTGCTCGCCCTCGCCACGCGCGAAAAGGTCAAGATCGCGGCCCATGGCAAAGCCACCGTCATAGGCCACGCCAAAGAACGGCTCTTCCCCGTCGCGGAAATACTCGGCCACCACGTAATCGCCGGTGGCGTCATCGGGTAGCCGCGCGCCGGTGAACCGGTCGATCTTGATGAAATGCCCGCCCGGCGGGATCTCGAACGGGCCGCCGCCGTATTTCTGCACCGCTTCTTGCATGAATTCCTGAAACACCGGCGCGCAGAGAGAGGAGCCATAGGCCGACCGGCCAAGACCGCGCGGCTGGTCATGGCCGATATAGCAGCCAGCGGCGATATTGCTGGTAAAGCCCACGAACCACACGTCGCGCGCGTCATTGGTGGTGCCGGTCTTGCCCGCAACGGGCACCGGCAAGTTGATGGCACCTTTGGCGGTGCCGCGCTCCACCACGCCGGTCATCATCGAGGTAAGCTGATAGGCGGTGATCGCGTTCATCACCCGCTCGCGGTCCGAGACGATCCGGGGACCACGGTCGCGCGCGATGCCCGGATCGCGGCAATCGACACAGTCGCGCGTGTCCTGCCGGTAGACGGTGCGCCCATGGCGGTCCTGCACCCGGTCGACAAGGCTGGGGCGCACGCGCTCGCCGCCATTGGCGAACATCGCATAGGCCGCCACCATGTTGTAGAGCGTGGTTTCCTCGGACCCCAGCGAATTGGCCAGAAACTGCCCCATGTTCTGATAGACGCCAAAGCGTTCGGCATAGCGCCCGACAAGATCCATCCCCACCTCCTGCGCAAGGCGGATGGTCATGAGGTTGCGCGATTGCTCGATCCCGGTGCGCAGCGGCGTGGGCCCGTAGAACTTGTTCGACGAATTGCGCGGCCGCCACAGGCCCTGCGGCGTGTTGATCTCGATGGGCGCGTCGATGACGATGGTGGCGGGCGAATAGCCGCTGTCGAGGGCGGCGGCATAGACGAAGGGCTTGAAGCTCGATCCCGGCTGGCGCATCGCCTGCGTCGCGCGATTGAACACCGAATGCTGGTAGGAAAACCCGCCCTGCATCGAAATCACGCGGCCCGTGTTGACGTCCATCGCCATGAAGGCGCCCTGCACCTCGGGCACCTGCCGCAGGCTCCAGTTCTCGAAGGCGCCGTCCTTCGTGACCGCGCGCACATGCACCACCTCGCCACGGGCAAAGGTCGCGCGGAAATCGCCCGGCAGCCAGCGGATATCGCTGCGCGGCACCTCCTGCACGCCGTCGATCCCCTCGATGCCGATGCGCATGGCCTGATCGCCGGTTTCCAGAACCACGGCAGGAAACCACAGCCCGTCAAGCTCGATGTCGCGCGGCACGCGCAGGGCCGAGAGCGCCGCCTGCCAGTCGGCCTCGGACCCAAGCACCTCCTCGGGCAGGCTCTCACCGGTGCCACGCCAGCGCCCCTGCCCGCGATCATAGGCCTCGAGCTGACGGCGCAGGGCACGCGCGGCATGGGCCTGCATCTCGGGGTCGATGGTGGCGCGCACCGTCAGCCCGCCGGTAAAGAATTCGCCCTCGCCGTAGATCTCGCTCAACTGCCGGCGGATCTCGTCGGTGAAATAGTCGCGGGGCGGAAGTTCGGCGCTGAACGGCGTGAAATCACCGTTCTGCACCGACCGCAGCGGCATCTCGCGCTCGGCGCGATACCCGGCTTCGGTCAGATAGCCGTTTTCCCACATCTCGCGCAGCACGAAATTGCGCCGGTCAAGCAGGCGCTCGCGCTCGCGCACCGGATGATAATCGCTCGGTGCCTTGGGCATCGCCGCAATCGTCGCCGCCTCATGCGGGGCCAGCGCGCGCAAGGACTTGTTGAAATAGGTCTGCGCGGCAGCGGTCACACCATAGCTGTTCTGCCCGAGAAAAATCTCGTTGAGATAGAGCTCGAGGATCTGCTCCTTGCTCAGCGTCTCCTCGATCCGCGTGGCAAGGATGATCTCCTTGATCTTGCGTTCCATCTGCCGGTCGCCCGACAGCAGAAAATTCTTCATCACCTGCTGCGTGATCGTCGATGCCCCGCGCACGTTCTGCCCGCGCGATTTCACCGCGTCATAGATCGCCGAGGCGATGCCCATGGCATCATAGCCATGATGGGTATAGAAATTCTTGTCCTCGGCGCTGATGAAGGCCTGTTTCACCAGATCGGGAATGTCCTCGGCCGGGGTAAACAGCCGCCGCTCGCGGGCGAACTCGTCGATGATGCGCCCTTCGGCGGAATAGATCCGGCTGATCGTGGGGGGCGTGTAATTGGCAAGGCTCTCATGGCTCGGCAGGTCCTTGCCATAGATATGCAGCACCGCACCGATCGACAGCCCGATGATGACCACGACAAGGGTGATCAGGCTGAACAGGCTGCCCAGAAGGCTAATCACAGGGCGCAGCACGGCACTCTCCTCATCGACGCTGCGCCCGATATAAGGGCCCGTGGCGCAGCCGTCAAAACACAAACGTGATCGCGGCAGGCCGGTTTCCGCCTCATTGCCGCACCAGACCGGCGCGCACGCGATCCTCGCGCGCCCAGGTCTCCAGCGCCGCGCGCAGCGCCGCCACCAGATCGGCACGCCAGGCGGGATCGCTCAGGTGGCGGCGGTCGCGCTCGTTGGACAGAAACCCGGTCTCGATCAGCACCGACGGGATATCCGGCGCCTTGAGCACGGAAAACCCCGCATGCCGCATGGGCCGCGACAAAAGCGGGATGGCCCCGGCGCGGAAGGTCTCTATCAGCGTGCCGGCAAGCTCCTCGGCGCGCGGTTGCGTCTCCTGCCGGGCCAGATCCATCAGCACACCCGCCACCACATCGTCGGTGCCGCTCAGATCAACACCGGCAAGAATATCGGCGCGGTCGTGACGCTCGGCCAGGGCCGCACTTGCCGCGTCAGAGGCGCTGTCGGCTAGCGTATAGACCGACGCCCCCCGCGCGCGCGCATCCGAGAGCGCATCGGCATGGAGCGACAGGAACACGTCCGCCCCCACCCGATGCGCCAACGCCACGCGGCCCTCGAGGCTGACAAATTCATCCCCCTCGCGGGTGAGCCAGACCTCGAAGCCGCCCGCGCGCAAGAGCGCCTCGCGCAATTCGCGCGCCAGCATCAGCATCAGGTGCTTTTCCTGAAGCCCGTCCACCTCGGCACCCGGATCGATGCCGCCATGGCCCGGATCAATCATCACCCGAAGGGGTGCGTCAGGGTCGCGCAGGGGGGCGAGCACCGCCGCAGGTGGCGTTGCCGCCTCCCATCCCGGCCCCTCGGGCACGCCCGCCGTGGCCGAGAAGCGCGCCGCGTCCTCGGCCCCCAGACGCACCCGGAGCATCGCCGCGCCGCTCTGTCCGTCCACCTCGAGCCCGGCCCCCTCGAACACATGCGGCCCCGCCAGATCGATCACCATGCGCGACCAGCCCGGCCTTATCTGCCCCATGCGCAAGCCCCGCACCCGGTCCGTGGCAACGGCCAGTGCCCCCTCGGCCCCCTGCCAGTCCACCTCGCGGAAATCGAGCACCAGCCGTTCGGGGGCCTCCAGCGTCAGCACCCGCCACGGCACCCCCTGCGTGAGCGACAGCCGCAGCTCCACCCCGCGCCCGTGGTCGTCGATCCCGCTTGCGGCAAGATCGAGCCGCGCCAGCGCGCTGAACTCCTGCGCCGCCACCATGGGCGCGCCCCAAAGCCACAGCCCCGCCACCAGCCATTTCAGAAAGGAACTGCCCATATGCCGGTCTCCGGTCTCGTTGCCCCGAGCATAGCCCGGCGCGCGGTCCGAAAACAGACCCGGCGTTTCATCGTTCCGAAAATACTCGAAATCCCGCGCCTGCCGCTCAGAGCAACGCCATGGTCTCGTCGGAGGCCTCGAAATTGGTGGTGACGCGCTGCACGTCGTCATCATCCTCCAGCGCCTCGATGAGCTTCATGAGCTTCTGCATGCCCTCGAGGTCCATCTCCGTCGTCGTGGTGGGTCGCCAGACCAGCTTGGTGGATGCGCTCTCGCCAAGCGTGGATTCAAGCGCCGCCGCGACCTCGCCCAGATCGGTATCGCCGCACCAGATCACATGGCCGTCCTCGCCGCTTTCCACATCCTCGGCCCCCGCCTCGATCGCGGCCATCATCACCGTGTCGGCATCGCCCGCATCGGCGGGATAGGTGATCTCGCCCTTGCGCTCGAACATGAAGCCGACGCTGCCGGTCTCGCCCAGGTTGCCGCCATTCTTGGAGAAGGTCGAGCGCACGTTGGACGCGGTGCGGTTGCGGTTGTCGGTCATCGCCTCGACGATCACCGCCACGCCGTTCGGTCCATAGCCCTCATAGCGGATTTCCTCGTAATCCTCCGCATCGCCGCCCTGCGCCTTCTTGATGGCGCGTTCGATATTGTCCTTGGGCATGGATTGCGCCTTGGCCTCCTTGATCGCAAGGCGCAGGCGCGGGTTCTTGTCGGGGTCCGGGTCGCCCATCTTGGCCGCGACGGTGATCTCCTTGGAGAACTTGGAGAAAAGCTTGGCGCGAACGGCGTCCTGCCGCCCCTTGCGATGCTGGATATTCGCCCATTTTGAATGGCCGGCCATAATGTCCTCTTGTGGGATGCTTGCGATTTCCGGGCCTTTTAGCCGCTTGCTGCGCGCGGGGCAACGGCTCAGGTGGCAGCCTCAGTCACCGGGGCCTGCCTGCACCAGACGCCCGCCCTGCCGCACCATCTCGATGCGCGTGGCGCGGCCCGTCGCATCGTCGGTCTCGACATAGACGCCCGACAGCGTGACCGCCCCCATGGCGGGCGTGAACCGTTCCTTGCCCATGCCGGTCACGAAGCGGCGCATCGGCTCGGTGCGGTCCATGCCGATGACCGAGTTGTAATCGCCGCACATGCCCGCATCCCCCTGAAACGCGGTGCCGCCGGGCAGGATCTGCGCGTCCGCCGTGGGGATATGGGTATGGGTGCCCACAACCAGGCTCGCGCGCCCGTCGCAGAAATGGCCCATGGCCATCTTTTCACTGGTCGCCTCGCAATGCACATCGACCACTGCCGCCTGCACCGCGCCGCCCAGGGGGTGCGTGCGCAGCACCGTGTCGATGGCCGAGAACGGATCGTCATAGGCGCGGCGCATGAACACATTGCCCAGCACCTGCGCCACCAGCACCCGCCGCCCGCGTCCGTCGGTAAAGACACGGTGCCCGCGCCCCGGCGCCACCTTGGCAAAGTTGAGCGGGCGGATGATGCGCGGCTCGCGCTCGGCCTCTTGCAGCATGTCCTTCTGGTCAAAGGCGTGATCGCCCAGCGTCACCACATCGGCCCCGGCCTCGAACAGACCCTTGGCATGGGCCGCCGTCAGGCCCATCCCGCCCGACGCGTTTTCGCCATTGACCACCACGAAATCGAGTTTCCACGCCGCGCGCAGTTTCGGCAGCCGTTCGGCCACCGCCGCGCGCCCCGCGCGCCCCATCACATCACCAAGAAAAAGCAGCTTCATGGCGGTCTTGTTAGGCGGCAGCCGCACCAAGGGCAAGCCCGAAGCTCAGGCGCGCGCCCAGCGGTGCAGAACGTCGCCCCCGATGGCGCGCGCCTCGATCAACGCAAAGCGCGGGGCCTCGTCAAGCCGCGCAAGACCCAACGCGCCGATCCCCGGCAAGCCCTCGGCCCCGATGGCAAGGCCCGCGGTAAAGCCCACCAGCTCATCCACCAGCCCCGCCGCGAGCAGCGAGGCGGCCAGCGCCCCACCGCCTTCGCAGAACACCCGCGTCAGCCCCGCCGCGCCCAGGGCCTGCAAGAGCGAGGCCGGATCGACCTGCCCCGCCACCACGTCGCAGGGCAGGAGCCGCGCGCCAATGCCGCGCCACGCCAGGGCCAGCGCGTCGTCCACCTCGGCCCCGTGACAGAGCCAGAGCGGCACCTCGCGCGCGCTGCGGGCAAGCTGCGACATCAGCGGAATATCAAGTCGGCGCGAGACCACCACGCGCACCGGCTGGCGCGTCACGCCCATGCCGCGCGCGGTCAGCATCGGATCGTCGGCGCGCGCCGTGCCCGCGCCCACCATCACCGCGTCGTGGCGCGCGCGCATGGCATGGACCGCGCGCCGCGCCTGCGGTCCGGTGATCCACTGGCTGTGGCCCGAGGCGGTGGCGATGCGCCCGTCAAAACTTGTCGCCAGTTTCAGCGTGACAAAGGGGCGGCCCACCTCGTTGCGAATGAGAAACCCCGCATGGTCGCGCGCGGCCTCATCGGCCAGAATACCCGTGGTCACGGCGATACCCGCCGCGCGCAGCATGGCAAAGCCACGCCCCGAAACGCGCGGATCGGTATCGTCGAAGGGGGCCACGACCCGCGCCACCCCCGCGGCGATCAGCGCCTCGGCACAGGGCGGCGTTTGTCCGTGATGGGCGCAGGGCTCGAGCGTGACATAGGCTGTGGCCCCGCGCGCCAGCCCCCCGGCCTGCGCCAGCGCCTGCGGCTCGGCATGAGGACGCCCGCCCGGCGCGGTGCTGCCGCGCCCGACGATCCGGTTTCCCTGCACGATCACACAGCCCACGGCCGGGTTGGGCGCGCATTGTCCCATCCCGCGCCGCCCCAGCGACAGGGCAAGCGCCATGAAGCGGCGATCGGCCCCGGTCACGCGCTCAATCTTGGGCGGGCGCGCCCTCTTCGGGGCGCAGCTCGCTCACGAAGCGGTCGAAATCGTCGGCTTCCTGGAAATTCTTGTAGACGCTGGCAAAGCGGACATAGGCCACCGTGTCGATCCGTGCGAGCGTCTCCATCACGATCTCGCCGATCACCTTGGAGGGGATATCGGTGTCGCCCATGCTTTCGAGCCTGCGCACGATGCCGGAAATCATCTGTTCGATGCGCTCGGGGTCGATGGGGCGTTTCTGAAGCGCGATGCGCACGGACCGCTCAAGCTTGTCGCGGTCAAACTCCTCGCGGCGCCCGTTCGATTTCACCACCACCAAATCGCGCAACTGCACGCGCTCATAGGTGGTAAACCGTCCGCCACAGGCGGGGCAGAAGCGCCGCCGCCGGATCGAGACATGCTCTTCTGCCGGTCGGGAATCCTTGACCTGCGTGTCGATATTTCCGCAAAACGGGCAGCGCATGTGCCGTCCCCCTCTTTCATCTCTGCCTCTTGGACCATGGGTCTGACGCCCGGTTCTCCACACGCACTATAGGACGGCCCCAAGGTTTTGGGTAGAGGGGATTTCGCGCCCCCAGATGCAGCGACAAACCGCGTCGAAGCCGGTATGAACCATTGAAAACAAGGCGCGATGGCGCGGCCTGCCGTCCAACCCTTCGGCGGAATGGTGCTTCCGGGTCACCGGGCCTGCACACGTCCGGGCGCGTCTGTCCCCTTCCCCGTCTCTCGCCTTGCGGCCCCGCGCGGAATTGCCTAGATAGCGCGCAACACTCCGGTAAAGCAGAGGCCCTGCCCCCATGGAAAATGTCGTCCTGACCATTCATCTGCTGCTCGCCTTCGGCTTGATCGTCGTGGTGCTGATGCAGCGCTCCGAGGGGGGTGGGCTCGGCATGGGCGGAGGCGGCGGCGGCGCGATCACGGGCCGTGCAGCCGCCACGGCGCTTGGCAAGATCACATGGATCCTTGCCGCGGCCTTCATCGTGACCTCGATCACACTCACCATCATCGCAGCGCAGAACGCGGCAGGCATATCGGTGCTCGACCGGCTTGGCGACACCACGGCACCCGCGCCCGCCGCGCCGGTGGCACCGGGACTGCCGGATGTGGATTCGCTTCTGCCGCCGCCTGCGGGCGATACCGCACCACTTGCGCCGCGCGCAGACTGACCACAACTTTTTGCGGGCACTCTTGTGCCCGCACCATGATCTAGCGTCCGCCTTGCGCGGGTGCTTCGAATCCTTTATGGGTTAAATCCCGTGATCGGGTGGCTTTTGAGGGCCGTCCGGGGCTTTGACCAAGCGACAACTGCATCACGGGGGGCCAGCCGCATGGCGCGTTACATCTTCATTACCGGCGGCGTTGTGTCCTCGCTCGGCAAGGGTCTGGCCTCGGCCGCGCTCGGGGCGCTCTTGCAGGCGCGCGGGTTCTCGGTGCGGCTGCGCAAGCTTGACCCGTATCTCAACGTCGATCCCGGCACGATGTCGCCTTTCGAGCATGGCGAGGTGTTCGTGACCGATGACGGGGCCGAAACCGATCTCGATCTTGGCCATTACGAGCGTTTCACCGGCGTGCCCGCGCGGATGAGCGATTCCGTCTCGTCGGGCCGCATCTATTCCAACGTGCTGGAGCGCGAGCGGCGCGGCGATTACCTCGGCAAGACCATCCAGGTCATTCCGCATGTCACAAATGAAATCAAGGACTTCCTCGCCATCGGCGAGGACGAGGTCGATTTCATGCTGTGCGAGATTGGCGGCACGGTCGGCGATATCGAGGGGCTGCCGTTTTTCGAGGCGATCCGGCAATTCAGCCATGACCGCCCGCGCGGGCAGTGCCTTTTCATGCATCTCACGCTGCTGCCCTATCTGGCGGCAAGCGGCGAGTTGAAGACCAAGCCGACGCAGCACAGCGTCAAGGAATTGCAGAGCATCGGTATCGCGCCCGATATCCTCGTGTGCCGCTCCGAACAGCCCATTCCCGACAAGGAACGCGAAAAGATCGCGCTCTTCTGCAACGTCCGCAAGGAGCATGTGGTCGCCGCCTATGACCTCAAGTCGATCTACGAGGCGCCGCTCGCCTATCACCGCGAAGGGCTCGATCAGGCGGTGCTCGACGTGTTCCAGATCAGCCCCGCACCGCGCCCCGACCTGACCGTATGGCAGGACGTGGTGGACCGCATCCAGAACACCGATGGCGAGGTCAATATCGCCATTGTCGGCAAATACGTGCAGCTTGAGGACGCCTACAAGTCCATCAAGGAGGCGCTCATTCATGGTGGCATGGCCAACCGGGTCAAGGTCAATGTGCAATGGGTCGATGCCGAGATCTTCGAGCGCGAGGACCCTGCCCCGCATCTTGAAGGATTTCACGCGATATTGGTTCCGGGTGGCTTTGGCGAGCGCGGCACCGAGGGCAAGATCCGGGCGGCGGAATTCGCCCGCACGCGCAAGATTCCCTATCTCGGGATCTGTCTCGGGATGCAGATGGCCGTCATCGAGGCGGCGCGCAACGTGGCAGGGCTCAAGGACGCGGGGTCCGAAGAGTTCGACCATGAGGCAGGAGGAAAGCGCTTCGAACCGGTGGTCTATCATCTCAAGGAATGGGTGCAGGGCAACGAGAAGGTCACGCGCAATCTGAGCGACGACAAGGGCGGCACGATGCGCCTCGGCGCCTATGACGCCGTGCTCAAGGACGGCTCCCGCGTGGCGCGGATCTATGGCACGACGGCGATCGATGAGCGCCACCGCCACCGCTACGAGGTGGACATGAAATACCGCGAGAAGCTGGAGGCCTGCGGCCTGACGTTTTCCGGCATGTCGCCCGATGGCCGCCTGCCCGAGATCGTGGAATGGTCCGATCACCCGTGGTTCATCGGCGTGCAATATCACCCCGAGTTGAAATCCAAGCCCTTCGCGCCGCATCCGCTCTTTGCCGATTTCGTGCGCGCGGCGATCGAGACGTCACGGCTGGTCTGAGCGATCCTTGTATTTCAGAATGTCGCGGTCGATCCCGAGGCCGCGCAGCGGAGCCAGGACCGCGTGCCAGAAGCTTGCAGCCTTATCACGGCGGCGGACATGGTCGGGGGCGCTGCACCAGGACGGATCGAAAAGCGGAACGAGCACACGTTCGTCAAGGCTCCAGCGCCCCTTGCGCTTCTCTGTGGCGTCGGCGCGTTGATATCCAAGCCAGGTCTCAAGGGCCGCGCAACACGGCAGGCGCTGCCCCGGATGTGGCAGGTAGAAGCCGCTGTTGATGCGCTGGCAGATATTGTCGAGCAGGCGCACGGTGCTGCGGAACTCGGCGGGAACGTCCCGCTTGGGCATGTAGTTGAAGCGTTCCGGCTCTCCCTCGAAAAACACACGGATGGCGGTGCCGAGGTCGATATCGCGGCGGGCCATGGTCCTGCCCAGATCGTCAAGACCATCCGGCGACCAGTCAGACGCTGCCAGAACCGCCGTCAGCGGGTCAGGGATCGGGGCCCGCGCCTTGCCGTCCGGCGTTGCGACCGGCAGGGCGGGGCGTAGGTTCGTGCGGTCATCACGCATCTGGCTGGGTCCTCAAGGGCTGATGCCGCACACTCGCCGCGCAAAACGCAGTTTGTGTGGAGCAATCGTGGCGGCGTTGCGGCAAAGCCGCGCCGGAGCAGGGTCACGGTTACGTGCACGAGAATCTACTTGGGGACATGCGGGGCATTGACTAGGCTTGGGTCATGTTGTCGCGCATCCTCCACGCCTTTTCGGCACCACGGCCGATCCCCCTGCCAGAGCCGGATGAAAAGCTTGCGCTCGGCGCGCTGATGGTGCGGGTGGCGAAATCCGACCGCCACTACGACCTGGCCGAGATCAAGCGCATCGACCGGCTGTTGACGCGCCTTTTCGGGCTGGGACCGATCGAGGCGGCCAAGATGCGCGCTTTGTGCGAGCGGCTCGAACACGAGGCCCCCGACACGGCGGATTTCGGCCACGTGATTCGCGAGACAGTGCGGCGCGAGGCGCGCCTCGCGGCGCTCGAGGCGCTCTGGGAGGTGGTACTCGCCGACGGTGAAAGCGCCCCCGAGGAACTGGCCGTTCTCGACGCCGCGCGCGCGGCAATGGGACTGAGCGAAGCCGACAGCATGGCGGCACAAGCCTTGGCCAGGGGTCAGGCGTGATCGACGCCGCCTGACCAGAGGTCGCGCGATCCGGATCAGCGACGCAATTCACGAAAAAGCGATGAAGCGAATCACGTTTGCGCGGTCTCATCGGGCGCACCACCGACCAAGACGCAACAATGCGCTTGCATGTGCAGGATTGTTGCACGACCGGAAACGAACACGTTAACGATAAATTCTCGCCACAAACTTTCATGGCGCTGAGGCATCGGAAATGCCTGTCGAGAAACAATCCACAGGCAAAATGACGCAAGGAAACGCCTTTGGCGTCGAAGACAGGAGCGCAACCGCGCCCAAGACCCGATTTTGCACCCGTTCGCGGAAACAATCCGTCCTGACGATCATGGCAAGATCAGGGCAAATATGGCGAAAACCGCGCGTCCTGACCCAGGTCGCAGCCACAATGCCGCCAAATTCCCCTTGGGCAAAACGCGACCTTCACTTAAAAGAGAGGTAGCCCAACTGGGGGGTTGATGCTCATAGGTCACGGGGGCGACCGCATGTATCCGAGGCGCGACATGGTCGCGGGATTCGGGTGTGATCGCCGCGCCGTTGATCATCTGATCGACTGTGCAAGCGTAGGGGTTAGGCCTCTGCGCAACGGCAGCGCATTACACTCTCCATTCGGTCACAGCGGTCGCCTCTTGTTGCCGGCATTTTCGCTCCGGGGAAGAATTGGACCGCAGAGGGCGCGCATATCGCCTCGCAGAGTTTGGAGAATGACATGCCGATTAACAGAGTCGAAGGTGACAACGGTGCCAATCTGATCGACGAGAATTTCCTCGACGATCCCGAGGGTGACCGCATCGACAACAACGACGCGCCCGACGGCTCCAACAGTGATGTGGTTGAGGGCTTCGGCGGTGATGACACGATCCTCGCGGGGGAAGACAACGACACCGTCTACGCCGGATCGGGCAACGACTCGGTCGAGGGCGGGGCTGGCGATGATGTGATCTTCGGCGACAGCAACAACCCCGACGCCACCGGCGGGCGTGAGGTGTTCCAGTGGTCGCTCGCCCCCGATCCCAACGATGCCGACCCGATCGAGGGTGGGGATCCGATCTCCGAGGTTCTCCAGAACACCGGCTCGGTCGATGTGCGCTTCTTCCTCAACCCGGCCCTGCCCGTGGACACCGGCTTTGCCGACAATGCGCAGGACGTGGCCGGGGTGGAAACCGGCGGTGCGCCCGCGAATCCCGAAAGCTCGCTCTCGGCGGCACTTCAGGATGCCGGCACCACGGATCTCAAGTTCGAGTTTTCGGCCCCCGTCACTGCGGTCTCCTTTCAGATCAACGATCTCGACGGCACCGAGGGCGTGCAGGTCTTTGCCTTTGACGCCGATGACAATCTGCTTCCCGTCACCCTTAGCGGCGGCAGCGCCGTGTCCATCCTGAGCGGCGAGGAAGCGGCGGGCAGCGGCGACGGCACCGACGACGGCGCGGCCAACTCTCTCAGCGTCACGATCGACGGACCGGTATCGCAATTCCTGATCCGCTATTCCGATCCGGTCGACACCTCCGATGGGATCAACGTGACCGATATCTACTTCAACCCCACGACCGAGGTGATCGACACCGGCGCGCCCGGCGACGACACGCTGATCGGCGGCGACGGCGACGACACGATCTTCGGCGAGGCGGGCGATGACGTCATAACCGGCGGTGCCGGGGCTGATGCGCTCTCGGGTGGCGACGATCAGGATACTTTCATCGGTGGAACGGCGGGCGATGTGGTCGATGGCGGCAGCACCGGCGTGGACAACGACACGCTCGACCTGAGCGGCGCGGGTCCGCTGCGCGTGGCCGAGGAAACCGCCGATCCCGACGGCAACTCCACCTCCGGGCGGATCGAGTTCATCGGCACGGACGGTGCCGTGACCGGCGAGATGACCTTTGCCGAGATCGAGAACCTGATCCTGCCGGATAACGGCGCTCCGGTGACACAGCCCGACGAGGCCACGACCGATGAGGACACCACCGTCACCATCGACGTGCTCACCAACGACAGCGACCCCGACGGCGATCCCCTGACGGTGACCGACGCCACCGCGCCCAATGGCACGGTGACGGTCAACACGGACGGCACCATAACCTATACGCCCAACCCCGATTTCAACGGCACCGACACGATCACCTACACCGCCGATGACGGCAATGGCGGAACCACGCCGGGCACCGTCACGGTCACCGTGAACCCGGTGAACGACGCGCCGGTGGCCGCCCCCGACAGCAGTGCCACTGATTTCGAGACGCCTGTGACCATCGACGTTTTGGCCAATGACAGCGATGTGGACGGCGACCCGCTGACGGTTTCCTTGGCCACGCCGGGGACCAACGGCACCACCACCGTCAATCCCGACGGCACCATCACCTACACGCCCGATGACGGCTTCTCCGGCACCGACACGTTCGACTATACCGTCGATGACGGCAATGGCGGTACCGCGACCTCGACCGTTTCGGTCACCGTGGGCGTCAAGCCGCCGCCCGCGCGCGACGGGATCGTCAGCGGCACGCCGGGCGACGACCTGATCGACCTCGGCTATACCGGCGACCCGGATGGCGACCGGGTCGATGCCGAGGACGCGATCCTGCCTGGGGCCGCGCCCAATGACGACAGCATCCGCGCGGGCGACGGCGATGATACCGTGTTCGGCGGGCTTGCCGATGACGAAATCGAAGGCGGCCGCGGCAATGACAGCATCTTCGGCGAATCGGGCAACGATACGATCAATGCTGGCGCGCCGCTGTCTGACACGCCGCTGCCCGACCTGGGCTTTCCGGGCCTCTTCCCGGCGGATGCCGACCCCGAGAACGACCGCGATTTCGTCGATGGCGGCGATGGCGATGATGTCATCACGACCGGCGACGACGCCGACACGATCTTTGGCGGCGCGGGCAATGATTTCATCGACGGCGGCATTGACGCCGACGAGATCGACGGCGGCGACGGAAATGACACGATCATCGGCGGCGAAGGGTCCGACACGATCTTTGGCGGCAGGGGCGACGATCTGATCTATGGCGGGCTTGACCCGCGCTTCCCGGACGAGCTTAACATCCCCGACGACACCGACCTCGTGCCGGATAACGGGCGTGACCTGATTTTCGGTGGCGATGGCAACGACACGATCTTTGGCCAGGATGACGCTGACACGATCATCGGCGGTGCAGGCGACGATTTCATCGACGGTGGCATCGACAACGATTCGCTCGAGGGGAATTTCGGCAACGATACCATCCTTGGCGGCGATGGCGATGACACGATCCGGGGCCTCAATGGCGATGACAGCCTTGAGGGTGGTGCGGGCGATGACGTGATCAACGGCGGCGACGGGGACGATATCGTGTCCGGCGGCGACGGCGACGATGTGCTGCGCGGCAATAACGGCAATGACACGATTTCCGGCGGTGCCGGGGCCGACTTCATGGCCGGCGGCAACGACCGCGACGTGTTCCTCGACGTGGGCGCAGGCGATACCATCGACGGCGGCAGCGGCGACAGCACCGATGACGGGATCGATGACGATTTCGACACGCTCGACCTGCGCGGTCTGGGCCGGTTCGACATCGTGGATCAGACCGTCGATCCGGACGGCAACTCGACCTCGGGCACGGTGAACTTCCTCGCGCAAGACGATACCGTAACCGGCACGCTGATCTTCGGCGAGATCGAGAACCTGATCCCCTGCTTCACCCCCGGCACGCTGATTGCGACGCCGCGCGGCGAGGTGCCTGTGGAGGACCTGCGCGAAGGCGACCGGGTAATCACCCGCGACAACGGCTTGCAGGAAATCCGCTGGACCGGTGCGCGCAGCCTTGGCGCGGGCGATCTGATGGCGACCCCCAAGCTGCGACCGGTGCTGATCCGCGCCGGTGCCTTGGGCCATGGCCTGCCCGAGCGCGACATGCTGGTCAGCCCGCAACACCGCCTGCTGCTGACCTCCGAGCGCGCCGCGCTCTACTTTGGCGAGCGCGAGGTTCTGGCGGCGGCAAAGCACCTCACCGGCATGGAAGGCATCGACGAGGTGCAGGCCAGCGGCGTGACCTATATCCACTTCATGTGCGACCGGCACGAGGTGGTGCTCTCGAACGGGGCCTGGACCGAAAGCTTCCAGCCCGGTGAGCAGGTGATGGACGGCATGGGCGCGTCGTCGCGCGAAGAGATCTACACGCTCTTCCCGGAACTGCGCGACAAGGCGGGAATCGACGCCTATCAGGCCGCGCGCCGCTCGCTCAAGCGCCACGAGGCACGCCTCCTGGTGGAGTGACCCTTTGCAGCCGACCGGCCCCGCCTTTCGCGCGGCCGGTCATGAAGTCGGTTGCGGGGGCCAACCCGATTTCACGACGGGACAATCCCGGCCATCTGGCCGGGATTGTTTCGTTTTACGGCACGTTCTGCCCCATGGCGCGCAACGCATCGCGGGCGGCAACGCGGGGTTGATCGAACTTGGGGGCTGTGTCACAGTTTCGCCTTGTCGGCTCCTTAACCCCAACAGGATGTAAAGGAATAGCTGGCCCCAGACCCGGTATGCGGGTGCGAGAGAGACACACCATTTCGGGGGCACCATGCGCCGAGTCATCCTGCCGATCTGCCTGATTCTCGGGGCTTGCGTGCCCGGCAGCTTCCACAAGGAGGCGCCTGCCTCGCGCGCGGCGATGCCCGAACAGCGCATTATGCCGCCGATGAAGGGGTTTTCCGCGCCGCGCCCCATTCCGGCGCAACGCGCCAACCGTGACATCCTGCACGATTTCCTGGATCTCTCGTTCCAGATGGAATCGGGGCGGATGCTGCACCAGTTCTCGCGTTTCGAAGGGCCGATCACGGTGCGGGTAACGGGGCGGCCGCCGATCACGCTCATGTCCGATCTCAACCGCGTGATCCACCGCTTGCGCACCGAGGCGGGGATAGACATCCGGCGTGTTGGCGACGGGCCCGCCAATATCACCATCGAGGCAGTGAGCCGCGACGACATCCGCCGCAGCCTGCCGTCTGCCGCCTGTTTCGTGGTCCCCAATATCGAGAGCCTCGCGGATTATCGCGGCGCGCGCGGCTCCAAGCGCACCGACTGGACGCAGATTGCCCGGCGCGAGAAGATCGCCATTTTCGTGCCCAACGACAGCAGCCCGCAGGAAACCCGCGATTGCCTGCACGAGGAACTCGCGCAGGCACTGGGGCCGCTCAACGATCTCTACCGCCTCTCGGACAGCGTGTTCAACGATGACAATGTTCATGCGGTTCTGACCGGATTCGACATGCTGATCCTGCGCGCCTATTACGCGCCCGAACTGCGCGCGGGGATGACGCGCCGCGAGGTGGAAGAACGGTTGCCCGCAGTCCTCAGCCGCCTCAATCCAAGTGGGGACAGGCTCGCGCCACGCTTTGCCGGATCGACGCCGCGCGCCTGGATCGAGGCGATCCAGACCGCGCTTGGCCCCGGCGCGCGCGCGCCTGCCCGCCGCGCGGCGGCGGCGGACGCGGTGCGCATCGCGCAGGCGATCGGCTGGACCGATCACCGCCGCGCCTTCAGCCATTTCGCGCTTGGCCGCCTTACGCAGGCGAGCGATCCCGAATTCGCACACAACCAGTTCCGGCTGGCCGATCAGTTCTACGCGCGCACCCCCGGCACCGCGCTCCACCGCGCCTTTGTTGCGGCCCAACTGGCCAGCTTTGAGATCGCGCAGGGGCGTGGCGACGAGGCGCTGAGGCTCATCGGCCCCAACGTGGGCGTGGCCGAGCGTTACGAGAACGCAGCCCTTCTGGCGACGCTCAAGATGCTGCAATCCGAGGCACTGGTGCTGGAAGGGCGCGTGGCCGAATCGCAGGCCGTGAGGCTGGACAGTCTGGGCTGGGCGCGCTACGGCTACGGAGCGGATTGGGCGGTAGAGGCCAAACTGCGCGAGGTAGGGTCGCTGAACCCGCTGCGAAGGTCGAACGGGGCAAGATGATCGTCATTCTGGGGGCATTTGCGGGGGCCGCGACCGGCGGGCTGTTGGCCTGGCGGCGCAAGGGAAAGCCCGCCGATATCGCGCTCTATGCCTTTGTCTACATGCTGCTTTTCGCGCTTGGCGGGCTGTTTCTGACGCTCATTCTGCACCGCGCCGCGCTGCTCTGAGGCGGCGATGTTCCTGCCTTTCTTCGACACCCTCCGCAAGACCGGCGTTCCGGTCTCGTTGCGCGAATTCCTGACCTTTCTGGAGGCGATGCGCGCGGGGCTTGTGACCTATGACGTGGACGGGTTCTATTACCTCGCCCGCACCGCCATGGTGAAGGACGAGCGCCATATCGACCGCTTTGATCGTGCCTTTGCCGAAAGCTTTCGGGGTCTCGAGGCGCTCTCGGTCGAACAGGTGCTCGAGGCCGTGGACCTGCCCGCCGACTGGCTGGAAAAGATGGCCGAAAAGCACCTGACACCAGAGGAAAAGGCCGAGATCGAGGCGCTTGGCGGGTTCGACAAGCTGATGGAAACACTGCGCGAGCGGCTGCGCGACCAGCAAGGCCGCCATCAGGGCGGCTCGAAATGGATCGGCACGGCAGGCACCTCGCCCTTCGGTGCCCATGGCTACAACCCCGAAGGCGTGCGCATCGGTCAGGATGAAAGCCGCCACCGCCGCGCCGTCAAGGTCTGGGACAAGCGCGAATTCCGCAATCTCGATGACAGCGTGGAGCTTGGGACGCGCAACATCAAGGTGGCACTCAAGCGGCTGCGCCAATGGGCGCGCGACGGCGCGCATGAGGAGCTTGACCTCGACGGCACGATCCGCGCCACCGCCGAACAGGGCTGGCTCGACGTGAAAACAAGGCCCGAGCGGCGCAATGCGGTCAAGGTGCTGCTCTTTCTCGACGCGGGCGGCTCGATGGATGACCATGTGAAGGTTGTGGAAGAGCTGTTCTCGGCCGCGCGCGCCGAGTTCAAGCACATGGAGCATTTCTATTTCCACAACTGCCTTTACGAGGGCGTGTGGCGGGACAATCGCCGCCGCTGGGATGCGCAAACGCCGACATGGGAGGTGCTCAACACCTATGGCCCCGATTACAAGTGCATCTTCGTGGGCGATGCCAGCATGTCGCCTTACGAGATCGCCTATCCCGGCGGTGCCAACGAGCATTGGAATGCCGAAGCCGGGCAGGTCTGGCTGGCGCGCGCGCGGGCACAATGGCCCGCGCATCTGTGGATCAATCCGGTCCCGGAAAAACACTGGGGCCACACGCAATCCATCGGCATGATCCATGAGATTTTCGAAGGGCGCATGGTGCCGATGACGCTGGAAGGGATCGACCGGGGGATGCGCGAGCTGGTGCGGTAAGGGGCGCGGCGCGCGCGCCCCCCCCCGCCCGATCAGGCCCCGATCTTGCCGCCATCCTCACGCGTGATCACCACAAGCGCCGAGCGCGGCACCGCATCGCCGCCATCGGGCCAATGCGACACGAGATTGCCGCCTGCGTGATCCTCGGGCGTGGTGGTGGCACCGGGGTGCTGGATGCCCACAAACATGGTGCGCTGATCGGGCGTCATGCAGACTCCGGTGATCTCCTGGCCCACCGGCCCGGTCAGGAAGCGGCGGATTTCACCGCTGCGCGGATCGGCGGCCAGCATCTGGTTATTGCCGAATTGCGCGAAATCGCCGGTATTCTGGGACGATTCGCCAATATCGGTCTGGATCCAGAGCCGCCCGTCAGGATCGAACCAGAGCCCGTCGGGCGCGGCAAAGATGTTGTCCTCGCCCAAGGCTGCCCCGTCGAAACTGCGGCTGCGCGCAGCATCGCCCGCGATGACGAAGAGATCCCAGTCGAACGTGGTCGAGGCGGCATCGCCGCGCGCCTCTTGCCAGCGGATGATATGGCCGAACTGGTTGTTGCTGCGCGGGTTCATCGGATCGACCTGCGCCTCGGTGCGGCGGGTGTTGTTGGTAAGGGTGAAATAGACAGCCCCCGTCACCGGGTCGACCGCGCCCCATTCGGGGCGGTCCATCTTGGTCGCGCCCGCCACATCCGCCGCCGCGCGCGTGTTCACCAGAATATCGGCCAGATCGCCAAAACCCGCATCCGCCGTCAGCCCGTTCCGTCCCGGTGCCAGCGCCAGCCACTCGCCGCTGCCATCGGGGTTGAACCGCGCCACGTAAAGCGTGCCCGCGTCGAGGATGCTGCCATCGGTTTCGCCGGGTTGAAAGACATCGCGCGAGACGAACTTGTAGATATATTCGAACCGCGCATCGTCGCCCGAATAGCAGACCACCGGCTTGCCCGCCTCGGCCCGGTTGAAGATCACCCCCTCATGGGCAAACCGGCCCAGATGGGCGCGCTTGACCGGGGCCTTGTCGGGGTCGAACGGGTCGATCTCGACCATCCAGCCAAAGCAGTTGGGCTCGTTGCGATAGTCCTGCGTGGCCTCCGCCCCCGTGGCGCGCGCATCGAACCGGATGCAGTCATCCGCGCGCCCCTTGGCCAGATGCCAGCCATAGCGCCCGCCCTCGGGCTTGTCCGAGACGCCGTAACGCGCCTGCTCGCGCGGTTGTTCGCCGGTGTTGGAAAAATACCCCGCCCAGTTCTCTTCCGCCGCCAGATAGGTGTTCCACGGCGTCACGCCATACGCGCAGTTATTGAGCGTGCCGCGCGTGGCGGTGCCCTCGGGGCTGTATTTCGTCACCACATGGGCCGTGCCGCGCACCGGCCCGGCAATCTCCATCGGAGTCAGCGCGGTGATCCGGCGGTTGCGCGGATCGGCCACGATCTCCCAGCCGTCGGCCCCTTTGCGCACCCGGAAAACCGAGACGCCATGCGCGTTCATTTCCTTGAGCACCTCGTCATCGTCGCGCGCGCCGTCGTGCCAGATCGTGTCGCTGCTCGACAGCGCCTTGCCCGTGCTGGCCTCGGCATGAAGGAAACGCGGCTCGATATATTCGTGGTTGAGCACGTAAATCCCGTCCTCGGACGAGCCGTCGATGGCAAAGAAATGTTGCCCGTCATGGTTCTGGCCGATCTGGTGGCCTTGCTCCGCGCCCGTATTGGCACCGTGAAAGGCAGGCATGTCGCCGCTGATTGCGTCGCCCCAGCGGGCGAAGACTTGCGCGCGGTAGCCTTCGGGCACGGTGACCGTGTCGGCCTCGCTCACCGGCACCGCCGCGAAGCCCAGAAGCGGCGAGGTCGCGCTCGCCAGCGCCCCGCGCGCCGACAGGCCCGCGCCGAGCATCCCGGTCACGGCCGCCGCCAGACCGCCCGCGAGAAAACCGCGCCGCGAGGCGCGCGCCTCGATCACGTCAAAGAACGTAGGGTTGGCGGAGGTGTTGGAGGGGCGTTCGTCGCCATGCTCCCAATCGGGGCTTTGGGTCGGATCGGTGTAATCTTTTTCATGGTCGCGCATAGTCGCTCTCCTGTCAGATCGCAGCCTCGTAATGCTAGCCGCGCCAGTCAACAGAGTGACAACAGAATTGTTGCGCCTGCATGACGGCGCGCGGCTTATTGCGCCGCGCGCGCGGCCCCACTATACGCGGCCTCATGCTGGACCAGACCCCAAACCGCCCCGCCCTGCCGCCCGAAATCGCGCGGCGGCGCACCTTTGCGATCATCTCCCACCCCGACGCGGGCAAGACCACGCTGACCGAGAAATTCCTGCTCTACGGCGGCGCGATCCAGATGGCCGGACAGGTCCGCGCCAAGGGCGAGGCGCGGCGCACGCGCTCGGATTTCATGCAGATGGAAAAGGATCGGGGCATCTCGGTTTCCGCCTCGGCCATGTCCTTTGACTACCGGCACTACCGCTTCAACCTCGTGGACACGCCCGGCCACTCGGATTTTTCCGAGGACACGTATCGCACGCTGACGGCGGTCGATGCCGCCGTGATGGTGATCGACGGGGCCAAGGGGGTGGAGAGCCAGACGCAAAAGCTCTTCGAGGTCTGCCGGATGCGCGACCTGCCGATCCTGACCTTCTGCAACAAGATGGACCGCGAGGCGCGCGACACGTTCGAGATCATCGACGAGATCCAGGAAATGCTGGCGATCCACGTCACGCCGGCAAGCTGGCCCATCGGCATGGGGCGTGATTTCCTTGGCTGCTACGACATGATCCACGACCGGCTGGAACTGATGGACCGCGCCGACCGCAACCGCGTGGCGGAATCGATCAGCATCGACGGGCTGGACGACCCAAGAATGGCCGAGCATGTGCCCCCTGCCCTGCTGGAGACGCTGCGCGAGGAGGTGGGCATGGCGCGCGAGCTTTTGCCCGCGCTCGACGTGGACGCGGTGCGCGAGGGGCACATGACGCCCATATGGTTCGGCTCGGCGATCAATTCCTTCGGCGTGCGCGAATTGATGGAGGGGATCGGTGCTTATGGCCCCGAGCCACAGCCGCAGCGCGCCGAACCGCGCCAGATATTGCCGGAGGAGGAGCAGGTCGCGGGCTTTGTCTTCAAGGTGCAGGCCAACATGGACCCCAAGCACCGCGACCGGGTGGCCTTTGTGCGCCTCGCCTCGGGGCATTTCCGGCGCGGCATGAAGCTTACCCATGTGCGGGCGAAGAAACCGATCACCGTCTCGGCCCCGGTGCTTTTCCTCGCCGCCGACCGGGAACTGGCGGAAGAGGCCTGGGCGGGCGACATCATCGGCATCCCCAACCACGGGCAATTGCGCATCGGCGACACGCTGACGGAAGGCGAGGCGCTGCGCGTGACCGGCATCCCGTCCTTCGCGCCGGAACTCTTGCAGACCGCGCGGGCGGGCGATCCGATGAAGGCCAAGCACCTGGAAAAGGCGCTGATGCAATTCGCCGAGGAAGGGGCCGCCAAGGTGTTCAAACCCGCTTTCGGCTCGGGCTTTATCGTCGGCGTGGTAGGGCAATTGCAATTTGACGTGCTGGGCAGCCGGATCGAGCTGGAATATGGCCTGCCCGTGCGCTTCGAGCCATCGCAATTCACCTCCGCCCGCTGGGTCAGCGGGCCAAAGGACAAGGTCGAGGCCTTCATCGCCGCCAACAAGGCGCATATCGCCCATGACAATGACGGCGACGTTGTTTATCTCACGCGGCTGCAATGGGACATCGACCGCGTGGCGCGCGACTACCCCGATGTGACGCTGACCGCGACCAAGGAGATGATGGTCTGAGACCCGCGCGGTCGGGTCCCGGCCTGTCAGTCGTCGCGTTCCACCTTGGGTAGCTTGTGGGCAATGCCCTTGTGGCAGTCGATGCAGGTGCTGCCCTCGGGGGAATGGCCGGTCTGCGCGACCACTTCCATCTTCTCGCGCGCGCGGCGGCCCTGCTTGTCGAAATCCATCGCCTCGAAGCTGTGGCAGTTGCGGCATTCGCGCGAATCCGTGCGTTTCATGGAATCCCAGACATGCTGGGCCAGAACGGCACGCTTCGCCTCGAATTTCTCCGGCGTGTTGATCGACCCCAGAACCTTGTGCCACACCTCGTTGGATGCCTGAATCTTGCGCACCATCTTCGGCCCCCAGGCATGGGGCACATGGCAGTCCGAACACACGGCGCGCACGCCCGAGGCGTTCTTGTAATGCACGCTGGTCTTGTATTCCTCATAGACCGTGTCGCGCATCTCGTGGCAGGAGATGCAGAAATCCATCGTGTTGGTGGCTTCCATGGCGGTGTTGAACCCGCCCCAGAAGATGATCCCGACGCCAAATCCGATCGCAAGAAGAACGCCCTGCCCGATCAGCACCGCCGGACGTGTGATCCAGGACCACAGCGCTTTTATCGCTCGTATCATGCGACCCGTTTCCTTCCATGAGGCGTATGAGATGGGGGCGCCGCGCCTTGGCTGGCACCCCCCCTTGTTGGTGCCCTATTCGGACGGAAATTCCGCCGCAATATAGGCGATCACATCCGCCGCCGCCTGATGGTCAAAGGCGCGCAGCGCCGGCATGGCCTCTTTCGGCTGGCCATTGAGGACCTTGTGCATCAATTCCCAGGGGTTCCCCACCAGCGAGCCTAACGGGTCCATGTCCTTGGGCAGCTTGCCCTCGGCCCCGTGGCAGCCTGCGCAGACGGTGCGATAGACCTGCCCGCCCCGCTCGGCATCGCCCACGATCTTGCCATCCGCGACATAGGCGTCATAGCCATACCCGCCGAACACCACGAAATTCGCCAGATCGCCCAGGTCGGCCTCCGACAGCAGCCCCTCGAACCCGTGCGCGGGTGCCTTGAGAAGGGCCACGACCGCCGCCGGGTCGCCGCCCTGCATCCCGATGATGCCCTTGATGCCCGTGAAATGCTTGCCACTGGAATAGGCCCCTTCGGCCCCCTTGCCATCCCAGCCGTGACACTCCTTGCAGCGCCAGTTGGTTCCCGGCTTGTCGGCGTATTGCCCGTCCTTCGGATAGAGCGGATGCGAGACCGCAGGTGCCTCCTGCCCGGTTTCGGCATACCACTTGTCATAAAGCTGTCCGCCCCGCGCAATCGACCCTTCGTCCTGCGCCGACGCCATCGGTGCTGCAAGGACGGCCAAGGCGGAAAGCGCCGCTGTCGCCCACATTGAAGGTGCGCCCTGTCTGATGTTCATGTTCAGCCTCCTGTTGCCATGCGCGCGGATATCCCGTTCGCGCCCCTCAATTGTGCGCTTATGCGGGATCCGCGCCATGACACAGATCATTTCTTGACTATTTTCGGAGGCTCGGACTCGACTTTGGAATCCAAAGCGGCGCGACGGACACAGTCGCGCCGCACCGCTCGGCTGCATCTTATCCCATCAGATCCGGCAAGATGGTCACGATATCCGGGAAGAACCACAGGATCGCCAGCCCCGCCACCTGAATGAGAACGAAGGGAATGACACCCCGGTAGATGTGGCCGGTCGTCACCTCGGGCGGTGCAACCCCGCGCAGGTAGAAGAGCGCAAAGCCGAAGGGCGGGGTCAGGAACGAGGTTTGCAGATTGACCGCAATCATGATCGTGACCCATTTCGGATCGAAACTGCCGCCATAAATGACCGGCCCCACGATCGGGATCACGATATAGATGATTTCAAGAAAATCGAGCACGAAGCCAAGGATGAAGAGCACCAGCATCACGATCAGGAAGACCTTGAACTCGTTATCAAACGATTTCAGGAAATCCTGGATGTAATGCTCACCGCCGAAGGAGATCACCACGAGGTTGAGAAGCTGTGAGCCGATGAGGATGGTAAAGACCATGCTCGTGACCTTGGCCGTCTCGCGCACCACCGGGCTGAGCACGCCGCCCGCGTAAAGCACCCAGCAGGCAAAGAGCAGCCCGAAAAGCGCGTAGAGATAGGCGGCATAGGCAAAGAAGAACGCGACCCAGGATTCGAAACTCACCTCCTGGTTATTGATCCTGAGATCGAAATTGATGCCGATCAGGATCGCCAGCACAACGGCCAGCGTCGAAAACAGGATCACCTTGGGCGAGCGGTCCTGATCGCGCAGTTTGCGATACGCCGCCAGCATGATCGCCCCGCCCGCGCCAAGCGCCGCGGCGGGTGTCGGGTTGGTGATCCCGCCAAGGATCGAGCCCAGAACCGCCACGATCAGCACAAGCGGCGGAAAGACCACGCGGATAAGATCGTTTTTCGCCATGCGCAACGCTGCGTGCATCACCCCGTAACAGGCCAGCGCGAAGGGGATCGCCAGAATGAGCCATGTCACCCCCGAGGAGGTCGAGGGCCGGATGAACGCGATATCGGCCAGAAGCCCCAGCACGATCCCCACAGCACCGATCAGCAGCGGGCGCGGATCGGCCGAGGGGGCCACGCCGCGCGCCATCGCGAGGGTTAGACCCAGCATAACCATGAGCGTGGCGACACCGGTGCCGATGGGGGCCGCATCCGCTTCTTTCTGGAGGCGCAACTCGGCGATCTCCTCAGGGCTGAGGCGGACGCTTGCGGCAACGCCACCGGCGGCGTCGATCTCCTGTTGCTGCACCACCGCGGCGTCCCAGGCCGCTTGCCCGTGCAACTCGATCATCGCGGCCTTGCAGTCGGGTCCGACATTGGTGCGCAGCGACGCGGACTGGCCCTGATCGGTAAAGCTGTCGACAATGAGGCTTTGCGAGCCGACGACATTGATCTGCCCCAGCAGCATCACCCCCGCGATGAGCGCGACCGGCACACCGAGGAACCAGGTAAAGCTGTCGCGCCGCGTGATGATTTCGCCACCCGTCACCTCGTCAAAAGTGACTGCCGGTGCCTTGGACGGGTTCAGCAGCGCGTAGACGAACGCATAAAGCGCATAGAGCAGCGCCAGAAGGATACCGGGCAGAAGCGCCGCCTGAAAGAGCGTGCCGACCGACACGACCGCAGGCGTGCCCAGATAGGTCAGCGCATCGGAGCAGCCCGCCGCAATCGCGCGGTTTTCCTGCGCGACGGAATAGAGGTCGCCCGCCAGCGTGCCCAGGAGCACGATCACGATCGAGGGCGGGATGATCTGACCCAGCGTGCCGCTCGCCGCGATCACCCCGGTGGCGAGTTGCGGCGAATAGCCGTTGCGCAGCATGGTGGGCAGGCTCAGAAGGCCCATGGTCACCACCGTTGCGCCGACGATGCCGGTGGAGGCGGCCAGGAACGTGCCCACCACCACGACCGACACGGCAAGCCCGCCCGGCAACGGGCCGAACACCCGCGCCATGGTGGTCAGCAGGTCATTGGCGATCTTGGAGCGTTCCAGCGTGATGCCCATCATCACGAACATCAGCACCGCCAGCAGCGTCTCGATGGCGGCCCCCGCCAGAACCCTCTCGTTGATGCGGTTGACGATGAACGACACGTTGCGGTCAAGCGCCGTCTCCCAGCCCTGCGGAAAGACCGGCACGCCGGTGCGTGGCAGGTCAGGATATCGGAAGATGGTGACGGAATCCGCCCGCACCCCGGTTGCCAGCACCGCGTTATAGGCCTCGGAGGATCGGTCGATGGCCTGATGGATCAGCAGTCCCGCACTATCGAGCCCTGCGATGATCCCGAACGAGACCACCCCCGCCCCGCCGATGGCGAAGGCCACCGGAAAACCCGAGAGAATACCCCCGAAAAGGCACAGAAAGACGATGATCAGGCCGATCTCGACCCCGTCAAGTCCGAACAGCATGGAAACCCGCCCCCTTAATGCGTGCCTTCATAGGCTTCTTCGCCCTCGCCCAGCGTGTCGCGGTCGAGGTATTTGCCGGCACTTTCCGGCCCTTCCTTCCATTCAAGCCAGGAGCGCCAGAAAAACGCCATCGCGTGAAGGAAAACCATTCCCGCGAAGAGCACCAGCAGCACCTTGAAGAGGAAGTAGGCGTTGAACCCGTTCGGGCTGAAGCCGATGGTCTCGATATTCCAGCGCAGCGCGCGCGACTTCATCAAAAGCTGATCGAGCTTGTCCGAGGCCGAGGGCTTGGGCACGATGAGATGCCGCCACAGGAAATACCAGCCATACATCCAGGTGATCACCGCCATGGGCATCATGAAGATCAGGCTGCCTGCCATGTCGATCATGCGTTTCGCGCGGTGGCTGACCTGCGCATAGACAAGGTCCACCCGGACATGCCCACCCTGAACAAACGTGTAGGTGCAGCACAGCGCAACCACCATGGCGTTGTAAAGCTTGAGTTCTTCCGCCCACCAGCTGATGTCGAACTGCAGCGGGATCCCGAAACCGATGACAATGTCAGGCCGGGCGAAGATGCGCTGGATGAAAACGATGACGATCTGTTGCAGCACCATGATCAGCCCCGCCCAGGCAGCGAAGCGCCCGACCGTGTTGGCAAACCCCTCGAGCACCCGCACGCACCCCCAGAGGAACGCCGTGCGCCACATACCCACGCCGGTGAGCACCAAAAACGCCGTGAACACCACGAAGAAGAACTCGACCGACCCGCCGTAATAGACGACCCGCATGACCGCCTGATTGTCCGACCAGTCGAGCCAGAGCGAAGGATGGGTGATCGCATAGGCGAAATGATAAAAGGCCAGTCCTATGTTCTGGAACAGCCAAAGCACGGCGTCGAGCATGGTTTCCCCTCACGCGGCTGGTAAATCCCCGAACGGCGTCAAGCCCCGGAGACCGGGGCCTGAGCCAGTATCGGCGTCGCGGTGGCCTTAGCCCAGCACGCGGTCGCGCTGCGCGGTATAGGCACCGTCAGACAATGCGATCCACGCCGAGGAGGACTTCATCGATGCCATGTAGCTGTCATAGACGCGCTTGTAGATGTCGTCGCCCATGTTCTCCTGGTGCACCGCATCGGCGGCCTGACCGAAGGCGTCCCAGACGCTGTCCGGGAATTCCATCGTCTTGACGCCCGCCGACTGCAGACGCTGGAGAGCGGCCGAGTTGTTGGAGAGAAACTGCGCGAGGTTCCACTGGTGGGCCTCGGCGCAACCGATCTCGACCATCTTCTGCTGCTGCGGCGTGAGGCTGTCGAAAACGTCGCGGTTCATGCCGATCGAAAGGCCCGCGCCCGGCTCGTGGAAACCGGCGGTGTAATAGATCTTGGTGATCTCCTGGAAACCGGCCTTTTCATCGGCCCAGGGGCCGATCCACTCGGTGCCGTCGATCGCCCCCGAGGCAAGCGCCTGATACACTTCGGAGCCGGGCAGGTTCTGCACCGACGCACCCAGCTTGCCCAGCGCGAGGCCGCCAAGACCGGGCATCCGGAACTTGAGACCGTTGAAATCTTCGGGACCCGTGATCTCCTTGTGGAACCAGCCACCCGCCTGCGCGCCGGTATTGCCGGCAAGGAAGGACTTGAGGCCGAAGATCTGCCCAAGCTCGTCGTGGAACGCGGCACCGCCATCGTGATAATACCAGTTCACCAGTTCCTGCGCGGTCATGCCGAAGGGCACCGAGGTGAAGAAGCCGTAGGCCGGATGCTGGCCGACGAAATAGTAATCGGCCCCGTGATAAAGATCGGCCTGACCGGCGGTCACGGCATCGAAAACCTCGAACGCACCGACAAGCTCGCCCGCGCCCTTGACGTCGATCGTCAGGCTGCCATCGGTCATGCCGTTGATGTTGTCGGCCACGCGCTGTGCGGCGTCGAACACGCCGGCAAGACCACGACCCCATGTGGTGACCATGGTCAGCGTGCGGTTGCCCTGGGCATAGAGCGGCGCGGCCAGCGTGCTGGCTGCGGCTGCCCCGCCACCGAGTGCGGATTTCTTCAGAAACGAACGGCGATCCATTAAGGTTCCTCCCCATTTGGTGCGGCGCGCCTCTCCGGGGCGCCTGCGGATCGTTGAAGTGCGCGGACCTTAGCCCGCGATTCGCAACCTGAGAATACCGATAACTGCGTAGTCGGGTCATTTTGTCGTGCGGATGCCATCACCGGTGCGCTCCTGACCAGAACGCCGGGGTGCAGGGCCTCTTGCATGTCGCGCGGCGCGGGTGTTCAACCTTGTCATGAAACCGAAGTTGCTGACCACACTGCCCGGCTATACCGCCACCCTGTTCCGCGCCGATCTTTTGGCCGGGATCACCGTGGCCATGGTGGCACTGCCGCTCAGCATTGCCATTGCCATTGCCTCCGGTGCGCCCCCGGTCACCGGGCTGATCACCGCGATTATCGGCGGCTTTCTCATCTCGGCGCTTGGCGGCAGCCGGGTGCAGATTGGCGGCCCCACCGGGGCCTTCATCGTCGTGGTCTATGGCATCATCGCCGAACATGGCCATGACGGGCTGGTGCTGGCGACGCTGATGGCGGGGGTCATTCTCGTGATCGCGGGCCGGTTCAGGGCCGGAAGTCTTGTGAAACACATCCCCGAAGCCGTCATCAACGGCTTTACCATCGGCATTGCCATCATCATTGCCGCCAGCCAGTTGCGTGACCTCTTCGGGCTGGCCGTGGCCGATCTGCCCGCCGATTTCCTGCCCAAGATCGCCGTCCTCTGGGAGGCGCGGGGCACGTTCAATCCGCGCGCGCTCTTGCTCGGGATTGCGACCGTGGTCCTCATCGTGATCCTGCGTCGCCTCTTGCCCCGCTTTCCGGGCCTGATCGTGGCCATCGCGCTCTGTTCGGCGGCGGTTGCGCTGCTGAGCCTGCCGGTGGATACGATCCAGTCGCGCTTTGGCGCGTTGCCCAACACGCTGCCCTTGCCGCAGCTACCTGAAATCAGCGTCGCGCGGATGCTCGACCTGCTGCCCTCGGCGCTCATCATCGCCTTTCTCGCCGGGGTGGAATCGCTGCTGTCGGCAAAGGTCGCTGACCGGATGATCGGCGGCAACACCCGTCCCAATGCCGAGGTGATCGCCAACGGCGCGGCCAATATCGGCTCGGCGCTTTTCGGCGGGTTGCCCGCAACCGGTGCCATCGCGCGCACCGCCACCAATGTGCACGCAGGCGGGCGCACGCCGGTGGCGGGGATGGTGCACGCCCTGACCATCCTTGTCGTCATGCTGCTTGCGGCACCGCTGGCGGGATATCTCGCCATGCCCGCACTTGCCGGTCTGTTGCTCATCACCGCGTGGAACATGTCCGAGGTGCAGCACTGGAAGAGGCATCTGGCGGCGTCGCGCCCGGATCAGGTGCTGCTTGTGATCACGCTGGTGCTGACGGTGCTGACCGATCTGACGCTGGCCATCGGCGTGGGCGTGGCACTTGGCCTTGCGCTGCGGTGGCGGCGGCGCGCGGTGCCCGAGGCCCGCCGGCACGACCCCGAGCACTGAGCCGCGCGAAACGCTGGATTTCGATCGCATGCGGGCGTATCCCATGGGTCATGTTCGCGCGCCTGAGGCTCAATTATGGCCAGAAGCTCTTTCTGGTGGCGACACTGCCCCTGATCCTGACGGCGGCGGCGGTGGCGGTCGTGGTGACACTGCAATCGCGGCACCTGGCAGAGCGCGAGATCGAGACGCTGGAGGTTCAGCTGATCAACGCCAAACGCGAGGAGCTGAAGAATTACCTCTCGCTTGCGCGGACCGCCTTCGTCAACATCTATGGCCGCGCCGCCCCGGACGACAACCGGGCGATGGAGCAGGTGAGCCAGATCCTTGCCGCGATGCTCTACGGTCAGGACGGCTATTTCTTCGTGTTCGACTATGACGGCACCAATCTTGTGAGCCCGCGCCGGACCGAACTTATCGGGCGCAACTGGACCGGGCTCGAGGATCCGTCGGGCGTGCCCGTTACCGACGAGCTGATCCGTCTGGCGCGGTTCGGCGGCGGCTATCACAGCTTTGCCTGGCCCCGCCCGTCCACGGGCGAGCGCTCGCAGATGGTGGCCTATGTGATCGGGCTTCAGGACTGGAAATGGGCCATCGGCACGGGCGTTTTCATCGACGATGTGCTCGCTGCCGTCGCCGCCTCGCGCCAGCAGGTCGAGGCGCGCGTGCAGCGCACGTTTCTCTTTATCGGGGGTGCGATGCTGGCGGCGCTGCTCTTTGTCTTCGTCACCGGCCTTTTCATCACCATCCGCGAACGGCGGCTGGCCGATGCCAAGCTCAAACGGCTTACGCAGCGCGTGTTCGACGCCCAGGAAGAGGAACGCGGGCGCGTGGCGCGCGAATTGCACGACGGGATCAGCCAGATCCTGGTCGGCGCGCGCTATGCGCTCGATACCGCGCAGCGACGGCTGGCGGCGGGTGACGCGCGCGCGCCCGAAATGCTCGAACGCGGAGCGGCGCATCTGACCACCGCCATTCAGGAAGTGCGCCGCATCAGCCGCGACCTGCGCCCCGGCGCGCTTGACGATCTGGGCCTTGGTCCCGCGCTCAAGGCGCTGGCGGAGGAGTTCGGCAAGCGAACGGGCATCGAGACCGTCTTTGCCACCGTGGTGTTCCGCAACCGGCTCGACGACGAGGCCAAGATCGCGCTCTACCGCGTGGCGCAGGAGGCGCTCACCAATATCGAGCGCCATTCGGGGGCCACCCGTGTCGAGATCGACTTGCGCGGCCACGCGCGCGGCGGCACGCTGCGCATCACCGACAATGGCTGCGGTATCGACGCCGCGCGCACCGGCACGGGGGGCGGGCTGGGCCTGCGCAACATGCAGGAGCGCATCGACCAGATCGACGGACGGCTCGTCATCCGCTCGTCGGTCGGCGGCACCGAGATCGAAGCCAACGTGCCGCTCACGCACCTCCTCAAACCGCAGGGCCAGACCGAGACGGTCCCCGAGAAAAGAAGGGCCCGCGCATGACCCCCATTCGCGTCGTCATCGTCGACGATCATCCGATGGTCGTCGAAGGCATCCAGTCCATCCTCGAAAGCTATGACGATGTCGAGGTGATCGCCGCGTTCTGCAACGGTCAGGACATCATCGACCGGGTCGCGGAGCTTGCCCCCGACGTGATCCTGCTCGACCTCAACATGCCGGGGCTGGGCGGGCTCTCGACCACCGAGATCCTGCTCGAACGCCGCCCCGGCACGCGGATTCTCATCCTGTCGATGCATGACAGCCCGGAATATATCGCCTCGGCGCTCAGCCACGGTGCCTTGGGCTATGTCCTCAAGGACGTGCCCACCGAAGAGATCAAGTGCGCCATCGACGCGGTGATGACGGGCGAGCGCTATCTCTGCACCGGCGCGCAAGGCTCGCTTGCGCCCTTCACCCCGCCCGATCGCGAGCAACTCACCAACCGCGAACAGACGATCCTTCTGCAACTGGCGCAGGGCAAGTCCAACAAGGAGGTGGCGCTGGCGCTGGATATCTCGGTGCGCACGGTCGAGACGCATCGCAAGAACATCAAGCGAAAACTGGGGATTTCCTCAACCGCCGGACTGACGCGATATGCGATGGAGCACGGGGTCTTGCAAGGAACGGGCGTGCGCCCATAGGGTATATCAATCAAAGGTTGCTAATTCGTAACAACTTTTACACAATATCTTGATCGAATCGGAATTATGCTCTCCAACTTTCATGCAGTGTGGACCTTCACTTTGGCACTCGGCTTGAGCGGTGGGTCCAACATTACTCAAAACTGATAAGGAATACCCCATGACAACCCTGACCCTCACCGGCATTTTCGTTGTATTCGACGACGTTAACGACACGACATCATCGGTTGGAACGGCCACGTTCACCGTTCAATTCCCGAATGCCGGTGCGGTGCTCAACTACACGCTCCTGCCGGGCACCGAGCCAGACGACCTTCCCCTTGTCGATATCGGGGGCACCGAGCCGCTCAGTGCCACGGTGAACGGTTTCGATGTGCTTAACAATGACGATATCGAAACCTCGCTCGGCTTCATCCAGACCCCCGAGGGAACCCATGTCCTGCTTGCCTTTTTCGACCCGGTTCAGGGCGTTGACGCGATTTTCCAGATCGGCGGCGATCCCCTGACCCTGCCGACGACCGTCGAGGGATTCAACGCGCTCGACGATTCCATCACGAATGTCGGTGTCGCATCGGGTGCCTTTGCCCCGGGCGTCAACATCCCCATCACCAGTCTCGGCGGCGAAATCACCGGTGGCGACGTGAACCCCATCGAAGGCACGGATGGCGATGACGTGCTTGTCGGCACGGCGGGGGATGACCTGATCACCACCGGCAACGCGACCCCGAACGGCGATCTCGTGGTCGGCTCCGCGGGCAATGACACGATCGACATGTCGGGCAATGACGGCCTCAATGCATTTGTCGTGCTCGACTATCGTGGGCTGAACGGTCCGCTTGATGCGACCATCGACGGGGCGGCCAATACCGGCAGCGTCGACAAGGGCGCGGACGGCACCGACACGCTTCTGGACGTAAGACAGCCGCTGGAGGCGGGTGCAAACAATGGCGGGCTCAGCATTCTCGGCTCTCTTTCGGGCGCGAACAGCTTCACCGTTGCACCCGACGCGGGGCAGTGGATCAGTGTGCGCGGCGGCGCGGGCACCGACAGCTACGAGATCAATGGCGAAGGTTTCGTGCGGCTTGATTTCGCCTTCACCGGCGCGACCGTCGGGGCGCAGGTGAACCTTGCCACCGGTGTGATCGCCGATGACGGCTCCGGCAATGCCGAGACGATCACCGGCACCAACAACATCTGGGAGGTGCGCGGCACCGACAATGCCGATGTGCTTATCGGTAGCGACGCGAATGAAAGCTTCATCTCGCGCGGCGGCAATGACACGATCGACGGCGGCGACGGGTTCGACCGGCTGCGCTATGACCGCTTTGGTGTGAGCGGCATCAATGCCGATCTCGCGGCGGGCACGGTCACCGGCGTGTGGGACGGCAACGCCTTCGCCGACACGGTCAGCAATATCGAATGGCTGCGCGGCTCGAACGGCAATGACGTGATCATGGCCAACGACAGCGGCATCCGCATGGAAGGGCGCAACGGCGACGACACCCTTGTGGGCGGGCTGGGCAATGACACCTTCGTCGGCGGATCGGGGGCCAATACTTTCGTGTTCCGGGGCGGCTTCGACTCGATCAGTGATTTCACGGTCGGTGTGGATTCGCTGGTCATCGACATCGCAGGCCTGACGCAGGCCGATGTCGATGCGGCGATGCAGGACGTGCTGTTCTTCGAGGGGCAGTATTTCGTGACCTTCGGCGAGGCGCAGAACATCGGCTTCAACGGGCTGAATGAAGAACAGATACAGTCGATCCAGGCCACGCTCGACATTTCCGATCCGGGTCCGAGTGTGATCAACGGCACGGATGGCGATGATTTCCTCGAGGGCACGGCGGGGGATGACCTGATCATCACCGGCAACGCCACGCCGAACGGCGATTTCGTGGTCGGCTCCGCGGGTAATGACACGATCGACATGTCGGGCAATGACGGCGTCGACGGCTTCGTGACGCTTGGCTACAACTCGCTGGGCAGTGGCATCGCCGTGACCATCGACGGGGCGGCCAATACCGGCACGGTGGACAAGGGCGCGAACGGCACCGACACGCTGATCGGGGTGGAGCAGCCACTTTTCGCGGGCTTTGGCAATGGCGGGCTGGGTGTGATCGGCACGGCGGGCGACGACGTGTTCAATCTCTCTCCCGGTGCAAACCAGTGGATGCAGGTTCGCGGCGGCGACGGCGCGGACAGCTACGAGATCAATGGCGAAGGTTTCGTGCGGCTCGATTTCGCGTTCACCGGCGCGACCGGCGGGGCGCAGGTGAACCTCGCCACCGGCGTGATCGCCGATGACGGCTTCGGCAATGCCGAGACGATCACCGGCACCAACAGCATCTGGGAGGTGCGCGGCACCGACAATGACGATCTGATCATCGGCAGCGCGGCGGATGAGAGCTTCATCTCGCGCGGCGGCAATGACACGATCGACGGTGGCGACGGGTTCGACCGGATGCGCTATGACCGCGCGGGCGTGAGCGGCATCAATGCCGATCTCGCGGCGGGCACGGTCACCGGCACCTGGGATGGCAACGCCTTCACCGACACGGTCAGCAATATCGAATGGCTGCGCGGCTCCAACAGCGCCGACACGCTGGCGGGCGACACCAACGACAACCGCCTCGACGGCCGCGGCGGCACCGACACCTTCATCCACGTGGGCGGCAACGACACCATCGGCGATTTCGACGCCGACAATGAAAGCCTTGTGCTGCGCATCGCCGGAAGCTCCTTCCTCGCGCTTCAGGCGGCGATGGCCAATGCGACCGACACGGACGCGGGCGCGGTGGTCGATTTCGGCGGCGGCAACTCGATCACCTTCGCAGGCCTCACAGCCGCGCAGGTGGCCGGCATCACCGTCGATACCGGCGGGCCGACCGAAGGCGATGACACGCTCATCGGCACGGCGGGCGATGATTTCATCAACGGTCTTGGCGGCGACGACCTGATCGAGGGTGGCGACGGGGCCGACGATCTCTTTGGCGGCACCGGCAATGACACGCTCATCGGCGGGACCGGGCCCAACGGCCTCTTCGGCGGCGCGGGCGATGACAGCCTGATCGGCGGCATCGGCTGGGAGGATCTCTTTGGCGGCGACGGCAACGACACGATTGTCGGGGATGCCGGCAACGACAATATCGGTGGTGGCGCGGGCCTTGATCTGATCTTTGCGGGTGACGGCGATGACACAATCTTTGGCGGCGACGACAATGACACCATCTGGGGCGGTCTTGGCGACGACCAGATCGGCGGCGGCAACGGCGATGACCAGATAAATGCTGGCGGTGGGAATGACGAGGTCTGGGGCGGCGCGGGCAACGATCAGATTGATGGTGGCGCGGGCAACGACACGCTGAGCGGCAGCAACGGCAACGACAGCATCGACGGCGGCGACGGCGCCGACGAGCTTTGGGGCGGGCTCGGCAACGACTCGCTCTCGGGCGGGGAAGGCAACGACACAATCGGCGGCTTTGACGGTGCCGATTTCCTCGACGGCGGCGCGGGCGACGACGAGCTCTGGGGCGGTGCTGGCAACGACACCATGCTCGGCGGCGACGGCGCGGATCAGATCGGCGGCGACATCGGGGCCGACTCGGTCGACGGCGGGGCCGGAAACGACACGGTTTTCGCGGGCGATGGCAACGACACGGTTCTGGGCGGCGACGGCGACGACCTGATCTTTGGCGGCGCGGGCAATGACCGTCTTGAGGGCGGCGCGGGCAATGACACGGTCTGGGGCGGTCCCGGCGCGGATGTCTTCGTGTTCGGCGCAGGCGACGGGGCGGACGTGTTCGAGTTCTTCAACATCGGCGCGGGTGACCGGATCGAATTGTCCAGCGACCTTCTTGGGGGGGCTGCGGACGGGGCCGCCGTGGTCACCGCCTTCGGGTCGATTGTGGGAGGCAATGCCGTGCTCGATTTCGGCGGAGGCACCAGCATCACGCTGACGGGCCTGACAACGCTCGACGGGCTCGACACGGTGTTCGACATCGTCTGAGTCCCATAGCCAACCTGGAGACCCGTGTCGGGCGACGCTCTGGACCCTGAGCGTCGCCCGATACGTTCGAATCGGAGCAAGGTTTCGCGGGTGCGCCGAGGAAGCAAACGCGGCACCTGCCTGACCGCGACCGAAAGCCGCCAATACAATAATAATTCAAGCGTATTTTCATTACCTTACCGGAAGTCCGCGAAAAATCTGCGGTCCACCCGGTTTCGGTTTACCGCCCGTTAACCCTTCCGGCGGTATCCATGATCCTGCAAGCAGGCGAGGTCACGGGATGCCCAAGGTCACACATCCTTCCACTCACCCCCCACTCCCACCCACCACGGAAGATGAGCGGGTCTCGTGGCTTCGTCTCTTGCGCTCGCGCCGGGTTGGTCCGGTGACATTTCACCGGCTTTTGTCCGAACACGGCAGCGTGGCGGCGGCGCTCGATGCCCTGCCGGAGGTTGCCCGCGCCGCCGGTGTGACCGATTACGCCCCCTGCCCCGAGGGCGTGGCCATCGCCGAATTGCGCGCCGCGCAAAAGGCCGGTGCGCGCCTTCTTGCCTGTCCCGACCCTGCCTATCCGGCGGCGCTGCGCGACCTGCCCGACGCGCCCCCCGTTCTTTGGGTGATGGGCGACATCGCCACGCTCAGCCGTCCCATGATCGCCCTTGTCGGTGCGCGCAACGCCTCCTCTCTCGGGATGCGCATGGCAAAATCGCTGGCGGCGGACCTCTCGGAGCAGGGCTTTGTCGTGGTCTCCGGCCTTGCGCGCGGGATCGACACCGCCGCGCATCTGGCCAGCGTCAAAGCGGGCACGCTCGCCGTCATGGCGGGCGGGGTCGATGTGATCTACCCGGCGGAAAACACGCGGCTGTCGCAGGATATCCTGCGCAACGGGCTGCGCCTGTCGGAACAGCCCATGGGCCTTGTGCCGCAGGCGCGGCACTTTCCCACGCGCAACCGATTGATCAGCGGCCTCGCGCGCGCCGTCATCGTGGTCGAGGCCGCGGCGAAATCCGGCTCGCTCATCACCGCGCGCACGGCGCTCGATCAAGGGCGCGAGGTGATGGCCGTGCCGGGCCACCCGTTCGACGCGCGCGCCAGCGGCTGCAACATGCTGATCCGCGACGGGGCCGTATTGGTGCGCAGCGCCGTCGACGTGATCGAGGCCCTGCCGCGCGACGAGGCCCCCGTTCAGGCCGAGATCCCCCTGCCCGACCCTGCGCCGCCCCCGCGCCCCCTGCGCGAGACCGCCGCGCTGCATACCGAGATACTCGCCCGCCTTGGCCCCTCACCGCTGGCCGAGGATCAACTGATCCGCGATCTGGCCAGTCCCGCGCAGGCCGTGGCCCCCGCGCTCGTCGCGCTCGAGCTTGACGGGCGCATCACGCGCCATCCCGGTGGCCTTGTCTCGCTCAGCGCCTGATCGCGGGCCTTCATTGACAATTCCCCTTGCCAGCCCACATGGTGCGCCGCCATAAGCGGCCCGCAAAGCCGGAAGGAGTGTCCATGCCCGTCGTCGTTGTCGAATCGCCCGCCAAAGCAAAGACCATCAACAAGTATCTGGGCGACGGCTACACGGTTCTGGCAAGCTATGGCCATGTGCGCGACCTGCCTGCCAAGGATGGCTCGGTCGATCCCGAGAACGGCTTTGACATGACATGGGAGGTGGGTGCCGACAGCCGCAAGCATGTCAAGGCCATCGCCGACGCGCTCAAGGATGACAACGCCCTCATCCTCGCCACCGACCCCGACCGCGAGGGCGAGGCGATCAGCTGGCACCTCGAGGAAACGCTGCGCAAGCGCAAGGCGATCAACAAGGACACGCCCGTCAGCCGCGTCGTCTTCAACGCCATCACCAAGGCCGCCGTTACCGAGGCAATGAAAAACCCCCGTCAGGTCGATGCGCCGCTGGTCGAGGCCTATCTGGCGCGCCGGGCGCTCGATTACCTCGTGGGCTTCAACCTCAGCCCCGTGCTCTGGCGCAAGCTGCCCGGCGCGCGCTCGGCGGGGCGGGTGCAATCCGTGTGCCTGCGTCTCATCGTCGAGCGCGAGATGGAGATCGAGGCGTTCACCGCCCGCGAATACTGGTCCGTCAAGGCGGCTCTGGCCACGCCGCGCGGACAGGAGTTCGAGGCGCGGCTGGTCACGCTTGCGGGAAAGAAACTCGACAAATACGATCTGGAAAACGCGACACAGGCCGAACTGGCGGTGCAGGCCGTGGCCGCGCGCGCGCTCTCGGTGACGGGCGTCGAGGCGAAACCGGCCAGCCGCAATCCCTCCGCCCCGTTCATGACATCGACCCTGCAACAGGAGGCCAGCCGCAAGTTCGGCATGGGCGCCAAACAATGCATGAGCGCCGCGCAACGCCTCTACGAGGCCGGGCACATCACCTACATGCGCACCGACGGCATCGACATGGCCCCAGAGGCGGTGATGGCCGCCCGCGACGCGATCCGCGACCGCTTTGGCGAGGCGTATCTGCCGAAATCGCCCCGCATGTATAAAAACAAGGCCAAGAACGCGCAGGAAGCGCATGAGTGCATCCGGCCCACCGACATGACCCGCGACGCGGCCAAGCTGAGGCTCACCGACACCGACCAGCGCCGCCTTTATGACCTGATCTGGAAACGCACCCTTGCCTGCCAGATGGAGGCTGCGCGGCTGGAGCGCACCACCGTCGATATCGGCAGCGCGGACGGACAGGTTGGCCTGCGCGCCACCGGGCAGGTGATGCTCTTTGACGGGTTCCTCAAGGTCTACGAGGAAGGGCGCGACGACGTGACCGACGAGGAAGACCGCCGCCTGCCGCAGATCATGCAGGGCGACAAGGCGGCCTTCGCCAAATCCTCGCTGCGCGCGGAGTTCGCCAAGGCACAGGACGGCAAGGACAGCCCCGCCGCGATGCTCTCGCAAAACGAGGCCGTGCTGGGGCTCCAGCATTTCACCCAAGCCCCGCCGCGCTACACCGAGGCGACGCTGGTCAAGAAGATGGAAGAGCTGGGCATCGGCCGCCCCTCGACCTATGCCAGCGTGCTGGGCACGATTCAGGACCGCGAATATGTCCGCAAGGAACAGAACCGCCTCTACCCCGAGGACAAGGGGCGGATCGTCACCGTCTTCCTGATCAACTTCTTCCGCAAATACGTGGGCTACGAATTCACCGCCAATCTGGAAGAGGATCTCGACCGCGTCAGCGCGGGCGAGGCGGATTACAAGGATATCCTCTCGCGCTTCTGGCGCGATTTCTCGGCGGCCATCGCCGAGACATCCGAGTTGCGCATCACCGAGGTGCTCGACGTGCTCGACGCAGCGCTTGCCCCCACGCTCTATCCCCCCCGCGAGGATGGCGGCGATCCGCGCCAATGCCCGCTTTGTGGAACGGGGCAGTTGCATCTCAAGACCTCGCGTTCGGGCGGTTTTGTCGGCTGCGGCAATTACCCCGACTGCCGCTATACGCGCCCCATCGGCGGCGATGCGGCCGAAAACGGCGACCGGATCCTTGGCGAGGATGAGAATGGCAACGAAATCTCGCTCCGTTCGGGGCGCTTTGGCCCTTACGTGCAGCGCGGAGAGGCCACCGAGGAAAACAAGAAGCCTGAGCGCGCCAGCCTGCCCAAGGGGTGGAAAGCCGAGGACATGACGCTGGAAAAGGCGCTGACGCTCCTGAGCCTGCCGCGCGAGGTGGGCGCGCATCCCGAGGGCGGCGCGATCAAGGCGAATTTCGGCCGCTTCGGCCCCTACCTCATGCACCAGTTGCCCGACGAGGCGAAACCCGTTTACGCCAACCTCCGGGACCCAGCCGACGTGTTCGAAATCGGCATGAACCGCGCGGTGGAGCTTCTGGCCGAAAAGCGCGCCAATCCCGGCGGGCGCGGGCGCGCGGCGGCGAAATCCTTGCGCGATCTGGGCGAACATCCCGACGGTGGTCCGGTTCAGGTGTTCGAGGGGCGGTATGGTCCTTATGTCAAATGGGGCAAGGTCAACGCGACCCTGCCCAAGGACACTCCCCCCGACGCGATGACGCTGGAGGCGGCGCTGGAACTGATCACGGCCAAGGCGGCGAAGGGCGGCAAGAAGAAGGCCGCCCCGAAAACGGCTGCCGCGAAGAAACCTGCCGCAAAAAAGCCCGCCGCGAAGAAGGCGGCGGCCAAGCCCGCCACGCGCAAGAAGGCCGTCTGAGCCGCGCGGCTTGAGGCCCCTTACGTAGTAATCCGTAAACCGTGTCGATGCGGGCGCGCCTTGCGTTGACTCGCGCCGTCGCCATGATCATACCGGGCCCGACAGGCTTCAAAGGGAGTTTTGCAATGTCCAAGGTTTACGGTTCGGCAGCGGAGGCGCTCGACGGGCTCTTGCGCGACGACATGCTGATTGCCGCAGGCGGGTTCGGCCTCTGCGGTATCCCCGAACTCCTGCTCGCGGCGATCCGCGACGCGGGCGTGAAAAATCTCACCTTCGCCAGCAACAATGCGGGCGTCGACGATTTCGGCATCGGCATCCTGCTTCAGACCCGGCAGGTCAGCAAGATGATCTCCTCCTATGTGGGGGAGAACGCGGAATTCATGCGCCAATACCTGAGCGGCGAGTTGGAGCTTGAATTCAATCCGCAAGGCACCCTGGCCGAGCGGATGCGCGCGGGCGGCGCGGGCATTCCCGGTTTCTACACCAAGACCGGCGTCGGCACGGTCATCGCCGAGGGCAAGGAGCACAAGGACTTTCCCACCGGCGCGGACGGCCAACCCGAGACCTATATCATGGAAAGCGGCATCTTCGCTGACCTCTCGATCGTCAAGGCGTGGAAGGCCGACACCACCGGCAACGCCATCTTCCGCAAGACCGCGCGCAACTTCAACCCGCCGGCGGCCATGTGCGGGCGCATCTGCGTGATGGAGGTGGAAGAGATCGTGGAGCCGGGCACACTCGACCCCGATTGCATTCACCTGCCGGGCATCTATGTGCACCGCCTTGTTCAGGGCACGCATGAGAAACGCATCGAACAACGCACGGTGAGGGCAGCATAATGGCTTGGGATCGCAATCAGATGGCGGCACGCGCCGCGCAGGAGCTTGAGGACGGCACCTATGTCAATCTCGGCATCGGGATTCCGACGCTGGTGTCGAACTACATCCCCGAGGGGGTGACGGTGACGCTGCAATCGGAAAACGGGATGCTCGGCATGGGGCCCTTCCCGCTTGAGGGTGACGAAGACCCTGACCTCATCAACGCCGGCAAGCAGACCATCACCGAACTGCCCCACACCGCCTATTTCGACAGCGCCACCTCGTTCGGCATGATCCGGGGCGGCAAGATCGCCATGGCGATCCTGGGCGCGATGGAAGTGGCCGAGAACGGGGATCTGGCCAACTGGATGATCCCCGGCAAGCTCGTCAAGGGCATGGGCGGCGCGATGGATCTGGTGGCGGGCGTGCGCCGCGTGGTGGTGGTGATGGATCACACCAACAAGCACGGCGAGTCCAAAGTGCTGCGCGACTGCACGCTGCCGCTGACCGGCAAGGGGGTGGTCAATCGCATCATCACCAATCTCGGCGTGCTCGATGTGGTCGAGGGCGGGCTGAAGATCGTCGAGACCGCCGAGGGCGTGACCGAGGACGAGCTGCGCGCCGCGACCGAGGCGACCATCGTCAACTGAGACCATCGTCAACCGATGTGAGGGGCCGGGCGGGTCGCGCCCGGTCCTAATTCATCGCCAGATCAAACGCACAGGCATCGGTCAGGAGTTCGGGCCGCGTCTTGCAGAGCGCGCGCGCCACCTCGAAGGCGGCCAGAACCTTGGGGATATAATCGCGGGTCTCGGCATAGGGCGGCACGCCGTCATTCCTGTGAACCGCGTTTTCGCCCGCATTGTAGCCCGCGAGCGCCAGAATCACATCGCCGCCGAACTCTCCGATCAGCCAGTCGAGATAGGCCGCGCCGCCACGGATGTTCTCGGCGGGTGCGAACACGTCACGCACGCCGAACCGCAGGGCGGTGTCGGGCATGAGCTGCATGAGGCCCTGCGCGCCCGCATGGCTCACCGCCGCCTCGCGCCCCGAGGATTCCACCGCGATCACCGCCAGCACGAGCGCGGGCGAGACGCGCGTGCCGATGGTGGCGCGCAGGATTTCGGCACCATGGGCGCGTAGCAGGGCCTGTATCGCCTCCAGCCGGGGGGCGGCCACGCCTGCCGCCCCTGCGGGCGGTTGAGAGAGCCGCGCCATCGCGGCGCGAAGCCGCTCGGGACCGGACGCGTCAAGGCCTGCGGGCACGTCCTCCCAGAACCAGCCATGGCGAGAGACCACCCCGCTTGGGGCCGCATCGGGGTCGGGGGCCGAGTCTTCGGCGGGGCGGCGCGGCGGCGGCCAGACCGCCTGCGGGTCGATCTGCACCAGCGGGCGGCGTTCCCCGGGTTTCGGGGCCGTCTCGCGCTTGAAGGTGAATTCGGGAAAGGGCGGCGGATCGCCCGCGCGCGCAGGTGTGAAAAGGGCCTGAGTCGCAGCAAGACCCAAAACCATGAAGATTCTCTTGACGGGCACCGCTCGGCCTCTGGATGTTTTGCGACACTATGCCGACAATCGCCGCAAAAGGCCAGAACTGTCGCTTTTTGCCCCGGTTCGCGGACAGAATTTTTACCAAATTCTTCCCGTAAAAGCTGTATTTTCAAAAACATCGCTGTTTTCTTTTGTTTATTTTCATATGGTTGACAAAATACTCCATAAAATTATCCAAGACGCGGAAATCGCTTCAAAGCCGCCCAAATCCCGCCCGAATTCAGGGGCCATATAGGGTCACACCACGACGGCAACGGGCCATAAAAACGTTGGGTCCAGAACCGGGGTGGATGTGAAACCTGAACCACTGATCCTTTGGAGGGACCAAACAATGACCAACTTTTTCCAGAACTTCCTGAAAGACGAAGACGGCGCAGTCACGGTTGACTGGGTTGTGCTGACCGCCGCCGTGGTGGCACTCGGCATCGGCGCCGTGACGGTTGTCGGCAGCAGCATGGACGGTCTTGCCAGCAAGATCGGCACCGAGATCGACACCCGCGAAGCGACCTCGGCCCCCGCGCCGGCCGGCGGCTGATCAGTTCGGCTGACCGCGTGATCAACGGGCCGCGAACCTCCGGGTTCGCGGCCTTTTGGCTAACGGCCAGGAAAATGTGTAAAATTTGCATGACTCCATACGACGTCACGAGGCACATTTAACGGGCCCCAAACAGTCATGTGTTGTAACGACACGTGCTAACGGACGGGCACAGACATGAAGCTTCTTATCATCCGCAATCGGCTGCTGCGGCTATGGAAGCAGGACTCGGGCGCAGTGACGGTTGATTTCGTCGTCTTGACGGCCCTTGTCGCGCTTATCTCTCTGAGTGTCGTGACGGCCATTCTCGGCGACGTCACGAGCGTTTCCGAACGTGTGTCCGATGTCGGAACACAGTTCTACGACTGACGCGCCCGGACATCAGAGCGAGGAGGCCGGACCTGAGGATCTGCGCGCACAGGACGCGCCGGTTTCGTGTTCGGCCTCTTTCCATCCAGGTTCCCGAAAACCTCCATTCTTTTGCCACGATCTGCCTGCACAAACACTGCTGATCCCGTGGGTTGTTGTCCACTGGAACGCATCAACGATATGGAAGGGTAAACCATGCGCCTGATATTCGGACTGGTCCTGATCGCCGGTATCGGCCTTGCCGGCTTTGCCACCTACATGGCGAAAAACTACATCGATCAATATCAGCAGGAACTGGCGCTCGAGCGTCAACAGCGCGGGCCGCAGATCGAAACGGTCGATGTGGTGGTCGCGGCACGGGACATGAAATACGGTGAAAAGATCGCGCAAGCGGATATCCGCCTCGTTCCCTTTCCCAAAGCGTCTATTCCCAACGGGTATTTTGACAAGATCGAGTCTCTCACCCCCGTGACCGGCCTTGGTGCGCGCGAGGTTCTGCGCGGCATGAGCGCGAACGAGATCATTCTCGAGACGAAAGTGACCAAGCCGGGGGAACCGGCCGGCATTTCAACCGGCCTCGCCCCCGGCATGCGCGCCTTTGCCATCCAGGTGGACGCGGCCAGCGGGGTTTCGGGCTTTCTGCGACCGGGCGACTCGGTGGATGTCTACTGGACCGGTCGCATTCAGGGCCAGAACCTGCGCACCGAGGGGGATTCCACCGGCGATGTCACCAAGCTGATCGAATCCCAGATGCAGCTTGTCGCTATCGACCAGAGCGCCGATGTGGACCGGTCCGAAACGCGCGTCGCCCGCACCGTCACCGTCGCAGCCACACCGCAACAGGTTGCCGCCCTTGCGCAGGCGCAGGCGACCGGGCGGCTTGCGCTCTCGCTCGTCGGGGCCATGGATGAAAGCATCGCAGAGGTGATCGAGGTCGATCAATCGCGCCTTCTGGGACTTCAGGCGCGGGTCGAGGCCGCCCCGGAGGTGAAGGAAGAAACCTGTGCCATCCGCACCCGGCGCGGCGCAGAGGTGATCGTGACGCCGATCCCCTGCACCAATTGATCACCCGAAACAGCAAGCATCAGGCCGCCCGACCGGGCGGCCTTTGTGGCTATTGCGCCCCATATTCACGGCATCAGTCGTCATCTGAAGTTCAAAACATATTGATTCCTTGCAAGATTCAGAAAATTCGCGCATGATCAAATCAAATCGGACAAAAGATCCGGCAAATGAGGCGTGATCGGAGAGGCAGGTCACATGATCCTGAAAAGATTTATCACGGCGGCTTTTGCTGCATGTGTTGTCAATGCGATGACCGCGCCGATGGCAGCGCAGGCTGAAACCGTGCGCGTCCTGCAAAACGGTGCAGCAAGCAATCTGAGCGTGTCGATGAACCGCGCCATCGTGGTTGAAAGCGATGTGCCCTTCGCCGAACTGAGCATCGCAAACCCGGCCATCGCCGATTTCTCGACGCTCTCGGACCGCACGATCTATGTGCTGGGCAAGACGCCGGGGCGCACCACGCTGACGCTTTTCGACGGCACCGGGCAACTTATCACCAATATCGACGTGCATGTGAGCACCGATGTGGCCGAGTTCAAGGAACGGCTGCGCCAGATCCTTCCCGGAGAAAGCATCGAGGTGCGCACCGCCAATGACGGCATCGTGCTGTCGGGCACCGTGTCCAGCCCGGCGCGGCTGCAACGCGCGCTCGATCTGGCCGAACGCTACGCGCCTGAACGTGTCTCGAACCTCATGTCGGTCTCGGGCAAGCAGCAGGTCATGCTCAAGGTCCGCTTTGCCGAGATGCAGCGCAGCGTGTCCAAGGCGCTTTCGACATCCTTATCCTTTGGTGCCCTGTCAAACCGAAATGGGCAAACCGTCAACCAAATCGGTGGCGTCGGCTCGCGACCCGGGACAGGACCAATTGGCAGCGGTATCGGCCCCCAGACCGTTGTCCCTGGCACGGTCGGCGGCCAGACCGCCGCCGGCACCGCCTTCATCGGGTTTGACATAGGCGCGACCGAAATCGGCATCCTCCTCGAGGCGCTCGAGACCAAGGGCGTCGTGCGCACGCTGGCCGAGCCGAACCTGACCGCGCTGTCGGGGCAGGAGGCGTCCTTCCTTGCGGGAGGCGAATTCCCGATCCCGGTGGCGCAGGATACCGACACGCTCACCGTCGAGTTCAAGAGATTCGGCGTCGAATTGAAATTCGTGCCGCGCGTTGTGGATGACGGCATCATCAATCTCGAACTGGTGGCGGCCGTATCCTCGGTCGATCCCGCGAATTCCATTGTCACCAACGGCCTGACGCTGCCCGGCTTCCGGCGCCGCGACACCTCGACCACGGTGGCGATGCGCGACGGCGAGAGCTTTGCCATCGCGGGGCTCTTGCAGGACGATTTCCGCGACAACGCCTCGCAGGTGCCTTGGCTGGGTGACATTCCGGTTCTGGGCGCGCTCTTCCGCAGCGCCGATTTCCAGCGCGACCAGAGCGAGTTGGTGATCATCGTTTCGGCGCATCTTGTCTCGCCGACGCGGGGCGAGGCGCTGGTGCTGCCCACCGATCGCGTGCGCCTGCCCTCCGAGGCCGATCTCTTCCTCAGGGGGCGCGTCGCCAAGGGTGCTCCGACCAGAGGGGCCGCCGGCGAAGTTGCAAAACAGGATTTCACGGGGTCCTACGGCTACGTGATGGAATGAGCGGGGTTGCCTCATGAAACATTATCTCGCGATTACCGGTCTGATTGCCGCGGTGGCCTGCACAGCACCCGACGGCGAAGTCTACCGCTCCTATTTCGGAGAAGTGGGCGGGCTGGCCGATAACGGCACGTTCGGCCAGGCGACGATGAGCAATCACCTCGTGATGACCGGCGAGCGCAGCTATGTATTCGACCTTGCCAACAGATTTTCCAACGAGGTCATGAGCACCGTGAATTTTGCCTTCGATTCCGCCGCTCTGGACGCCGGTGCGCGCGATACGCTGCGCGAACAGGCCCGCTGGATCAGGCAGTTCCCGGAGGTGCGCTTCCGCGTCTATGGCCATACCGACGCGGTGGGAACGTCTGCCTACAACAAGGCGCTCGGGATGCGGCGGGCGCAGGCGGTGGTCAATTTCCTGACAAGCCAGGGCATAAGCCGCGCGCGGCTGGAGGCGGTGGCCTCGTTTGGCGACACGCAACCCCTTATCGTCACGCAGGGCCGCGAACGGCGCAACCGGCGCACGGTGACCGAGGTATCGGGTTTTGTTCAGTCGAACCCGATCATCATGGATGGCAGATATGCCGAGGTCGTCTATCGCGGCTATATCGACAGCGCCAAGGCAACACCGGATGTCCGACTGTCGGGGGACGTCACAGACCAGGAATAAGCCCCTGCGGGAGTGTCATGAACTCTGTGTAACTGGTCCGGGCCATGCGGGTTTCAGTTACGGTCACGCGTTGAAGCGTTCGTCGAACATGATAGCGAATTGA